>JAEXPS010000240.1 GCA_023438885.1 Actinomycetes bacterium
CAGGGCGAACGCCCGCACCCAGCCGGCCACGCCGCGCCCGCGCGGCTGGGCGGACGCGGTCCGCAGCCGGCGCGGCCGCCCCGCGCGGGCGAGCGAGTGCGTCACCAGGTGCACGTCGATCGACCCGGCGAGGCGTGCCACCTCCACGTCCGCGGACCCCGACAGCGCCGCCCGCAGGCGCGACCGCCGCGTGACGCCGACCACGATCATCGTCGCGTTGACCCCCCGGGCGAACTCGACGACGGCCTCCGCGACGTCCTCGCCCACCACCGAGTGGAAGGTGCCGCCCAGCGACTCCACCAGCGTGCGGTGCGCGGCGATCGAGGCGGCGCCGGCGTCCGCCAGGCCGTCCGCGACCAGCACGTGGACGGCCAGCAGCTCCGACCCGGGGGAGCGCTGCGCGAGCCGTGCCCCGCGCCGGATCAGGGTCTCGGACTCGGGTCCGCCCGTGACCGCGACGACGATGCGCTCGCGGGCCGGCCACGACGCCTCGATCGCGTGGTCGTGCCGGTAGGCCGTCAGCGCGTCGTCGACCCGGTCCGCGAGCCACAGCAACGCGAGCTCTCGCAGCGCCGTGAGGTTCCCCACGCGGAAGTACGACGAGAGCGAGGCGTCGATCTGCTCGGCGCGGTACACGTTGCCGTGGGCGAGCCGGCGCCGCAGGGCCTGGGGTGAGAGGTCCACCAGCTGGATCACGTCCGCGGCGCGCACCACCTCGTCGGGCACCGTCTCTCGTTGGCGCACCCCCGTGATCGCCTCCACGGCATCGACCAGCGACTCCAGGTGCTGCACGTTCACCGTGGTCACCACGTCGATGCCGGCCGCCAGCAGCTGCTGCACGTCCTGCCAGCGCTTGGGGTGCTCGCTGCCGGGCGCGTTGGTGTGGGCCAGCTCGTCGACCAGCACGACGCGCGGGGCTCGGGCGAGCACCGCCGGCACGTCCAGCTCGGTGAGCGTCACGCCGCGATACGCGACGTCCCGGCGGGGCAGCACTTCCAGGCCCTCGAGGAGCGCCGACGTCGACGCGCGGCCGTGCGTCTCGACCAGCCCCACCACCACGTCGGTGCCGCGCGCCACCCGCCGGTGCGCCTCGTCGAGCATCGCGTAGGTCTTGCCCACCCCGGGTGCCGCGCCGAGGTAGACGGTCAGCTGCCCGCGCAGGTCACTCACGCCGCCATCCTTGCGCGCGGCCCGGTCGGGCCGCAGCACGCACCGCGCGCGGCGACCGAGGGGCCTCCTGGCGCTGCGAGGATGGGCCCATGCGGATCACGGTCACGGGTGCATGGGGAAAGGCGGGCCGCGCGGTGGTCGCGGACCTGCGCGAGCACGGCCACGAGGTGGTGGCGACCGACGCGGCCGGCGTGACGGGGGAGTCGGCCACGCTCGGCGTCCCGCTGCTGCGCGCCGAGCTCGCGGACTACGGGCAGGCCGTCGAGGTGCTGGCGGGCAGCGACGCGGTGGTCCACCTCGGCAACATCCCCGCTCCGGGCCACGCCACCGACCCCGAGACGCTCAACCGGAACACCGCCGCCAACTCCAACGTGTTCCTCGCGGCCGCCCGCCTGGGGCTCGCCAAGGTCGTCTGGGCCTCGAGCGAGACCACGCTCGGCCTGTCGTTCGGCCCCGACACGCCGCCGCGGTACGCGCCCGTCGACGAGGCCCACTTCCCGGTGCCCCGGTCCACCTACGCCCTCTCGAAGGTGCTCGGCGAGGCCACCGCGCACCACGTCGCGCAGTGGAGCGGCATCCCCTTCGTCGGGCTGCGTCTTTCCAACATCCACCGCCCCGAGGACTACGCCCGCGTGCCCTCGTACTGGACGGACGTGCGGTCGCGCATGTGGAACCTCTGGGGCTACGTCGACGTCCGCGACGTCGCGGCCGCCTGCAGGCTCGCGCTGGAGGCGCCGACGACCGGCGACCACAACGTGGTGATCGCCGCCGCGGACACCGTGATGAACGTCCCCTCGGCACAGCTGATGGCCACCGTGTTCCCCGACGTGCCCCTCGCGCGCCCCCTGGAGGAGTACGAGACGCTGCTGGCGATCGACGCCGCACGCGAGCTGTTCGGGTACTCGCCGGCCCACTCGTGGCGTGGACACGTGGCCACGACGGCCTAAAGCCCCAGGTAACCTCCGGCGGACGGCATAGCATCTGGCCGTCCAGCAGCGATGTCGCCGGGGGGTGCAAGCCGTGGCTGCGGAACGCAGCGTGTCAGTCGACCGACCGGTCGACGACGTCCCGGCGTCCGGCTTCGGCGCCTGGCGCCGCCGCCACCCGGCGCTCGCCGAGGTGGTGCTCCTGGCCGGGCTGTACTGCGCGTACTCCGTGATCCGCTCCTTCTCCGGGGACGAGCGGATCGAGGCGCGCGAGAACGCGCTGCGGATCCTGCGGCTCCAGGCGGACCTGCAGCTCGACTTCGAGGCGAGCCTCAACCGGTGGGCGCTCGGCAGCCACGGCGGCAGCATCGCGGCGAGCTTCTTCTACGCCTCCGGCCACTTCTTGGTCACCGGCCTGCTGCTGGTGCTGCTGTTCCGCTATCGGCGCTCCGTGTACCCCCGGCTGCGCACCACGCTCATCGCCGCCACGGCCGGCGCCCTGGTGCTCTACCTGGTGCTGCCCACCGCCCCGCCTCGGCTGTTCGGCCGGCCGTACGTCGACATGCTCGCCGTCACGGCAGACCACGGCTGGTGGGGCGCCAACGCCTCCGCGCCCAAGGGGATGGGCGGGTTCACCAACGAGCTGGCGGCCTTCCCGTCGATGCACGCCGGCTGGTCGCTGTGGGTGGCGATCGCGGTCTTCGTCGCCACCCACCGCTGGTGGCTGCGGGCCCTCGCCGTGGGCTACGCCGCGCTGACCGCGTTCGTGGTCGTCATCACGGCGAACCACTGGACCCTCGACATCATCGCCGGCTGGGCCGTGATGGGCGCCGCGGCCGCGCTCTGCCTGCGCTGGGGCCGCACCCGGACCCCGGCGCGGGAGCCCCTGCTAGTCGCGACCGGCGGCCAGCTCGAGGCCTAGCAGGTCGACGACGAGGTCGGCGGATCCTCGCCACGCCTCGATCTGTGCCGCGTTGGGCTCGTCGACTCGGCGCACCCACGCCCGTGCCTCGTCGGGCGCCTTGCCGAAGCGCTCGTGGCGCGCCACCAGCCGCCGCAACCGCTCCTCGCCGTCGATCTCGCAGAACCACACCTCGTCGCACAGCTCCCGGACCCGGTGCCACGCCGGGTCGGGGGAGAGCAGGTAGTTGCCCTCCGTGATCACCAGACGGGCCTCCGGCAGCACCGGGATGGAGCCGGCGACGGGCTGCTCCAGCGTGCGGTCGAAGTCCGGCGCGTAGACCGTGCGGGCGAGCGTGGTGCGGGCGCGGCGCAGCACCGAGGCGTAGCCGTCGACGTCGAACGTGTCGATGGCGCCCTTGCGGTCGCGCCGGCGCAGGCGCACGAGCTCGTCGTCCGCGAGGTGGAAGCCGTCCATGGGGACCCGGACCACGGCGACACCGAGCGCGGCGACCGCGGCGGCCAGGTGCTCGCCCAGGGTGGACTTGCCACTGCCCGGCGCGCCCGTGATGCCGACCACCGCCCGCTCCGCGCGCTCCGCGTCGCGCCCGACGAGCCCCACCGCCCGCTCCGCCAGCTCCTGCAACGTCACCCACCCATTCTCCCCGCCCAAGTCCCCCCCACGCCGACTGCCGCCTACGCCGAGTGCCGCCTACGCCGAGTGCCCCCCACGCCGAGTGCCGCAGCTGTTCACCGAGTGCGGTACATACTTCCCCCGCACTCGGCGGCCGACGACGGCACTCGGCGAAGTGGGGGGGCGCCCCCGCGGCGCTCGGCGAAGTGGGGGGCGTTGCCCTGCGGCGCTCGGCGAAGAGAAGTGGGGGCGCCAACTCGGCGGCGGGGAGCGGCACTTGCGCCACGACTGGTCACGTGTATAGCCTGCTGGTTGTGCGTACAGCCGCAGGCCGCCCGGCCTCGGACCTCACCGCGCGGGCCAGGATCCGCGACGCGGCCATCGAGTGCTTCGCCGACGACGGCTTCGGCGCCTCCTTCCGCGCCATCGCCGCCCGCGCCAACGTCTCGCCCGGCCTGATCACGCACCACTTCGGTGCGAAGGAGCAGCTGCGCGCCGAGTGCGACGAGGAGGTGCTGCGCCGCTACGAGGAGCTGAAGACCAGCGGCATCGCCGACCCGAGCGCGTACCTCGTCGAACGCCTGACCGAGCCCGGGCCCGCCGCGCAGCTGATGGTCTACATGTTGCGCGCCATCCACGCCGGCGGCCCCCCCGCGCGAGCGTTCCTCGAGCACCTGATCGACAGCGCTCGGCACGTGATGAAGGCGAGCCTGGACTCCGGGCTGATCCGCCCCTCGCGCGACGAGGAGGCGCGGGTGCGCTACATGACCTACCAGACGATGGGCGCCCTGCTCATCCAGTTCCTCACCATGCCGGACGCGACGCCCGAGGGGTTCGTCGAGGCGTTGCGCTCCGGCGGGCAGGCGCAGATCCTGCCGACCCTCGAGCTGTTCACCGAGGGTCTGTTCACCACGCGCCGCATGCTCGACGACTACCTGGTCTACATCGGCGACCCGCCGGGGGAGATGGACGCGTCCTCCTAGTCCGCGTCGCGGCGCCCGCCGCGCGCTCGTCACCTGCACGACGAAGGAACCTCCGCATGTCCACGAACGAGATGGCCGTCGACGTCTCCGGCCTCACCAAGAGCTTCGGCAGCGTCCGCGCCCTCGCCGGGCTGGACCTGACCGTCCCCACCGGCCAGGTCACCGGATTCCTGGGCCCCAACGGCGCCGGCAAGACGACCACGATCCGCATCCTGCTCGGCCTGCTCAAGGCCGACGGCGGGCGGGCGACCGTCCTCGGCGGCGACCCGTGGGCCGACGCGGTGCAGCTGCACCGCGACATCGCCTACGTGCCCGGCGACGTCAGCCTGTGGCCCAACCTCACCGGCGGCGAAGCGATCGACATCCTCTGCCGCATCTCCGGGCCGCTGGATCCCCAGCGCAAGCAGTCGATGCTCGAGCGGTTCGACCTCGACCCCACCAAGAAGGCCCGCACCTACTCCAAGGGCAACCGGCAGAAGGTCGCCCTCGTCGCCGCCCTCGCCTCCCACGCCAGGCTGCTCATCCTCGACGAGCCCACGTCCGGCCTCGACCCGATCATGGAGGCCGCCTTCACCGAGTCGATCCGCGAGGTGAAGGCCGAGGGCCGCTCGGTGCTGCTGTCGAGCCACATCTTCGCCGAGGTGGAGAAGCTGGCCGACCGCGTGACGATCATCCGCGAGGGCGTCACTGTCGAGTCCGGCAGCATGGCGCAGCTGCGCCACCTGACCCGCTCGCAGCTGACGATCGCCGTCGACGGCGGCGCGGACGGCCTGGCCACGCTGCCGGGCGTCCACGACCTGGCCGTCGCGGACGGTCACGTCACCTTCGCGGTCGACGAGGCCGAGCTGCCGGCCGTCCTGGCGGCCGTCGCGGCGCTCCACCCGCGCTCGCTGGTGGCCAACCCGCCCTCGCTCGAGGAGCTGTTCCTGCGTCACTACGGCGACGAGCTCGCCGTCGCCACCACCGGGAGCGAGAAGTGACCACCACCGTCCAGGCGCGGGCCGCCGCGCCCGTCACGCGCCGTGCCGGGTCGGGGAGCCTGGCCGGCCTCGGCGCGATGGCCCGGCTGATCCTGCGGCGCAACCGCGTGCGGCTCGCCGTGTGGTTCGTCGTGCTGGTCGGCATGTACCAGTACGTCGTCTCCTACTACCGGGAGATGTTCCCGGACCAGGCGGCGCTCGACGACTTCGCCGCCCTCTCGAACACTCCGGGCATCAAGGCGCTGACCGGCCTGTCTCCGGCGGCGAACACCATGGGCGGCGCGGTCTGGACCAAGGGCTGGATGACCGTCGTCCTGGCCCTCGCCATCGGCGTCGTCTTCCTCGTCACGCGCAACGGGCGGGCCGACGAGGAGCTGGGCCGCACCGAGCTGCTGCGCTCGCGGATGCTGGGCGTGCACGCCTACTCGGTCGCGTCGTGGATGGTCAACGGGCTGCTGTGCGTCGCGATCGGCCTCGGGCTCGCCCTCGTCTCGATCGGCGGCGGCCTGGACCCGGAGGGCACCGGCATCGCCGGCTCACTCATCCTCGGAGCCTCGGTGACCGGCATCGGGCTCGTCGGCCTGGGCGTCGGGGCGGTGGCCGGGCAGGTCTCGTCCACCTCGCGCGGGGCCAACTCGCTGGGCGCCACGGTGATCGTCGTCTGCTACGTGCTGCGGATGGTCGGTGACCTGGGCTCGGGTGCGCTGACGTGGGCCTCGCCCATCGGCTGGGGCCAGCAGATGCAGCCGTACGCCGGCAACCGCTGGTGGCCCTTCGCGCTGCTCGTCGGCTTCGCCGCGGCGCTGCTGGTGCTCGCCGCGTGGCTGGAGTCCCGGCGTGACCTGGGCGCCGGGCTCGTCGCGGAGAAGAGGGGGCGCCCCGCGGCGCCGAAGCGCTACGCCTCCCCGCTCGGCCTGGCCCTGCGGCTGCAGCGCAACCCGATCATCGGCTGGACCATCGCCGTGGTGCTGGCCGGTGCCCTGTTCGGCTCGGTGATCGAGGCGATGACGGACCTGATCGACGATGCCAGCGGAGGAGTCGACGACCTGCTGCGCGGTGAGGGCGTCACCGCCCTGCTCTCGCTGCTGGTCTCGATGATCGCCCTGGTGACGGTGGTCTTCGCCCTCCAGACGACGGTGTCCCTGCGGGCCGACGAGGCCTCGGGGATGATCGAGCCGCAGCTGGCGGGTGCGATCTCCCGGTGGCGCTGGGCGCTCCAGCGCCTGACGATCCCTGCGGCGTGGTCGGCGGTGCTGCTGCTCGTCGGCGGCTACCTGCTGGGGTCCGTGTACGGCTCGTCGATCGGGGACTCCTCGCAGGGCGGCCGGCTCGCGCTGGCGGCGCTCGCGTACTGGCCGGCGGTGATGGTGTTCGTCGGGCTGGCGGTGGCGCTGTGGGGCTTCGTCCCACGGTTGGCCGTGCCGATCGCCTGGGGCGTCATGGCGGCGATGTGGTTCCTGACGATCCTCGGTGAGGTGTTCGGGCTGCCGCAGTGGTTCCTCGACGCGATGCCGCTGCGCGCGACGCCGTACCTGCCGCTCGAGCCGATGTCATGGACGCCGCTGGTGGTGCTGACGCTCGTCGCGGCGGGGCTGACGTGGGCCGGGCTGGACCGGTTCGCCCGGAGGGACATCCAGCCGGCGTAGCTCGTCGGCCAGCGCCTGAAGCGAGCAAGCGGCAAGCCGCCTTCTACGCCGAGCGCCGCTTTCTACGCCGAACGCCGCCCTCTACGCCGAGCGCCACTCTCTTCCCCGAGCGCCGCCCTCTACGCCGAGCGCCACTCTCTTCGCCGAGCGCTCCCTTCTTCGCGGCGAACGAGCACGCGCTCGGCGGAAGAGTTGGCGCTCGGCGGATGGGGTGGCGCTCGAGCACGACACCTCCGGTGACGTGAACGACGAGCGCGCGAAGGCCGGCGAGCACCACCGGCACGGCGCGGCGTGGGGTTCTGAGCCGCCGGCAGGAACGAGTGCCGATCTCTCGGTGGGCGAACCCCTGCTGTCGGTAGATTCCAGCCATGCCGTTCGGGACGGTCCTCGACGAGTTCGCTGGCGCCCGCGGCCGGGACGACGGCGATCGGCCGTCCCCACGGGAGCCCGAGGCATGAGCGGGTTCAAGGTCGAGCCGTTCCGCTTCACGCCCGGCCAGGTCGATGCCTGGGGCCGGCTCGACCCGAAGCATCGCAACTGGCCCGTGGTCTACGCGCTGGACGACGAGAGCCGCGTCTACGTCGGGCAGACCTCCTCGGCCCTGTCGCGGCTCCGGCAGCACCTTGCCAACGACGTGAAGCGCACGCTGACGCGCGCCCGGATCGTCATCGACGACGAGTTCAACCAGTCCGTGTGCCTGGACCTGGAGTCGCACCTCATCGGGTGGTTCGCGGGCGAGGGCAGGCTGAGCCCGCTCAACGGCAACGGCGGGATGAGCGGTGCTGACTACTTCGACCGCGCGCGGTACCGCGAGATGTTCAAGGACGTGTTCGAGGCTCTTCGTTCCGAAGGCCTGTTCTCGCATGACATCGAGTGGATCCAGAACCAAGACCTCTTCAAGCTCTCGCCGTTCAAGGCGTTGACCGACGACCAGCGGGTCGCTGTGTTCGACCTGGTCAGTGGCCTGTTCGAGCGGCTCGAGCGCGGAATCGACAGCACGAGCGTCATCGAGGGCGGCCCGGGGACCGGGAAGACGGTCGTCGCGATCTTCCTCATGAAGCTGTTGGCCGACATCAGGGATGCCGCCGACGGTGCCGAGCCACCGGACGGCGACTCGCTCTTCTCGGACTTCTTCATCGAGGGCTACCGCGAGGTGCTCCACGACTTCCGGATGGCGCTCGTCGTGCCGCAGCAGTCGTTGCGCGCATCGGTCAAGCGGGTGTTCAGCAAGACGCCGGGGCTCTCGCCGGGAATGGTGCTGACGCCGTTCCAGGTCGGGGAGTCGGACCAGCCGTTCGACCTGCTCATCGTCGACGAGGCCCACCGGCTCGGGCAGCGTGCCGCACAGCCGTTCCCGGCGCTCAACACCAAGTTCGTCGCGATCAACGAGCGGCTGTTCGGCGGCGACGACCGCACGATCACCCAGCTCGACTGGGTCCGCGCCCAGAGCGCCCATCGCCTGCTGCTGCTCGACAGGGAGCAGTCGATCCGACCCTCCGACCTGCCGTCTCGCACGCTGGACGGTCTCGTCGCGACGGCCAGGGCCGAGCACTCCCACTACACGCTGACCACCCAGATGCGGGTCCGCGCGGGTGAGGACTACATCGGTTACGCCCGAGCCCTCGTCTCGAACACCCCGCCCGCCGACCGCCGGTACTTCGCGGACTACGAGCTCGCGCTGTTCGACGACTTCGGGGCGATGCAGGACGCCATCGTCGCGAAGGACCGTTCCGAGGGGCTCGCGCGCTGCGTGGCGGGCTTCGCGTGGCCGTGGACGACCAAGGGAGTGGACGGCGATCCCTCTGCCTACGACATCGAGCTCGACGGCCGGCGCCTCCGGTGGAACGTCAAGCCCGTCGACTGGATCAACTCCTCCGGCTCGCTCCACGAGATGGGATCGATCCACACGGTCCAGGGCTACGACCTCAACTACGCGGGGGTGGTGATCGGTCCCGACCTGCGCCTCGATGCGCCGTCCGGCCGGCTGCGGATCGACCGAGACTCCTACTTCGACACCCGCGGCAAGGCCAACAACGGGATGCTGGGCATCACGTACTCGGACGACGACCTGCTGGTGTTCATCTCGAACGTCTACGGCGTGCTGCTCACCCGTGGCATCAGGGGGACGTACGTCTACGTCTGCGACCCGGTGCTCCGCGCCCGGTTCCGCCGGCTCATGGCGAGCCGCTGATCCGTCTGTGCCATGAGCGGCCTACGCCGTCGAGAGCGGCGAGGGTTGCTGTGGTTGCCGGATACGCTCCCTCCACACGTGTGAGGAGATCGGCATGGCGTCAGGTGCGGTGGCAAAGGGTGCCGGGCTCGCCGCGAAGGCGGCGTGGCCGCTGGTCAAGAAGGGCGCGCTGGCGCTCGCCCTGGCCTACGCGCAGAACGAGACCGTGCAGCGCTACGTGCACGACCTCAGCGGCAAGTTCGGCGACGCGATGAAGGCGAAGACGCCGGAGGCCCGGATCCGCAAGTCCCTGGAGGCGGTCCGCAGCCACGCGCAGCGGCTTCTCGACGCGCACGACGCCGGCGACTCGTCGGTCGATGACACTCAGGCGAAGGTCTGGCTGAAGCGCGCGGACCAGATCGAGAGCGCGCTGGCCGTCGCCACGAACGAAGCCAAGGCATCGCGCAAGGAGCACGTCAAGCAGATCGACGCGATGGCCGCGACCCTCTCGAACGACGTGATCGCGTCGCTCGTCGAGCTCGGCGACTCGGAGCCCGGCCAGCCCTGATCGGGCCCTCAGGCTCCCGCGCGCCCGCGGCGATTTGGGGGCTGCCGCGCGGTCGGGTAACCTGTACGGGCCGACGCGGGGTGGAGCAGCTCGGTAGCTCGCTGGGCTCATAACCCAGAGGTCGCAGGTTCAAATCCTGCCCCCGCTACTCATCGCAGCACGTCAGAGGCCCTTTTGCTCGGAAGAGCGGGAGGGCCTCGGGCGTTCAGGTGCGCACCGTGTACGCAAAGTCCACCCCGAACCGCGTGAGATGAACGTGGGCGTGTCGTTGACCGCCGTCCGGCGCCTGATCGGGTCACCGCTCCATCAGCGTGGCCCAGGCGACTATCAGTCGTCCTCGTTGGTGCGCGTGGCGGCTGCTGCGCGCCGGCGTCGTCGCGCATCTGCCCGGTGTGGCGGGCCCGAGATCCTTGACTGCCCACGCAACGCCGTTGAGGGTGCCGGGAGGGACGGCAAGGCTGGCGCGGATGTCGGCGGGATCGACTGCGTAACGCAGCGTGGGGATGGGGCCAAACGGCCCGCGCGCATCGCCCACCACGTCGATGTCGCCTTCGACGTAGGCGCGGACGTCTGTCGCGACCGTCGGTCCGCTGTTGCCGACCAGGAGCAGCAGCTGCGCGTGCTCGTCGGGCCGGAGGTCGACCCACACGTACGGCTGCGCCGCGTCCTCGTGCATCTGTGTCTGGATCAACGTCTGCCCCGTTGCCGCGCTCGCGGCCCCTTGGGAGGACCAGGCAGACCACCGGCCACGACGAGTGCGAAGGCGGCGATGACGAACCCTGCAGTCTGCTCGGGGCCGACCGGACCGTTCCTGACGGCTGGAGTGGACCGCATCTCGACGCCTGTCGGATGCCGTTCTACCCGTCCGAATCCCACCGACCTGTCAGCGGCTTGTCCGATTCCCACCTATCTGTCCGCGAGGAGGGCGCCGGATTCCTCTCGCCTCTAGGGTTCGGTACGTGAGTGAGGCGTTCGGCCAGGGAAGCTACCCGGTGCGCCTCGACTGGGGACCGGTCGGCGCCGTGAGGTGCCGCGCCGACTGGACCGTGGTGGTGGACGTCCTGAGCTTCTCGACCGCGGTCACCGTTGCGGTCGAACGGGGCACACGGGTGATTCCCAGTCCCTGGGACGGCGAGCGGGCCCGGGCCGCCGCGGCCAACCACGGGGCCACCCTGGCCGTGGGACGGCTCGAGGCGACGAAGGAGGGCGCCGTCGTCGTACCGTCGCTGTCTCCAGCCGCGCTCCTCGAGCTCCCGCCCGTCGGGCGTCTCGTGCTCCCCTCGCCCAACGGGTCGACCATCGTCCTGGAGGCCGTGGCTACGGGGTCGACCGTGGTCGCCGGCTGCCTGCGCAACGCACGCGCGGTCGCGGCTCGGTTGGCGCGCGCCCTGGACGTCGGGCACAGCGTCGGGGTGATCGCGGCCGGAGAGCGGTGGGACCTCGACCGCTCCCTACGCCCCGCACTCGAGGATCACGTTGGCGCCGGGGCGATCCTCTCGCACCTGGAAGCGATGGGGTACGGGGACACCTTCAGCCCCGAGGCGACAGCCGCGGGTGCCTTGTTCCGCGCGTCGGCCATGTCACTGGAACGGCTCCTGCACGAGTGCGTCGGCGGTCGTGAGCTATCTGAGAGGGGCTTCGCGGCCGACGTCACCGTCGCCGCCGCCCTAGACGCCTCGGCGACCGTTCCCGTAATCGTCAACGGAGCATTCGTCGATGATCACGAGATGACACGCCATGATCAGGGGCGGCGCCCTCCGCGGCGGGAAGAGTGACGATCTGGGGATTCGGACAGGTAGGTGAGACGCGACGCGTCCCACCTAGTTATCCACCTGCAGTCACGGGTCCACCTGCAGTCAGGGGCTCGTGCGCAGACAACTTGCTCGAGTTCCTACAGCGCCTGCGGGTCATCGCGCCGTTCGCCCTAAGCAAGTCATCTTGACAACCACCCGTTTGTCAAGTGTGCTTGCTTATGTGAGCAAGAAGATGCCGCCCCAGCTAGGCGAGATCGCCGATGGGCTCGCGTCCGTGGTGGCGCTGCGTCAGCGTGCGGACCAACTGGAGGCCGTCGAGGTCGAGCGGGCGATGCGCGCCGGCTGGACCTGGACGCAGGTAGCCGAAGCCCTCGGCGTGACTCGCCAGGCCGTTCACCAGAAGCACGCGAAGCGCCTGATCGATGCAGGCGTCGACCTGAGGAGGCGCCATGTTTGACCGACTGACCGACGAGGCCCGTTGGGTCGTCCGCCGCGGGCAGGAGCACGCCCGCGCGAGCGGGGCCACGGCAATCGAGTCCGAGCACCTCTTGGTCGCGCTGAGCGAACGCGCGGGGTCGCCCGCCCAACGGGTACTCGCTGACGCGGGCCTCACCGCCGAGCGTCTGCTGGGACTCATCGATCAGGAACGCGAGCGGAGCCTGCGGTTTGCCGGCGTCGAGCCGACTCCGATACCGCGGTCCCCATCGAAGTCATCGCTGGCGCTTGCCACCTCGGCGAAGAGTGTCTTGCGTCGAGCGGTCGTCCCCCAGTCGCCGCGGAAGGCGATGGGCAACGGCATCGGCTCTACGACGCTGCTGCGCGCCGTCCTCGACCAGGACGCTGGCACTGTCCCGCGCCTGCTTGCGCTTGCCGGCGTGGACGCGTGGGAACTGCTGGCCGCGCTCGAAAGCGGCGAGCTCTGATGGCCCGCGTGTCCGAGGCAGCGGTCGAGCCGCTGCCTCGGAGCCTCGTCCGGGTCATCGTGGTGGTGATCCTCGGCACGTTCATGGTCCAGATGGACGGGACGATGGTCGGAGTCGCACTGAACACCCTCCGCGACGAGTTCTCCGTCGATGTCCCGACGATCCAGTGGGTGACCACCGGCTACCTGCTGTCGATGACGATGGTGATTCCTGTCACCGGATGGGCGGTCGACCGCTTCGGTGCCCGCCGGATGTGGATGCTCGCCCTCATCGTGTTCGGGCTGGCGTCGTTGGCCTGTGCAGTGTCCTGGTCCGCGCCCGCGCTCATCGTCGCCCGCATCGTGCAAGGGCTCGGCGCGGGCATGCTGCTCCCGCTCGGACAGGCCCTCCTTGCCCAGGCCGCCGGCCCGGACAAGCTCGGGCGTGTCATGGGCGCCGTCGGACTGCCCGCGATGCTTGGCATCGTCCTCGGCCCGGTCGCCGGCGGCGCCATCGTCACCGGCCTCAGCTGGCGCTGGATGTTCCTCATCAACCTCCCGATCTGCGGAGCCGCTCTGATTGCCTCCGCGCGGTACATGCCCCGCGGACAGAACGCTTCCGCGAAGCTTGCACGCCTCGATGTCCTCGGCTTGTGCCTGCTGTCGCCTGCACTCGCCGGCATCGTCTACGGCCTCGCGCGGGCCGGCTCGCTCGGCGGGTTCTACCAGGCCGAGGTGCTGGTCCCGCTCATCGCCGGTGCCGCCCTGCTCGCAGGCTTCGTCGTCCATGCGACCACGACCAGCGTCGAGCCGCTGATCGACCTCCGACTGCTCAGAGCTCCCAGCTTCAGCGCCGCCTCCGCGGTGATGTTCCTGTTCGGGGTGGCCATGTTCGGGATCGCCCTCGTCGTGCCGCTCTACCTCCAGGAGGCCAGGGGATGGTCCGCGTTGCACGCCGGACTACTGGCCCTTCCGCAAGGCATCGGCATGGCTATCGCCCTCATCGTCGGAGGCCGCCTCACCGACCGCATCGGGCCGCGGTGGATCGTGCTGGTCGGCGT
Organism: Actinomycetes bacterium; assembly: GCA_023438885.1. GTDB lineage: Bacteria > Actinomycetota > Actinomycetes > Actinomycetales > Cellulomonadaceae > Cellulomonas. Next base: position 13,694 of record JAEXPS010000240.1, read on the forward strand.
CGCTCTCACGGTGGTCGGTCTCGGCATGCTCACGCAGGTCGACGATCGGACCTCGCAACCGTTCCTTCTTCTCGCGGGGTTCATCGCCGGGATCGGCCTCGGGGCAACCACCGTCCCCGCGACGACCGCCTCCTACCGCGACGTGAACCGAGCGGCGATCCCGCGGGCGACGAGCGCCGTGCGCATCTTCCAACAGCTCGGAGGCTCCCTCGGCGCCGCGATCCTCGCCGTCGTGCTCCAGACCCAGATCACGAGCGCCATCGCATCAAGCGGCGGGGCTCCGACGCCGGAGGCGATCGCCGCCGCCTTCGCCCACACCTTCGGGTGGGCTCTGGTGCTCGCGGCCGTCGCGTTCTTCCCCGCGCTGCTTCTGCCCGCGACCCCGGCTACGCGACCCGACAACCGTGATGCGAGCGCAGAGAAGAGCGAAGCGCATGCCTAGGTACCGCGTCATGATCCCGCTCCGAAGGACCAGTCGGCACCTGGTGCTCGCGGCCGGCGGCATCTGAGTCCTCGCCCGCCGGGGCCGCCGTTCCGGCACCGTCTCGCAAGGTGACCCACCGGCAGCCGCATCGGCGACGCGGCCGCACGCCGCAGAAGACACCGTCAGTCGTCGTCCCGGCGGTGCTCGAGCAGCAGCACGTCACGCCATCGCCCCGCGAGCGGGCCGTGGCTCATCCGACCGAGCCGCTCCCGCGTGCCGACCACGCGGAAGCCGGCAGCACGGTGGAGCGCCACGCTCGGCTCGTTCTCGGGGAAGATGCCCGCCTGCACCGTCCACACGCCGGCGTCCCGCGCCGAGGCGAGCAGTCTGGCGAGCAGCTCGCGGCCGACACCCCGCCCTCGAGCGGTCCGTGCGACGTACACCGAGTCCTCGATGACGCCCGCGTAGACGCAGCGTCCCGAGACCGGTGACGCGGCGGCCCAGCCGAGCACCGCGCCTTCGTCGTCGACCGCGACGAACCGGTGCGCGGGCAGGTGGCCGGTGTCGAAGGCCTCCCAGGCCGGTGAGCCGGACTCGAAGGTCGCGTGCCCGGTGGCGACTCCGTCGGCGTAGATGTCGAGAACGGCCGCCGCGTGCTCGGCCGTCATCGGAACCACGTTCATGCGGTGCTCTCCATGGCGCCCAGTATCCGGCGCAGCAGGCGGCCTCGGGCGGCCGGCGCGTCGGAAGGATCCGGGCGAGCCGCCCGGCGACCCTCGCCCGCGCGGACCGCTGCGCCTCGCGGACGAGCCCGCAGCAACGACGCAGGACGCGGCGCCGGTGTGCTTCGTCGATCTCTCGCGCCACCTGCCTGACGAGTGGCGGGCGGGGGGGCCGCCCCCCCCGCCGCGGGGCCCCCCCCCC
>JAEXPS010000259.1 GCA_023438885.1 Actinomycetes bacterium
GGGCGGGGGCCGGGGCGGCGGGGGGCGGGGGGGCCCCCCGACGCTCCTTCGGGGGGTCGAAGCGGTAGCCGACGTTCCGCACGGTGCCGATCAGCTGCTCGTGCTCGGGGCCGAGCTTGGCGCGCAGGCGTCGCACGTGGACGTCGACCGTGCGGGTGCCCCCGTAGTAGTCGTAGCCCCACACCTCCTGGAGCAGCTGGGCGCGGGTGAACACGCGGCCGGGGTGCTGCACGAGGTACTTGAGGAGCTCGAACTCCTTGTACGTCAGGTCGAGGGGGCGGCCGCGCAGGCGAGCGGTGTAGCCACCCGCGTCGATGGTCAGGTCGCCCGACGAGATCTCCTGGGGAGCGTCGTCGTAGGTGGCGGCCGCCGCGCGCTCGATGACGAGCCGGAACCGGGTCTCCACCTCGGCAGGCGTGGCGTGCTCGAGGATGATGTCGTCGGCGCCCCACTCCGCGGTGACCACGGTGAGGCCGCCCTCGGTGAGCACCAGCACCAGCGGCACGGCCAGGCCCGTGGCGCGCAGCAGGCGGCAGGTGGTGCGGGCGGTGACGAGGTCGCGGCGTGCGTCGAGCACCACGATGTCGGCATCCGGGGCGTCCACGAGCGCGGACGGCTCGACCGGAAGCACCCGGACCCGGTGGGACAGCAGGCCGAGAGCGGGAAGCACCTGAGCCGAGCCACCGGACGCCGGGGTGAGGAGCAGCAGGTCTGCCACGGCGGGCCTCCAGGCGTGCGAGTGTGGAAACGGTACCGCGTAGCCGTCCACGGCGTGGGTGCCGTCCGTCCCGAGGGGCGGTCGCAGCACCCGTTCGATCTGCGACACTAGCGCCCGTGACGCTCGCCACTCGCTCGGTCGTCACGGCCGCGCTCGCTGCGGCGGCGGCACTCGCCGGGTACCTGCACCCGGTCGCCCTGCTGGTGGTGACGGCCGTGCTCGTCGTCGTCGTTGCCGCCGGATGGCCCGATCTGGCCGGGCTGCCCTTCGGGCCGGGCTCGGCCGCGGTGGTCGGCCTGACCGGCCTCGGCGCCGTGTTCGCCGTCTGGTACACCGGCACCGGCCTGTCCGGGCTGGCGGTGGTGACGGCATGCGCCCTGCTGGTCTCGTTCGTCAACGAGCTGCTGCGGCGTGACGGGCGCGTGCGGATGGTCGAGTCGGTCTCAGGAACCATCGCGGGCGCCGTGCTGGCGCTCACCGCCGCCTGCTGGGTAGCCACCGACGCCCTGCCGAACGGCACGCCGCTGGTGGTGGTGGGGGCGCTGGCGCTCGCCGTCGGCGCCGCGGTGTCCGCGTTCGAGGTGCCGCGCTGGCTGTCGTCGGTCCTTACCGCGCTGGTCGCCGCCGGGATCGGCGCCGGAGCCGGCTGGCTCCTGCACGGGATCACGGTCGAGGCAGGGGCAGCCCTGGGGCTCGCCGTCGGGGTGCTGGTCGCCGCGCTCGACGCGCTGTTCGACTCGCTCGTCGAGCTCAAGCGCCTGTTGCCCTCGCTGACCGCGGCCGCGCTCCCTGTGGCCGTCAGCGGTGCCGTGGTCTACATCGTCGGACGGGTGCTCGTCGGGTGAGCCCGGCCGCCCGCGTCGCGCCCGCTGCTCCCATCCTCACGGCAGCCGCGAGCACCGGGCCGAACGCGAGCCTTGGTGCGGCCGCGGGCCCCTACCGCGCGCCGAACCTCGCGCTCGCTGGGGCTCCGAGGTGAGCCCGGCCGCCCGCGTCGCGCTCGTGGTCGCGGTGCTCGCACTGGCCGCCGTGCTCGGCCTGGCGTGGAGCCGGCGCAACGGGCGGTTCACGGCCGTGCCTGCCGACGTTCGCCAGGCCGCCGGGACACCCGATCCCCCGCACGCGGACCGGTTGACGGCCGACGACCTCGGGGTGCCGCTGGGTACGCGGGCCACCTTCGTGCAGCTCTCCAGCGAGGTCTGCACGCCGTGCCGGCGCACGCATGCCGTCCTCGCCGACATCGCGACGGAGCGTCACGATGTCTCGCACGTCGACCTCGATGTCGCCTCGCGGCTGGACCTGGTGCGACGGTTCGACGTCATGCGCACCCCGACGGTCCTGCTCCTCGACGGCTCAGGCGTCGTGGTCGGCCGGATGTCGGGTGCCACCGGCCGCCACCAGGCCCTCGCCGCTCTGGACGCGGCCTGTCCCGTCGGCTGACGCCGCCTCGCTGAGGGCGCGGCTGCCGCACCCTCTCGTCACAGGAGCTGCCATGTCCTCGTCGTCCCCGGCCTCCGCATCGCGGGCCGCCGCCACCTCGCCGAGCCCGGCCGATCCCGCCGCGGCGTCGTCGTCCCCGTCCGCGGCCGCACCCGCCGCGCCGCGGGGGATCGACCCGCGCGGGCCGCGCTTCGTGGCGGGCATCACCGCCGTGCTGGCGATCACCGTGCTGCTGCTCGGCACCGGGACTGCGGCCCTGGTGGTGCTGGCCGTGCTGGTCGCGTCGTTCGCGCTGGGCGCGGTGCGCGGGCCGGGGGCCACCTGGCAGGGCTGGGTGTTCCGGCGGTTCGTCCGGCCTCGTCTGGCAGCGCCCGACGAGCTCGAGGACCCTCGCCCGCCGCGGTTCGCGCAGCTCGTCGGGCTGGTGATCAGTGGCGTCGGGCTGGTGCTCGCGCTGGCGGGTGTGGCGGCCGCGATCCCGGTCGCGGCGGCGCTGGTGCTGGTCGCCTCGTTCCTCAACGCCGCGTTCGGCCTGTGCCTGGGCTGCGAGCTGTATCTGCTGGGCCTGCGCCTGCGCGCCGCCCGCTGACCCCCTGCTGGCCCTCGCTGCCCCCCGCCCTGCTGACCAACCACCCCCCGCCCGCTGACCCACCGCGCCGCCCCGCATGGTCGCCACTTCTTCCACCGAGCGCCACTTCCTCCGTCGAGCGCCACTTCTTCGGTCGAACGCGTACCC
>JAEXPS010000020.1 GCA_023438885.1 Actinomycetes bacterium
GGGGTGGGGGGTGCGGTGGGGTGGGGTGGGGTGGGGGCTGTCAGAGGGCGCGGAACTGGCGGGACTGGTCGATGACGCCCGCGGGGTCGTAATGCTCGGAGATGCGGCGCAGGCGCAACGCGACGTCGGCCGGGTACACCCGCTCCACCCACTGTGGACCGTGACCCCATGCGAAGTTCGGGTAGGCGCCCTCGGCGGTGATCGGGGCGAGGCCGGCGAGAAGTCGGCGAGCGTCGGCGAGCAGCGGGTCGGCGATCTCCGGAACGAGCACGCCGGCGGTGAACACCATGTACTCGGCCTCGCGCCAGGCGAAGGCGCTCGGGCCGTGCAGTGCGTCACGCATCGCACCCCCGACCCGGCGGATCTCGACGACGTTCTGCATGGTCGGGGTGCCCGGCCCGGCCAGTCCGAGCAGCAGCTCGGCCCCCGGTGCCCCGAAGCGCTCGAGGAGCACGTGGTTGGTGTGCGCCGGCATCGGCTCGTCGGGGTCGGCGTGGATCTCGCCGATGCGGCTGTAGGGCATCACGGCGACGGTGTCGACGAGCGGGGCGGCCACCGCGCGCAGGGCGCGGATCATCTCCTCGCCCACCGCCGGGTCGCCGGTCCAGGCGAAGCGGACGTGCAGCGTGGTCTTGCCCGCCAGGAACGGCGGCACGCCCTCCATCACCGGCATCCGCATGATCGCGAACGAGGTGGTGCCCTCGTCGGGCAGCAGCTCGGACCAGACGGCCCAGGTGCGCAACGCGGCCGGGACGTCGGGCTCGTCGAACCAGAGGCTGCCGCCGTAGATCTCGCGCTGGTCGATCAGCTCGATCTCGACGGCCGTGACGATGCCGAGCGCACCCTTGCCACCGCGCAGTCCCCAGAACAGGTCGGGGTTCTCGGTGTCGCTCGCGCGGCGCAGCTCGCCGTCGCCGGTGACGACCTCGAAGGCCAGGACGCGGTCCGACGACAGGCCGTGGCTGCGCACCAGCGGGCCGACCCCGCCACCGGTGAGGTAGCCGACGACCCCGACGGACGGCGCCGCGCCGCAGAGGCTGCCGAGGCCGTGGGGCGCCGCGGCCTCGTTGACGGCGCCCCAGCGCACGCCGGCGCCGACGCGTGCGGTGCGCGCGGCCGGGTCGATCGTCAGCTCGTCGAGCCCGCGGGTGGCGACCAGCACCGCGTCCGCCATGTCGTCGGACGGGCCGGAGTGTCCGGTCGACTGCACGGTGACCCGGGCGCCGTGGGCACGGGCGGCGCGCACGGTGCGCACGACGTCCTGAGCGCTGCGCGCCTCGACGACGAGGGCGGGGCGCTTGACGTCGATCACGTGCATCGTGGCGGTGAGCTCGACGTACTCCGGCGAACCGGGCAGGTGGATGCGGGCGACCGAGCCGTTCAGCGCGCGGTACAGGGCATCGGTGCCCGGGGCGGCGGCCGCGGGGGTCTCGATGATGGTCATCGGTGTCTCCGTGTCTTCAGGGGGCCTCTGCGTCGCATCTCGACGCACCGGGTGACAGGAGACACGTGACGTCGTGTCAGATACAACGGACGTTCCGGGCATCGCGGTCACAGGGCGAGTGCGCGCCGGAATAGGGGCCGCCGAGCCGGGGTTGAGGCCACTGTTCATGCAAACGCATAGATCGCGAGGCGCACCATGCAGTTCGGCATCTTCTCCGTCGGGGACGTCACCACGGACCCGACGACCGGCCGCACCCCGGACGACACCGAGCGGGTGCGCAACATCCTGACGATCGCCGAGCACGCGGACCAGGCCGGTCTCGACGTCTTCGCCACCGGCGAGCACCACAACCCGCCCTTCGTGCCGTCGTCGCCCACCACGATGCTCGGCTACCTGGCGGGCCGGACGAAGCACATCACCCTGTCGACGGCGACCACGCTGATCACCACCAACGACCCCGTGCGGCTCGCGGAGGAGTACGCGATGCTCCAGGTGATCTCCGACGGCCGGATGGACCTGATGATGGGCCGCGGCAACACCGGCCCCGTGTACCCGTGGTTCGGCAAGGACATCCGCCAGGGCATCCCGCTGGCCATCGAGAACTACGCCTTGCTGCGCCGGCTCTGGACCGAGGACTCGGTCGACTGGACCGGCAGGTTCCGCACCCCGCTGCAGGGCTTCACCTCGACGCCGCGGCCGCTGGACGGCGTGCCGCCGTTCGTCTGGCACGGCTCGATCCGCTCCCCCGAGATCGCCGAGCAGGCCGCGTTCTACGGTGACGGCTTCCTGCACAACGCGATCTTCTGGCCGCTGGAGCACACGGCGGCGATGGTGAACTTCTACCGGCAGCGGTTCGAGCACCACGGCCACGGCCGGGCGGACCAGGCGATCGTCGGCCTCGGCGGCCAGGTGTTCATGCGGAAGAGCTCGCAGGACGCGTGGAACGAGTTCCTGCCCTACTTTAACGACGCCCCGGTCTACGGGCACGGCCCGTCGATGGAGGACTTCACGCGGGAGACCCCGCTGACCGTCGGCTCGCCGCAGCAGGTGATCGACCGGTACGGCGCGTTCTGGGAGCAGGTGGGGCACTACCAGCGCCAGCTGTTCCTCATCGACCACGCCGGCCTGCCGCTGAAGACCGTGCTCGAGCAGATCGACATGCTCGCGCAGGACGTGGTGCCGGTGCTGCGCCGGGAGGCCGAGCTTCGCCGGCCCGCGGACGTCCCCGCGAACCCTCCGACGCACGCCGAGCGGGTCGCCGCGGCCCGCGCCGCGGGTGACGTGCATGTCCAGCCCGTCGCTGCGGCCGACCACTGGACCGGCACGATCGCCGAGGACGACATCGAGGCCGCCGACGCGGCCACCGTCCGCATCCCGTGACGCCCTGCCCCGCCCCACGCCCGTGGAATGGGGGCGGGAGCGGGGGCGTTGTGGGGCCTGAGCAGGTGAACGTGAGGGGAACGGCAGTGAGCAACGCGTCGATCGTCGTGATCTCGGGTGGGGTGTCGCAGCCCTCGTCGACCCGCCTGCTGGCGGACCGGCTGGCGCAGGCAGTGGCCGACGAGCTCGTCGTGCGCGGCCGCGAGGCGCAGATCCGCACCATCGAGGTGCGCGACCTCGCTCACGACGTCGTCAACATGACGCTGACGGGGTTCGCCCCTCAAGCCCTCGCCGACGCGCAGGCGGCCGTCGCCGCCGCGGACGGCGTCGTCGCCGTCACCCCGGTGTTCACCGCCGGCCCGGCGGGGCTGTTCAAGTCCTTCGTCGACGTGCTGGACACCGCGGCCCTCGACGGCACTCCCGTGCTGCTCGGTGCCACCGGCGGCACCGCACGCCACTCGCTCGTGCTGGAGTACGGCGTGCGCCCGGTGTTCACCTATCTGCACGCCGACGTGGTCCCGACGTCCGTCTTCGCCGCGACCGACGACTGGGCCGACGACTCGGGCCGGGTCAGGCCGCTGCCGGAGCGCATCCGGCGGGCCGCCGCGGAGCTCGCCGAACGCGTGGCCGCCCGGGAGCCGACCCGCCGCGCTGGGCTGTACGACGACGTGCCCAGCTTCGAGGAACTGCTCGGCGGGGCGTGAAACCGCTCCCACGCCGCGTCGCGACCCGCTAGCGTCGAGGGGCCTCCCGAGGAAAGGGACCCCGCACCATGTCCGCACCGTCGCGCATCCTGGCTGCAGGGACGACGATCGCGCTCCTGCTCGCCGTCGCCGCTTGCACCGATCCCGCCGAGCCGAGCCCGCAAGGCAGCTCCGATCCCGACTTGGGAGCGCTCCCATTCCGGGACGCGACGCTTCCTGTCGCGGAACGCGTGGACGACCTCCTGGGCCGGATGACCCTCGAGGAGAAGATCGGCCAGATGACCCTCGTCGAGCGATGGGCCCTGGCGCCGGGCGACGTCTCGTCGGGACGCGTCGGGAACGTGCTGAGCGGCGGCGGCGACTGGCCGGCGGACAACTCGCCGGCCGGGTGGGTGGAGGCGATCGACGCCCTCGACGCCCAGGCGGCCAGCAGCCGGCTCGGCATCCCCCTGCTCTACGCGGTGGACGCCGTGCACGGCTTCGGCCACCTGCCGCAAGCGACGGTGTTCCCCCACCAGATCGGCCTCGGTGCCACCGGTGACCCCGAGCTCGTCGGGCGCGTCGGGGAGGCGGTGGGCGACGAGCTCGCCGCTCTCGGCATCGACATCGACTACGCGCCCGTCGTCGGCCCGGCGCGTGACGACCGCTGGGGCCGCACGTACGAGGCCTACGGCGAGGACCCGGCGGCCTCTGCGCAGCTGAGCGAGGCGTTCATCGTGGGTCTGCAGGGCACGGGAGTGCTGGCCACGGCCAAGCACTACCTCGGCGACGGCGGCACGCAGGGCGGCACGGACCGGGGCGACGTCGACGCGACCGACGAGGAGGTCCGCGAGCTGTTCCTCGAGCCCTACCGCCGGGCCGTCGATGCGGGCGTCGCGTCGGTGATGGTCAGCTTCTCCAGCATCCGGGGCGAGCCGATGACCGCCTCGGAGCACTGGGTGACCGACGTGCTCAAGGGCGAGCTCGGGTTCGAGGGCTTCGTCGTCTCCGACTACGCCGCCGCCCAGCTCCTGGACGGCGATGCGGGCGACCTGTCCGACGAGGACGTGCGGCGCACCATCGCCGCCGGCATCGACCTGGTGATGGTGCCCACCGACACGGCGACGTTCCACCAGCGGCTGACCGCGCTCGTGGAGAGCGGCGAGATCCCGACGGACCGCATCGACGATGCCGTGCGCCGCGTGCTCACCGCGAAGTTCGAGGCGGGGGCGTTCGAGCGCCAGGGCGGGGACCCGCAGCGACTCGCCGGGTTCGGCTCGCAGGAGCACCGTGACCTGGCCCGCGAGGCCGTGGCCCGGTCCGTCGTCGTCCTCGCGAACGACGACGACACGCTGCCGCTCGCTGCGAGCGGTCGAGTCCTGGTGGCGGGCGCCGCGGCGGACGACCTCGGCCGCCAGAGCGGCGGCTGGACGCTCGGCTGGCAGGGACAGGAAGGCAACCTCCGCGAGGGCACGACGATCCTCGAGGGTGTCCGTGAGCTCGTCGGCGACGCCGGCGTCACGTACTCCCCCGACGGCTCGGCGACCGGGCCGTTCGACGCCGCGGTCGTCGTGGTGGGCGAGCGGCCCTACGCCGAGTGGGAGGGCGACCTCGGCGACGGCGACATGCGCCCGGCGCCCGACGAGGCGGCGCTGGTGCGGCAGGTGGCGGCGCTGGGCGTGCCGACGGTGCTCGTGCTGCTGTCCGGCCGGCCTCTGGACATCACGCCGGAGCTGGCGCTGGTCGACGCGGCGGTGGCCGCGTGGCTGCCCGGCACGGAAGGCGGCGGCGTCACCGACGTGCTGTTCGGCGAGGAGCCGGCCAGCGGCCGGCTCCCGGTGTCGTGGCCCACCTCGGTGGCCCAGGAGCCGATCAACGACGGCGACGGCCAGGAGCCGGCGTTCCCGCTCGGCTGGGGCATCGCCTACCCCGCCGGCTGACGGTCCCAGCGTCCGAGGTACAGCGTCCGAGGTACAGCGTTCGGGGTCAGGCTGGGGGGCCTTCGCCTCAGGCCGCGGGTGTCCAGGCAGAGCGGCCGCGGCCGGAGCTCGCACGCTCGGTGACGGTCGTCTCGGCCTCCACCAGCACGCCGTGCTCGACCACGGCGCGGGCGGCGACGGTGACGCGGCTGCCGAGCCGCGCCCGAAGGCCGACCACGGCGTCCTTCCCGACGTGCACGTGGGTGCCGAGCCGGGCTCCGGCCTGCACCTTGGCGCCGGCCTCCAGCCAGGTGTGGGCACCGATCCGCACGTCCGGCCCGACCACCGCGCCCGGGTCGACCCAGGCGGTGGACGCGACGAACGCCGACGGGTCCACGCGGGCACCCGCCGCCACCAGGCCGTCACCGTTCTCGTGCCGCCGGTACCGGACGACGGTTCCGTCGTCCTTCTCGAGATCCTCATAGCGCTTCATGTCGCTCGGCCCAACGCCGGGTGCGGCCAGGGTGTTCCGCTGATCGCCGACGGCGAACGACGCGCCCGGCCTCGGGTAGCGATCCGCCGACCTGCGCATCTAGCCTGGGCGCACGCTCGGGCAGAGGCCCGCGCGCCCCCAAAGGAGACGACATGGCCGGGCTCGACGACCTGATGAGCATCATCCCCATCGACGACATCGCGACGAAGCTGGGCGTCGACAAGGAGACGGCGGCCTCGGCCGTCAGCGCCGCACTGCCCGCCCTCGTCAGCGGCATGGCCGCCAACGCCGAGGACCCGGCCGGTGCTGCCTCGCTCTCGAAGGCCCTCGCCACCAAGGACACGTCCCTCGTCGAAGGCGGCGTCAACCTCGACGACGTCGACGACGAGGACGGCGCGAAGATCGTCCACCACGTCTTCGGGGACAACGAGAACCAGGTGATCGCGGCCCTCGGCTCCACCGGCAAGGCCGACGGCGGTCTGCTGAGCAAGCTGCTGCCGATGCTGGCCCCGATCGTCATGGCGTTCCTCGCCAACAAGCTGACCAAGGGCGGTGCGAGCAGCCAGAGCACGGCGTCGAGCCAGGAGGACGACGCGACCGGCGGCGGCCTCGGCGACCTGCTCGGCGGGCTGCTCGGCGGCGGTTCGGGCGGCGGCCTCGGCGACGTCCTCGGCGGGCTGCTCGGCGGCGGCTCGGGTGGTTCGGGCGGCGGCCTCGGCGACCTGCTCGGCGGGCTGCTCGGAGGCGGGCGGAAGTAGCTACACCCAGCCGTTGGCGCAGTAGGTCAGCACGAACGACTGCGTCCCGACGAGGTTCGCCGACGTGGTGCTGGCCAGGTGGAACCGGTTGGTGCCGGTGGTGGTCTGGGTCACCTGCCACAGGTTCTCCGTCGGCACCGACCAGTTCGAGAAGTGCGCCAGCGCCCGGTACGCGTCGTCCATGTCGAGGTCGAGCTCCCACGCGAAGTAGAACCGCGAGGTCCCGTTCCCGGTGACGGTTGCGGTCTTGCACACCTGCGTCGGGGTCGCGACGGTGGTCGCGACGGAGACGGTGTACGCGGACGGGGTCTGCACACCCGAGGGCAGGCCCCAGTTGCAGATCTCGAACCGGATCGTCTCGGACGGCTTGACCTTCGACGCCGAGCCGGTGCCGGTGACCGTGGCGCGCTGCTGAGCGGCGTCCACCGCGATGGCGATGCGGTTCGCGACGTTCTGCCCGGCGACGTCGCGCGCCTGGTAGCCCGTGGTCCGGCCGTTGAACGGCGGCTTCGACAGGTCCATGGTCAAGGCCCAGTCGTTGTTCTGGAGCGACGAGGTGGTCACCGTCACCTGGAAACACGCCTGCACGGGGTTGTTGGTGACGAGCGTCCACTGCAGGTCGGTCAGCACGGTGATCGCGTTCCCCGGCGTCACCGGCCCGGACGTCGAGGCCCACGTCCCGGCGGAGACGGTGGCGCTCAGCCGGGCCTGGTCCGTCCAGGCGGAGCTCGTCGGCAACGAGATCGTCGCCGCGGCGAGCACGGCCACGGTCGCGGAGGCGACGACGGCAAGTCTGCGCAGGCCGCGGGACGTCACAGCTCCGCCTCCTGCTCGGCAGGCTCGTCGCGTCGCCGCCTGCGGGGGACTGCGATGAGCGCACCCGCCGAGAAGAGGGCGCCGGCCGTGGCGAGGATCGACGGCACCACGCTTCGGCTGTTGGGGAGCGTGCCGACCCCGGTCACCGTCGCGTAGCCCACGAGCTCGCTCGTCTGGCCCTGCTCCGGGCTCACGGCGGTGACGGTGACGACGATCACCGCGGGACCGCCCGCCACCACGGGCCGAGCCCCCGTGCCGCCGACGAGGTCGGCGCACTCCCCCGCGCCGGAGGGGCACAGCTGCGCCGCCCACGTCGCCGCACCGGCCGGGCCGCGGACGTCCAGCTGGACGTCGGTCACCCGGACGTCGACGGGCAGCGTCACCGGCGTGGCGGAGGTCCGGGTCTCGCCCGGCAGCAGGCCCTCGAAGCTCGTCGAGACCTGGATCTGGGAACGAGTCGTCGAGGTGGCGAGCCAGGTTGCCGCCCACATCACGGCGACCAGGCCGATCAGCGCCACTGCGGCGCCGCCGGCCCGGGTGCGCAGCCAACCCGTCATCGGGACTCCGCCGGCTCGGCCGCATGGCGGGCGGGCCGCTTCTCGTCGGGCCGCAACGTCGTCAGCCCGAAGAGCGCGACGAGGGCGACCAGCAGCGGGATCGCCACGGTGGGCCGGGTCAGCGTCATGACGAGCGTCCCCGCGCCGGCGACCTGGAGCGCGGGCTGCCACACCGTGTCGCCCACCTCGTAGACCTCCCCGTCCTGTGCGTCGTTGGCGTCGCCCTTGAGGGTCACCAGCCAGGTGCTGTCGGGCGCCGGCTCCACCGTGACCACCCGGTGCGTGATGATCGCCCCGGTCACCTCGGACGGGACGGAGACGACCTCGCCCGGCTCGAGCTCGGCCGTCGGGCGAGGCCGGTCGACCAGGAGGTCGCCGGTCATGATCGCGGGCTCCATCGAGCCGGAGACGACGACCAGGGGCTGGATCGCCCCCAGCTTCGTCGCCCCCCACGTGAGGACGCCGACCAGCCCGAGGGCGGCCAGCAGCCACACCAGAAGATCGCCGAGACCGCGCACGGCCCGGGTCATGACGGCTCCCCCGTCGTCAGGCCTGTCCCCTGTCGAGCGTGCGAGCCGAGACGTCGGCGGTCGCACG
>JAEXPS010000249.1 GCA_023438885.1 Actinomycetes bacterium
CAGTTGGGACTGCCGGTCTCGACACGAACTGCCGGGCTCGAGAGTCGTGGGACGGACGAGAGTGGTGGGGCGTATGGGTGCGCCGTCGCCGTCTGGGAAGATGTGCGCCATGGCTGAGATGACACCGTCCGCGTACCCCGCAACCGCTACCCGGCTGCGCGCGGTACCCGACAAGGTGTCCCTGGACGGCATCGAAGACCGCTGGGCGCGCTCCTGGGAGGACGAGGGCACGTACCGGTTCGACCGGTCGAAGCCCCGCGAGCAGGTCTTCTCGATCGACACCCCTCCGCCCACGGTGTCCGGGTCGCTGCACGTCGGGCACGTGTTCAGCTACACGCACACCGATGTCGTCGCGCGCTACCGCCGCATGCGCGGCGACGAGGTGTTCTACCCGATGGGCTGGGACGACAACGGCCTGCCCACCGAGCGGCGCGTGCAGAACTACTACGGCGTGCGCTGCGACCCCTCGCTGCCCTACGTCGAGGGCTTCGTGCCGCCGCACGAGGGCACCGACGGCAAGGCCGTCAAGCCCGCCGACCAGGTGCCCGTCTCCCGGCGCAACTTCATCGAGCTGTGCGAGCGCCTCTCGCACGAGGACGAGGTGCAGTTCGAGGCCCTCTGGCGCCGGTTGGGCCTCTCCGTCGACTGGTCGATGACCTACCAGACCATCGGCGCGAGCGCCCGTGCCGTCGCCCAGGCGGCGTTCCTGCGCAACCTCGCGCGTGGGGAGGCCTACCAGGCCGAGGCTCCGGGGCTGTGGGACGTGACGTTCCAGACCGCCGTCGCGCAGGCGGAGCTCGAGGCACGCGACTACCCCGGCTTCTTCCACAAGGTGGCTTTCCACCGACCCGACGGCACGCCGGTGCACATCGAGACCACCCGGCCGGAGCTGTTGCCGGCGTGCGTCGCGCTGATCGCCCACCCCGACGACGAGCGCTACCAGGCGCTGTTCGGCACCACCGTGACCTCGCCCCTGTTCGGGGTCGAGCTGCCCGTGCTGGCCCATCACCTCGCCGAGCCCGACAAGGGCGCCGGCATCGCGATGTGCTGCACCTTCGGCGATCTGACGGACGTGCAGTGGTGGCGTGAGCTGAAGCTGCCGACGCGGTCGGTAGTGGGCCGGGACGGCCGGCTGCATCGCGAGGTGCCCGAGTGGATCTCGTCCGACGCCGGGCGCGCGGTCTACGAGCAGATGGCCGGCAAGACCACGCACTCGGCACGCGAGGCCGTGGTCGCCGCGCTGCGCGAGAGCGGCGACCTCGCCGCCGAGCCGGTGGCCACCCAGCGCAAGGCGAACTTCTACGAGAAGGGCGACAAGCCCCTGGAGATCGTCACCAGCCGCCAGTGGTACATCCGCAACGGCGGCCGCGACGAGGACATCCGGGCGGCACTGCTCGCCCGCGGCGCCGCCCTCGACTGGCACCCCGAGTTCATGAAGGTCCGCTACGACAACTGGGTGGGCGGACTCACCGGCGACTGGCTGATCAGCCGGCAGCGGTTCTTCGGCGTGCCGTTCCCGGTCTGGTACCCGCTCGACGAGAACGGCGAGGTCGACCACGACCACCCGATCGTGCCCGACGAGTCGGCGCTGCCGATCGACCCCTCGTCGGACCTGCCCCCGGGCTACACCGCCGACCAGCGAGGCGTCCCGGGCGGCTTCGCCGCCGACCCGGACATCATGGACACCTGGGCCACCAGCTCGCTGAGCCCGCAGATCGTCGGCGGCTGGCTGGCCGACCCCGACCTCTTCGGCCGCGTGTTCCCTATGGACCTGCGCCCGCAGGGCCAGGACATCATCCGCACGTGGCTGTTCGCCTCGGTGGTGCGCTCGCACTTCGAGTTCGACCAGCTGCCCTGGCGTCACGCGGCGATCAGCGGCTGGATCCTCGACCCCGACCGCAAGAAGATGAGCAAGTCCAAGGGCAACGTCGTCACCCCGATGGACCTGCTCGTGGAGCACGGCTCGGACGCGGTGCGGTACTGGGCCGCCTCGGCCAAGCTCGGCACCGACGCGGCCTTCGAGGTCGGCCAGATGAAGATCGGCCGCCGGCTGGCGATCAAGGTGCTCAACGCCAGCAAGTTCGCGCTGAGCTTCGGCGAGGCGTCGCTCGACCCGGCGCTGGTGACGCACCCGCTCGACCGCGCGATGCTCGCCGGCCTGGCCGACGTGGTCGACGGCGCTACCGCGGCGCTCGACGCCTACGACCACACCCGGGCGCTCGAGCTGTCCGAGTCGTTCTTCTGGACGTTCTGCGACGACTACCTCGAGCTGGTCAAGGACCGTGCGTACGGCGCCGACGGCGACAGTGCCGACCCCGCGGCCGCCGCTGCTTCAGCCCGGGCCGCCCTCGGCCTGGCCCTCGACGTCATGCTCCGGCTCTTCGCGCCCGTGCTGCCGTTCGCCACGGAGGAGGTCTGGTCGTGGTGGCGGCCCGGCACGGTGCACCGCTCGCCGTGGCCGACGAGCGGCGAGCTGCGTGCCGCCGCGGCCGGGACCGACCCCGCCGTCGTCACAGCCGCGGGCTCGGCACTCGCCGCGCTGCGCAAGGTGAAGTCCGAGGCCAAGGTCTCCATGCGGACCCCGCTGCTCGCCGTGACGCTCGCCCTGCCGGGCGCGCTGCAGGCGGGCGTCGAGCTCGCGCTCGCTGACCTGCGTGCGGCCGGACGCGTCACCGGGCCGCTAGACCTCGTGGTCGACGACGTCGAGGCGCCGGTGGCACGAGCTGCGGAGCTCGGCGAGCCCGAGCCACGCGGCTAGCGCGGCACCACCGAGTACTCTCCTGGCACCACCTCTCGAGGAGCCCTCATGGTCGAGTTCGCCTCACCGTCCCTCGGCACGTACGACGACAGCCTCTCCATCCCGGGGATGCTCGCCGAGCGGCTGCGCACGAGCCCCACGTCCGTGTTCATCGAGCGCTCCACGGGGCTGGGCGGCACCTGGGTGCCCGTGACCGTGCGGGAGTTCGTCAACGAGGCGAACGCCGTGGCCAAGGGCCTGGCCGCCTCCGGCGTCGGGGTGGGCGACCGCGTCGGCATCATGAGCCGCACGCGGTACGAGTGGACCCTGGTCGACTTCGCGTGCTGGCAGGCCGGAGCGGTCGGCGTGCCGATCTACGAGACGTCGTCGCCGGAACAGGTGAAGTGGATCGCCGGCGACGCGGGGGTCAAGGTGGTCGTCGTCGAGACGGCGGCGCACGCCGGGGTCGTCGGCCAGGTGCGCGACCAGCTGCCGGAACTGACGGACGTCCTGGTGCTCGACGAGGGCGCGGTGGGTGCACTCGTCGAGCGCGGCAAGAGCGCCGGGATCACCGACGACGAGATCACGCGGCGCAGCACGGCCGCGGATGCCTCGACCCTGGCGACGATCATCTATACCTCCGGCACCACGGGCCGGCCCAAGGGCGCCGAGCTGACCCACGGCAACTTCGTCTCGCTCACCCGTGAGGGCCAGGCGAGCCTCGGCGAGGTCTGCGCGATGCCGTACTCGCGCACGCTGCTGTTCATGCCGCTGGCGCACGTGTTCGCCCGCTTCATCGAGGTGCTCTGCGTCTCCACCGGCGCGGTGCTGGGCCACACGCCCGACACCCGCAACCTCCTCGCCGACCTGGCGACCTTCCGGCCGACGTTCGTGCTGGCCGTACCGCGCGTGTTCGAGAAGGTCTACAACTCGGCCGAGCAGAAGGCCGGCCACGGCGTCAAGCTCCAGCTGTTCCGCTGGGCGGCGAAGGTGGCCATCACGTACTCCCGCGCGCTCGACGCGCCGGGCGGGCCGGGCGTCGGCATCAAGCTGCAGGAGGCGGTCGCGTCCCTCCTGGTGCACCGCAAGCTGCGCCAGGCACTCGGCGGCAAGGCCGAGTTCGCGATCTCCGGCGGCGCCCCCCTCGGCGAGCGGCTGGGCCACTTCTACCGCGGCATCGGTGTGCGCATCCTCGAGGGGTACGGCCTCACCGAGACCACCGCGCCCACCGCGGTCAACCGGCCGGAGAAGGTGAAGATCGGCACGGTCGGCCCCGCCTTCGCGGGCACCGCCCTGCGCGTGGACGACGAGGGCGTCATCTGGGTCAAGGGCCCGCACGTGTTCCGTGGCTACCGCGGGATGCCCGAGGAGACGGCGAAGGCCCTGGTCGACGGCTGGTTCGAGACCGGTGACCTCGGCTCGCTCGACGAGGACGGCTACCTGACCATCACCGGCCGCAAGAAGGAGATCATCGTCACCGCCGGCGGCAAGAACGTCGCCCCGGCGATCCTCGAGGACCGGCTGCGCGGGCACCCCCTCGTGTCGCAGGTGGTGGTCGTCGGCGACCAGAAGCCGTTCATCACCGCCCTGGTGACGCTCGACCCCGAGATGCTCCCCGGCTGGCTGACGATGCACGGCCTGCCCCCGATGGACGTCCACACGGCGGCGCACGACCCGCGCGTCCTCGAGGCGATCGACAAGGCTGCCGCCCGGGCCAACCAGGTGGTCTCCCGCGCCGAGTCCATCCGCAAGGTGCGCGTCCTCACCACGGACTTCACGGTCGAGAACGGGTACCTCACCCCGTCGCTCAAGGTGAAGCGCGCGCAGGTGCACAAGGACTTCGCCGCGGAGATCGAGGAGCTGTACGTCGACACCCGCGGCAAGGAGTGACCGGACGGCTGACCGGGCAGGTCAGCCGAGCGCCCGCAAGCGGTTCTTGTCCGCGGACTGCGACAGCAGCGAACCGCTCGGTGGGGTGCCGGGGTCGGACCACCGCAGCACGGCGCCGACGCCTTCGTACGGCTGCGCCTCGCCTGCCTCGGCGACCGTGACTCCGGCGTCCTGGCCGAGCGCCGCCCGGACCAGGGCGACGTGCGCGGTCATCCGTCGCGCCGGCGCGCTCAGCCCCAGGGCGGCGAGGTCGCCCTCGCTCGTGGCCAGCTGGAGCGGCTCGCTGCCGACCCACAGCTCGCGGGTGCCCAGCGGGCCGTCGAGCGCGTCCGCAGCCATCACGAGCTCGGCCACCTGTCCGCGCTGAAGCACCTCGACGACGTCGGCAAGACCTGTCACGCCTCCGTCGCCGCGGCCGAGCACGGCGACGAAGCGGTCGAGGGCCGCGCGGCGCCGCTTGGAGCGGAACTCGGCGACCGCGTCCGCCACCCGCGCCTTGAACGCGTCCTCGCGCACGCCCTCGCCGCGGCCGCCGCCGGCGACCTCGACGAGGCACTCCCGCACATGCTGGTCGGCTGCCTCCCGCACCATCGCCACGGTCCGTAGGTCTCCCGTCAGCACCACGAGGTCGACGGGCTGCTCCGCGACCTGCTTCGCCAGCGCGTGGGCCACCGCCTCGGCGTTGCGGTGCCAGGAGTCCTCGGCCCGTGTCTGGCTGCGTCGGGCCAGGTCGCCCTCGCGGGTCTTGTGCACGTCGTCGTGCCCGCCGTCGACGCTCGTCGTCTGCTCGCGCTCCCCCGTCCCGACGCGCGTCAGGTCGGCGCCCGTGCGGTCGACGGCCACCACGAGCAGCCGCACGGACTCGTCCGCCGCCCTGATCACCGGGAGCAGTGCCGGGACGGGGCCGACGTCGACCCGGGACCTCGCCGGCGGGGACGTCAGCAGGCGATCGACGACCACGCCGTGGGCATCCGCGACCAGGACGCGGCCGTGCGGGGTGCGGCGGCCGTCGGGGACGGCCAGCAGCTCCCCGATCTCGTCGAGCACGGCGCTGCTGACACGGTCCGCCGCGCTGACGGAGCGGCGCAGCCCCTTCCAGCGCTCCGCGACCTCGGCCTCGCCCACGACGTCGGTCGACGTGGCGTCCAGGTACACGGTGACGAAGGGGCCCGGGCGGCCCAGGAGGGGCTTGAGCCAGTGCAGGTCCATCGGCGAAGGGCCCTCCTCGGCGGGGGTGCACCCGGCCGGGCTGGCCCGGCGGCGGGCAGGTCGCCTCCTACCTTCGGGCAGTCCCGCGCCCACCGCCACCGCTGGGTCCCGCCGGGTGGACCACCGCGGTGGAGCCGCGCACCGCGAGCCTCGTCGCCAGCAGCAGCTGCTCCGGCTCGGCACCGGCCGGGGCCGCGAGCCGGCGCAGCATCAGGTCGACGGCGGCGGCGCCCGCCCTCTCCTGGGGCACGACGACGGTGGTCAGCGGCGGCGACACCATCGAGGCGACGGCCACGTCGTCGTACCCCACCACCGAGAGGTCGTCGGGCACGCGCACGCCCCGGGCGGCGAAGCGATGGAGCAGCCCGAGGGCGACGAGGTCGTTGTACGCGATCACGGCGGTCGCGCCGGAGGCGAGCACCAGGTCCGCCGCCGCGACGCCGCCGTCGAACGTCGGCGCCACCGGGCCGAACGGCAGCAGCTCGACGTCCGGCAGGTCGTCGACGCCGGTCCACCGCTGCGCGGCCGCCCACGACGTCCGGGGCCCGCGCACGAAGCCGATGCGACGGTGCCCCAGCGCGTGCAGGTGCGCCGTCGCCTGGTGGGTGCCGTCGACGAGGTCTGCCACCACGGAGGGCAGGCCGGGCACCGCACGGTGGATCGCCACGGCCGGCTGGCTGCCGAGCACGGCGGCGAGCCCGTCGTCCCCCGCGCGCGGCGAGCACAGGAGCAGGCCGTCCACGGCCCCGAGCAGTGAGCCGATCGCCTCGAGCTCCGCCGGCTGCTCCTCGTCCGTGTCGGCGATGAACACCTGGATGTCCAGTGCCCGTGCACGCACCGAGACACCCTTGGCGACGTCGCCGAAGAACGGGTTGCGCAGGTCAGGCACGACGAGGCCCAGGGTGCCCGTGCGCCCGGTGACCAGGCCCTGGGCCTGGCGGTTCGGCCGGTACCCGAGCCTGCCGGCGGCGGCGAGCACGGCCTGGCGCGTCGCCGGGCTCACCACGCCGCCGGTCATCGCCCGCGAGACCGTGGACGGCGCGACGCCTGCGAGCCGCGCGACGTCGTGGATCGTGGCGCGTGGCGCCTCCGCGGTCATGTCACCACCCCCATCTGCCAGGGCACGAACTCGTCGGCGCCCAGATCCAGCTCCTCGCTGACCGTCGCCCGGCCCGAGGCGACCGCCAGGATCGTCTCGAAGATCTCCTCGCCCACCTGCTGCAGCGTCGCGGTGCCGTCGACGATGCGGCCGGCGTCGAGGTCCATGTCCTCACGCATCCTGGTGAACACCTCGGTGTTCGTGGCGATCTTGATCGACGGCACGGGCTTGCAGCCCAGCACCGAGCCGCGCCCGGTGGTGAAGCACACCACCGTCACGCCGCCGGCCACCAGGCCCGTCACGGACACCGGGTCGAAGCCGGGGGTGTCCATCAAGCCGAGGCCGCGCTCGGTGATCGCCTCGGCGTACTCGTAGACCGCTCGCAGCTCCGCCGAGCCGGCCTTGGCCACGGCACCGAGCGACTTCTCGAGGATCGTCGTCAGGCCGCCGGCCTTGTTGCCCGGGGACGGGTTGTTGTCCAGCGTGCCGCCGCCCGCGGCCACATAGTCCTGCCACCAGGCGATGCGGTCCAGCAGGCGGCGGCCCACCTCGCTCGACACGGCGCGGCGCGTCAGCAGGTGCTCGGCGCCGAACACCTCCGGCGTCTCGGCGAGCACCGACGTGCCACCGTGCGCCACCAGCAGGTCCGACGCGACCCCGAGTGCCGGGTTGGCCGTGATGCCCGAGTAGCCGTCCGAACCGCCGCAGTTGAGGCCGAGCACCAGCTCGCTGATCGGCACCGGCCGCCGGCGGCGCGCCTCGATCGTGCCGAGCATCCCCCGCACGGCCTCGACCCCGGCACGCACCGAGGCCCGGACCCCGCCGGTCTCCTGGATCGTCAGGTGCTCCACGACCGTGTCCGGCGAGACCGGCAGGTCGGCGAGCAGACCGCCGACCGTGAGCATCTCGCAGCCCAGGCCCAGCACCAGGACGCCGGCCATGTTGGGGTGCGTGGCATAACCGCGCAGCGTGCGGCGCAGCACCTGCCCACCCTCGCTGGTCGGCACCATGCCGCAGCCCGAGCCGTGGGTGAGGGCCACCACACCGTCGACGTGCGGGTACGCGTCCAGCACCGGGCCGCGGAACTGGTCGGCGACCATCCGTGCCGTCGACGCCGAGCAGTTCACGCTCGTGACGATGCCGACGTACTGCCGCGTGCCCACGCGTCCGTCCGCGCGGACGTACCCCTCGAACGTCCTCGCCTCGCGGGGCGCCGGCAGCGCCACGCGCGCGGTCCCGAACTCGTAGGCGAGGTCCGCGTGCGCGTCCATGCCGAGGTTGTGCACGTGCACGTGCTCGCCGGGCGCCACCGGGGCCGTGGCCCGGCCGATCACCTGGCCGTACTTGCGGACCGGGTCGCCGGCCGCCAGCGCGCGGACGGCCAACTTGTGCCCGCGGGGCACGTGACGTGTCACGACGACCTCACCGGCGGACGTTGCGAGCGCCGTGCCCGCGGGCAGGTCGGCGGTGGCCACCGCGACGTCGTCGCCGGGCCGCAGCAGCAGCGCCACCTGGGCGAGCGGGGTGCTCACCGCATCCCCGCCGGTGGGGCGTACGCGGCCTTCGCGAGGCGGTAGGCCGTGTCGACGGCGGTCTCGATCGCCTCGTCGAGCCCGAGCCGGTGCTCGGCGACCAGCCGCGCCAGGAAGCCCACGTCGATGCGACGGAACAGGTCGTGCCGCGCCGGGATCGAGCAGAACGCCCGGGTGTCGTCGACGAACCCGGTGGTGTTGTAGAAGCCCGCGCTGTCCGTGACGGCCTCGCGGTAGCGGCGCATCCCGTCCGGGGTGTCGAGGAACCACCACGGCGCGCCGAGCCGCACCGCCGGGTAGACGCCGGCCAGGGGCGCCAGCTCGCGTCCGAAGGTGTCCTCGTCGACCGTGAACAGCACCAGGCGCAGGCCGGGGTGGTGCCCGAAGGCGTTCAGCAGCGGGCGCAGCGCGCGGGTGTACTCGGTGGCCTGCGGGATGTCGTAGCCGACGTCCTGGCCGCGCGCCGCGAGCACCGCCGGGTCGTGGTCGCGCAGCACGCCGGGATGCAGCTGCATCACCAGGTGGTCCTCGCACGCCATCCGGGCCATCTGGAACAGCATGTGCGCCTCGAACGCGTCCGCCCCGGCCGCGCTCACCTCGCCGCGTAGCGCGTCCCGGAACAGCCGGCGCGCGTCCTCGTCGGGCAACGGCGTGGTGTCCGCCGAGCGTGGCCCGTGGTCGCTGGCCCGCGCACCGGCGGCGACGAACGCGGCGCGCCGCGCCTGCAGGGCGGCGACGAAGTCGTCGTACGAGCCGATCTGCATTCCGGCCCGCTCGCTCAGGCGCGCGAGACTGGCGGCCCAGTCCGGGCGGTCGAGGCGCAGCACCGCGTCCGGCCGGAAGGTCGGGACCACGCGCTCGCCCCACCCCCGGGCCGCGAGCGCCGCGTGGTCGCCGAGCGCGCAGTCGGCCGGGTCCGTGGTGGCGATCACCTCGATGCCGAACCTGTCCAGCAGCGCCAGCGGGCGGAAGTCCGGCTCGGCGAGGCGAGCCGCGATCTCGTCGTACGACGAGTCCGCGGTGGCGGCCGACAACGGCGCGCTCAGCCCGAAGACCTCGACGAAGACGTGCTCCAGCCAGAAGCGCGTCGGCGTGCCGCGGAACAGGTGCCAGTGGGAAGCAAAGGTGCGCCAGATCTCCCGCGGGTCGGCCTGCACCGGTGCGCCGTCGCGGCGCGGCACCCCGAGCGCGTCGTGCGGCACGCCCTGCGACACCAGCATCCGCACCAGGTAGTGGTCCGGGACGACGATGAGCGACGCCGGGTCCCCGAAGGCCTCGTCCCTCGCGAACCACTCGACCGGCACGTGGCCGTGCATCGAGACGATCGGCAGGCCCGCGGTCGCGGCGAGGATCTCGCGCGCGATCGGCCGGGTCACCGGGTCCGCCGGGAGCGCGCGGTCGGGATGCAGCTGCCAGCCGTCAGACATCGGTGTCCTTGTGTCGGGATGGGAACGGAGTGGAAACCTTTCCAGCGGCCCGATTCTGCGCCTCGCCGGGCCGGAAGTCCACCCGCGATTACCCGCGTTGCCGGGTCGCGATGGAACGTGGTGGAATCGTCTGCACACGGCGTCGACGAGGACGGAGGACCGATGCCTCGGCTGTCCCTCGCCTCCCTTGCTGCGCTCGGGGACCCGGCCGGTGTCACCCTGACCGCGGTCGACCCCCGCGAGCTGACCGTCGGCCAGGTGCACCTGGGGCTCGGCGCGTTCCACCGCGCGCACCAGGAGGTCTACACCGAGGACGCGATCGCCGCGACGGGCGACACCGGCTGGGGTGTGCTCGGCGTGACGCAGCGCTCCCCCTTGGTCGCCGAGCAGCTGGCGCCGCAGGACGGTCTGTACGGCGTGCTGACCCTCGGCGGTCCGGAGCCCTCGCTACGCATCGTCGGGTCGCTGCGCGGGGTCGCGTTCCCCGGCGTCGACACGGCGCGGGTGGTGGCGGCGATCGCCGCGCCGACCACCCACGTCGTCACGCTGACCGTCACCGAGAAGGGGTACCGGCGAGCGCCCGGCGGCGGCCTCGACGTCACCGAGGCCGACACCGCGGCGGACCTGGCAGCGCTGCGCGACGCCCTGTCCGGACCGGACGGCGGCTCCCCGTCCCGCACGCCCGTCGGGCTCCTGCTGCGCGGCCTCGCCGCCCGCGCCCGGGCGGACGCCGGCCCGCTCAGCGTCGTCTGCTGCGACAACCTCTCCGACAACGGCGCCGCGCTGCGCGCCCTGGTCCGCTCCTGGATCGTCGCGGCCGGCACGCCGTGGCTGAGCGGGTGGCTCGACGACCAGGTGCGGTTCCCCGGCACGATGGTCGACCGCATCGTGCCCGCCACCACGGCGGCCAACCGTCGGCAGGCCGCTGCGATGCTGGGGCTCTCGGACGAGGGGCTCGTCGTCGGCGAGCCGTTCACGCAGTGGGTGATCGAGGACGACTTCGCCGGGCCACGCCCGGCGTGGCACCGTGCCGGGGCGACGCTGGCCCACGACGTCGCACCCTACGAACGCGCCAAGCTGCGCGTGCTCAACGGCGCGCACTCGACGCTCGCCTACCTCGGTGCGCTGCGCGGTCACGCCACCATCGCCCAGGCGATCGCCGACCCCGAGCTCGAAGGCATCGTGCGTGCCCTGATCGACCGCGACGTGCTGCCGACCCTCGTCGCTCCCCCGGGCCTCGACCTGGGCGCCTACCGCGACCAGGTGCTCGGACGGTTCGCCAACCACCACACCGGTCACACCACGGTCCAGGTGGCGATGGACGGGTCGCAGAAGCTGCCGCAGCGGCTGCTCGACACCGCCCGCGACCGGATCGCCGCCGGCGCCGTGCCGGTCGCCGTCGCGACGTCGGTGGCCGCCTGGATCGCCTACGTGCGGGCTGCCGCCTCCGGCACGCTCGTCGTCGCGGACCGTACCGTCACGCTCGACGACCCGATGGGCGCGACGCTGGCCGAGGCGGCCTCCGGGCCGCTGGAGCGGGCCGTGGACCGCGTGTTCGCCGTGCGCACCGTGTTCGGCGACGACCTGCCGCAGGCCACCGGCTTCCGCGACGCGGTGCGCTCCGCCCTGCGGGTCCTGGCTCCGCCGAGGACCACCGGCACCTAGGGCCGCGAGGGCGTGGCGGGCGCCGTGCCGCTCCACTGGTCGAGCTGGCGCTGGACGGCCTCGCGGGCCCGGTGCAGCTGCTCGGCGACGAGCCGGCGCTGCGCCCACGCAGCCTCACGAGCGCGCAGCGCGAGCTCGATCCGCTCCATCTCGGCGTCGTCGGTCTCCAGGCCGTAGGCGGTGGCCACCATGCGGGCCAGGTCCGCGCGGTAGTCGTGGCCGTGGGCGACGAAGACGCCCGGCACCGAGCTCGAGGCGTTGGTGACGTCGACGAGCGTCAGGACGAACGACACCAGGGGGTACCACCGGGCGAGCCGGGAGACCCCGGGCGGGCGGGTCTGCACGGGTCCGAGCCAGTCGGGCTGCTGGACGGCGAGCGCCGGGGTGAACCGTGTGATCGGGTCCTCGTCGTGCGACAGCAGGAAGAACCGCTGCGCCTCCCTGCGGGCCAGATCCTGCGCGGCCCACTGCGACCAGGAGCCCACCTCCACGGTCTCTGCGTCCGGGTCTGCGCGGTCCGGGTCCAACCGCCACTGGGTGGCCCAGCCGCTGCCGGCGGGGGTGCCGACGAACAGCGCCCCGTCCATCCCCACGCGGTGCAGGCCCGGCACGCCCTCGTGCAGGAACGCGTCCTGCATCGTGTGCGCGCCGAGCGACTCGCCGAAGCCCACCAGCCGCGGGCGCGACTCGGCGGGTATGGCACGCAGTCGCCAGGTCAGCGCGTGGAACAGCGCGCGGTTCTGCTCGCGCCCCATGGCGACGCGGTCGAGCGACAGGAAGGACGGGCGCAGCGAGTACTGCAGCGCGACGGTCGCGCAGTCTCCGCGGGTCAGGTACTCCAGCGTCTCGGCCGCGACGTAGTTGACGTAGCCGCTGCCGGTCGGCGAGGCGACGCAGATGACGCTGCGCTCGAACGCGCCGAGGCGTTCCAGGTCGCGCATGACGAGGTCGACCCGGGCATCCACGCTCGCCGCGCTCGCCAGCCCGGCGAAGGCCCGGACGGGATCGCGCACCTGCGCCACCGCCGTCTGCGTCACGGTGGCGATCTCGTCCCTGGTCAGCGCCATGTTGACGAACCGCGCGCCCTCACGGGACAGGGTGGTCCACGGCACGCACGACGCGGGCCCGCCGCTGACCGCCGCCGAGACCGGCGGGTTCGAGTACGCGGCCTCGATCGCCGCGCCGCCCGCGTCGGCGGTTCGCGACGCGTACTCGACGGCGGCCGCGACGCCCGCGACGATCCCGCCGAGGGCGACGCCGTGCCCGATCGCGCCCGCCATCCGCCCCGAGCCCGGGGACACGCGCCGGATGCCGGCCGCGACGGTTCGCGCGAAGACGCCCTCCAGCGCGGCGAACGACTGGAGCCCGAGGTTGACCGCGGCACCGAGCGCCAGTGACCTCGCGAGCGGCGGCAGCGGCGCGATTGCTGCCCCCGCGGGGTCCGGTTCACCCGCCGGCCGGACCGTCCCGGGCACGCCCGCCACACGTGGCGCGAGCCGCTCGGCCATCGGGTCGGACGGTGGCGCGAGGCGGGCTCGCTCGGCGGGGTCGTCGGCGCGGTACTTGCGGATCTGCCAGGCCGCCCCCGCGGTACCGACGG
>JAEXPS010000254.1 GCA_023438885.1 Actinomycetes bacterium
TGTTTTTCTCCCTGGGGGGCGCGGGGGGGCGGCCGGGGCGCCTCCCCGAAGACGAACACGAGCACCCCGACGCCGAGGCCGCCCCAGAGGCCGACCCCGACCCCGCCGGTCCGAGTACCCATGACGATGCACGCCAGCACCACCACGGCCTCGAGGACGAATACCCAGTCCACGTCTACCCCTCCCTCGCGTAGCGGTCGCTAGTCGTTCGGACAGCCGGCGCCGATGCTCTGCTGGAGCGTGGCGGCGGCGGCGAGCACGTCGTCGAGCTGGTCCGCCACGATGGGGCGGGCCGTGGTGAAGGCCGTCTCGCCGGCGGCGACGATGGTCGCGCGCAGGTCCGCGGTGGCCAGGCGGAGCGTGGCGACGTCGTTGCGCATCGAGCCGTCGGCGGCAGCGGTGAGCTGGTTGGTCGCGGTGGCCAGCGTGGTGAGTGCCGCCTTGGCCTCGTCGGCCGTCACCGTCTGCGGGTCCAGGTCACGGACGGCCTGCCGCGCCTCGCGGAACTGGGCCACCGCGGCGCACGGGTCGTTGGCCCGGGCGCGTTCCGCCTGGGCGGCGCACCCCGACGCGGCCAGGGCGACTGCGACGAGCGCCAGGGCCAGACGCGCCCTTCCGCCGGATGCGACACCACCTCGTGCCGACATGGACGTGCCCCCGTTCCCTCGCTCCGGTCCCACGTGTCCGGATTGTGGAGAAGGCGCCAAGCGGGCTGCCTCACCCGTTACGGGTAGCCCTGCAGGTGGGCGGCGTGCCGGCCCGCACCCGCCGGGAACCGCGGTCGTGCTTGCCATGTGCTTGGTCAAGAGCAGCCCAAAACGTTGCTTACCATTGACTCGCCTCGACGTCGTCGGCATCCGATATGGCGCAGAGGTGCACCACGTCGGCACGGTCGAAGAGGCGTCCATGGTCGAGGAGCCCCCTGGGGGAGCGAGGACGCTCCCACCAGAGCCTGTGACGCTGCTCGCGCGCCGGCGGCAGCAGCGCGAGGCGCGGTCGTCGGCCCGCATCCTGCGGCGGGCCGAGGCGGGGATGCGGCGATGCGGCGGCTCGCTGGCCGTGTTCGCCCTCGTGGCCGCGGTTATCCTGCCCAGTGTGGGCACCTTCGCCCAGGTCTCGAAGCTGTGGACGCGCAACGTCCACGCGGTCGTCGGGCGCTGGTCGAGCGCCGACTTCCACACGTACTCGGCGAACGACGCGCTGCTGCGCACCTACCAGGACTTCCACCTGGTCGACGGGTACTACCTGGACCGCACGGACGGGCTGAGCGGGTTCGCGACGGCGTGGCACCAGTTCCAGCTGATGAACATGCTCGAGATCGCCCAGACGCTGGACACGGTGCGGGGCGTGGATCCCGGCGCCGCGCTCACCGAGGCGCTCGACGCGATGGACAGCTACTGGAACGACTCTCCGCGCGGGTACCCGGCCGGCTACGACGCCACGAAGAACATCCGGCTCGGCAACCCCGACCGCTACGTCGACGACAACCTGTGGCTGGCGCAGGCGCTCACGCGGCAGTACGCCAGGACCGGCAACGAGGCGTACATGCTGCGCGCGCGGCAGATCCTCGACCTGTTCGTCAGCGAGCGGGACGTGGCCGACGGCGCCGCCTGGTGGAAGGTGCAGTTCCCCACCGAGTCGAACCGCGACAAGTGCGTGGTCTCGAACGCCACGGCGATCCCGGCGCTCGTCGACGTGTACCTGGCGGGGTACGGCGACGAGGGCTTCCTGGACATCGCGGAGCAGGTGTTCGGGTGGGTGCAGCAGCTGCGCGACCCGGAGACCGGCCTGTACTTCGACAAGATCAGGGGCAACGGCGAGATCGACACCACCCTGTACACGTACGTGCAGGCCGAGGTGCTGCACTCGCTGGTGCGCCTCAACGCCGTCGACGCCGAGCGCTTCCCGCTGGCGGACGCCGTGGCGTTCGCCCGGCTGACGATGGACCACTTCGCCACCCGTGGCGGCTACGGGATCAGCAAGTTCGACGCGATCTACCTGCGCTCGCTGATCGGCCTGGCCGGCCAGGTGGGCGACGACGCGCTGACCGCCAGCGTGCAGCAGGCGATCGAGCTGGCCAAGGGCGTGATCCCCTCCTCGCCCACCGAGCTGCCCGACGCCGCCGCCTCCGCCGCGATCATCGCCCTGTCCGAGCTGCCGGTGGACCGCTGGGCCGACCTGGCCTGACGCGCCCGCCCCGGGGCCCGGGGCCGCGGCCGGAGCCTCAGGCCGCGCCCTCGTCCTCGTCGTCCGACGACGGAACGACCCGCTCGGGCTCGACGAAGAAGTTGTCGCGGAACAGCCCGGTGGGGTCGTACACGCCCTTGAGCCCACGCAGCCGCGCGAGGTGCGCGGGCGGGAAGGCGCGCTCGAGCACCTGCGGCCCGGTCGCCGACTCGAAGGAGAGGTACATCCCCTCGAAGTAGGGCAGCAGGCGCTCCCACCAGCCGTCGAGCCCCGAGGCCGCGGACCCGAGCGCCACCACCGAGAAGTTCGCCGAGCGCCAGCCGTAGGCCGTCTCCTCGGCCGGCACGTCGGCGACGGCCCCTCCCACCGCCCGGATCTGGAAGAAGTACGAGGCGCCCGCCTCCAGCAGGGCAGCGGACTCGGCGGCGAACTGCGGTGTCAGGTGGCCGACGAGCCCGGAGTGCGACAGCGGCTCGCCCCGGCCCTGCTGCGGTGCCGACTCGTCGTACATCGCGCCCATCACCTCGTCGTACGCCGCGAGCGCCACTGCCTGGTCCAGCAGCGGTGCCACCTGCGCGAACGGCTGGAGAAGCGACACGACCTCGTCGGGGGAGTCCGAGTCGACCAGGAGCATCGACTGCGCCACCCGCGGCTGCCCCGGGCGGGGTGCGCCGAGGATCAGCTCGCCGCTGACGCGCCGGTCCGCGGCCTCCATCGCCGCTCCCCACCGCTCCAGCAGGCCGGCAGTGTCCGAGGCGTCGAACGCGAGCTGGGCGAACCCCACCTTCCCGACCCGCGCTGCCTGGAACTCGAACGAGACGACGACGCCGACGTTCGCGCCGGCGCCCCGCACGGCCCAGAACAGGTCGGGGTTCTCCTCGGCCGATGCCCGCAGCACCGACCCGTCGGCCAGCACCACCTGCGCGGCACGCAGGTGGTCGATCGTCAGCCCGTGCTCGCGGGCGAACCAGCCGATGCCGCCCGCCGTGGCCAGCCCGCCGACGCCCACGCCGCCGTAGTCGCCGCTGCTGATCGCCAGAGCGTGCGGGGCCAGCGCGCGGGCCACGTCGATCCAGCGTGCGCCGGGGCCCACGCGCACGCGCCCGGAGGCCGGGTCCAGCACCTGCACCTCGTTGAGCGCCCCGACGTCGATCACCAGGCCGCCGTCGTTGAGCGAGCGGCCGGAGAGCCCGTGCCCGGCGCTGAAGATGCCGAGCGGCACCTCGCGGTGGCGGCCGGCGAACAGCACGGCGTCGCTCACCTCGGCGACCGTGCGCGGGCGCAGCACGAGCCCCGGCGAGCCCCCGCGCAGGTAGCCGGAGGTGTACCGGGCGTACGCGGGATCGCCGGGCTCCACGGCGCGCTCCGCGAGCGAGGCCGGCACCTCGTCGTAGGCAATGCCCGCCCGCCGCTTCGCCAGGGACAGCGAGCTGCGGACGCGGCCCGTGGTGGTGGTGCCGCGCTCGCCGCGCTCGCGGGCCACGAGCTCACGGACCTTCGGGGCGACCTCCTGCGCGAACTGTGTGAGGCCGCGCGGGTCGTCGCCCGTCACCACGAACACGCTGATGCCGTCCTCGAGCGCGAGCCGCGCGATCTCCTCGGCCGGCTGGCCGGGGGCGATGTTGAGCAGGCGCGTGATCTCTCGCGGGTCGCGGCCGGCGGCCCGCGCCGCCTCGTCGATCGTGGCGTTGCCGCGCTCGAGGTCGCCGGGCTGGAGGTACGACTGCGAGGGCAGCCAGCCGTCCGCTGCGCGTCCGACCAGGCGCAGCATGCGCGGCTTGTACGCGCCGAGCCAGATCGGGATCTGGTGCGCAGGGACCGGTCCGCGCTTGGCGCCGTCCACCCGGTGGAACTCGCCACCGGCGCGCAGCGGGCGGCGCTCGGAGGCGTCCCAGATGCCGCGGACGATCTCGAGGGCCTGGTCCAGGGCCTCGACGGCCTGCCCGGGAGCCAGCCGGCGCCCGCCCATCGCCTCGATCGCGTCCCAGAAGCCGCCGGCCCCGAGGCCGAGGTTCACCCGGCCGCCGGAGAGCAGGTCCAGGCTGGCCGCTGCCCGGGCCAGCACGGCGGGCTGGCGCAGGGGCAGGTTGAGCACGTTGCCCGACAGCTCGATGCGTTCGGTCCGGGCGGCCACCCAGGTCAGCAGCGTCCACGTGTCGTGGAACGACGGCTGGTAGGGGTGATCCTGGAACGTCACCAGGTCGAAGCCGACGCGCTCGCTGAGCATCGCGAGCTCCACGGGGCGGTGGGGCGGGGTGTTGACGGGGACGATGAAGGTGCCGAAGCGCAGGGGATGGCCGTAGTCGGGCATGGCACTCAGCATCCGGGGTCGCCGCCCCGATGACAACCGGCGCGTAAGTGACTTACGATGAGTAAGTGAACGCGCAGCGGGCCCTGACGGGCTGGGAGCTCATCGACGACGAGCAGTGCCGGCGGGCGACGGGCGTCGTGGAGCTCGTCGGGCACAAGTGGAGCAGCGCGATCCTGCTCGCCCTCGCCCGCGGCGCCGACCGCTTCGGGGAGATCCTGCGGGCGGTCGACGGGCTCTCCGACCGGATGCTGGCGGTGCGGCTGCGCGAGCTGGAGGAGTCCGGGCTCGTCGACCGGATCGTGGAGCCCACCACGCCGGTGAGCATCCACTACCGTCTCACCGCGCGCGGCCGCGACCTGCTGGCGGCACTCCAGCCGCTGGTGGACTACGGCCGGCGCTGGGAGGGCCCGCGGGCCTGACGACAGGGGGTGCTGCATGGCACGGCGAGGTACGGCGATGGCCGGGGCGCGGGTGCTGGTCACCGGCGCAGGGCGCGGGCTGGGCCGCCGGCTGGTGCTGCGGGCCGCCGCGCGCGGTGCGCAGGTGGTGCTGTGG
>JAEXPS010000017.1 GCA_023438885.1 Actinomycetes bacterium
CACCCGGGCAGGTGGCCCCGCGACTGGTGTACCGGCTCCGTCAGCTGGTGCCGGTCACGTGGTGACTGTCAGTGCTCGCTCAGTACTCGCGGGTCGGCAGGGCTTCCTTCGCCGCCTCGGGCGAGTCGAAGGTGTCGCTCGGGACGATGATGTACGAGTCGACGGTGCCGCCGTCGAGGACCGTGTGCACCACCTCGAGAGCGGTCTCGCCGAACAGCGGGTTGTACTCGGCGACGAAGCTCAGCCGGCCGGCGGCCAGCGCCTCCATCGCGCCCTTGGTGCCGTCGATCGTCGCGATCTTGACGTCGACGCCGGGCGTCAGGCCGGCCTCCTCGACCGCGAGGGCGGCGCCGAGGCCCATCTCGTCGTTCTGCGCGAAGACCATCTGGATGTCGTTGTTGTTGGCCTTGAGGACGGTCTCGAAGACGCTCTTGGCCTCCTCGGTGCTCCAGTTGGCGGTCTGCGCGCCGACCTTGACGAACTCGGGCTTGTCGGCCATGACGTCGTCCCCCCCGCGGTTGCGCTCGTTGACGACCGAGACGCCCGCCGGGCCTTCGAGCGTGAAGTACTTCGCGCCGTCCGGGAACGCCGAGACGGCCCAGTTCGCCACGCCCTGCGCCACCACGAAGTTGTCGGGAGCGATGCGGGTGACGTAGAGGCTGTTGTCGTCGGGCTCGATGCCGCGGTCGATGAGGATGACCGGGATCTCGGCCTCCTGCGCGCGCTTGAGCGAGTCCTCCCAGCCGGAGCCCTCGGTCGCGGACAGCAGGATGATGTCCACGCCCTCGTCGACGAACGCCGTGAACGAGTCGATCTGCGACTTCTGGTCCAGGTTGGCGGCCGGGGCGAACTTCAGGTCGAAGCCCGCCTCCTTGGTGAACGTGTCCTGCATGTTCTTCTCGTTGGCCGCACGCCACGCGCCCTCGGGGCCGACCGCGACGAACCCGACGGTGATCAGCTCGCCGGTGTCACCGCCGCCGTCGGTGGCGCCGCCACCCGGCTCGTCGGTGTCACCGTCGCTGCTGCACGCGGCCAGGCTGAGCGCCAGCCCGGCGACGAGGGCCGTCACGACGACCCGGCTCTTCCTTGCGAACATCGCTCTCCTCCTCGAGGGTGTCCCGGGCGCCGACGTCCGGGTCTGTTCTGCGAGCCCTGCTAGGTGTGGACCACCGACGCGGCGCGCGGTGTGGACCGCCTCATCGCGTCGTCCTCGTGGCGTTCACGGATCGATGTGAACGCTAACATTGGTTGAGTTTAGCGCTAACATCGGACACGTCAAGGACGTCAGGTGACGATCACATAACGGTCCGTCGGCACGACGAGGGCGGCGGGCTCGTCGGACGGGCGCCTCAGGCGGCGCCGGAACTGGCCCGCACCACGAGCTCGGCGGGCACCACGACGTCGTCCACCGCGGCCCCGTCGATCGCCTCGGCCACCATGCGGATCGCTTCCGCTCCGAGCGCCTCGAAGTCCTGACGCACCGTGGTCAATGCCGGGATGAAGAACCGCGAGCCGACCTCGTCGTCGAACCCGACCACGGCTACGTCGTCCGGAACCCGCACGCCCGCGCTCCAGAACGCGTGCAACAGCCCGAGGGCGAGCTGGTCGTTCGCGGCGAAGACTGCCTCCGGCAGCCCCTCGGCCAGCAGGCGGCGGCCCGCCGCCTCGCCGTCGGCGGCCTGCCAGCCCGCGGCGATCGGCTCGCGCACGCTCACGCCGGCCGCCTCGCACGCCTGCGACCAGCCCCGCAGGCGCGACTGCGCGTCGAACCAGTCGGGCGGGCCGGCGACGTGGGCCACCTCCCGGTAGCCGCGCGCCAGCAGGTGCTGCGTCGCCAGGTGGGCGCCGCCGCGCTGGTCCACGGACGCCCAGTGGAACCCGGCCGCTCCGCCGGCCCCGGAGGAGACGATCACCACGGGCAGCGGTGGCGGCTCGTCCGCCAGCGCGCCGAGCACCTCGACGGTGGGCGCCACCACGACGATGCCCTCGACCCCCTGCGTCAGCAGCCGCTCCACCGTCGCGCGCATCGCGTCGGCGTCGACGTGCTCGAGCATCGCCACGGAGAACACCAGCGCGCGGCGGCGTGCCGCGTGCTCCAGGCTGACGAGCGCGCTCGTCGGCCCGTACAGGCTGGAGGCGGGGGCGACGACCCCGACCATCCCGGTGCGACGCGTCACCAAGGCCCGCGCCGCACTGTTGCGCCGGTAGCCCAGTTCGCCGATCGCGGCCAGCACGCGCTGGCGCGTCTCTGGCCGCACGTTGGTGGCGCCGTTCAGCACGCGCGAGACCGTCTGGTGCGACACCCCCGCGACGGCGGCGACGTCGCTCATCGCCGGAGGCCGACGCACCCCGGGCCGCTCCATCGCCACCCTCCCGGCCGGCTACGGTGCCGGACGGGCGCGATGTTAGCGCTCACAGGCGCTCGACACCACTGCCGCCCGTCGCCCACCCCACCCGAGCGCAGACCCCCGCGCCGAGCGCAGACTCGCGCGCCGAGCGCACAGTTCTGCGCCGAGCGCAGAACTCCTTCGCCAACCCGTGCTCTCCGGCCGCCTGAACCCACCACCTCGATGACGAACTCTGCGGTCGACGAAGAGAGCTGCGCTCGGGTGCGGAGCGGGGAGGCCGCGCGGGGCGGCGGGGTGGGTCAGCCACGCGGG
>JAEXPS010000156.1 GCA_023438885.1 Actinomycetes bacterium
AACGCGCACTGAATCAGCGCGAACGAGCGCGCGCTCGGCGGAGAAGGTGGCGCTCGGCGCAGAGGGTGGCGCTCGGCGCAGAGGGTGGCGCTCGGCGGAGAGGGTGGCGCTCGGCGGAGAGGGTGGCGCTCGGCAGTCGCGGTGAGCACGAGGCGGCTGCGGAAGGGGTAGGTGTGGATCAGCGGAGGGGTGGGCGGAGGGTGAGTGGAGGGGTGGTTGGTGTGGGTGGGTGGGGGGATGGGCCGTGCGGGGTCAGTGGGGGGGATGGGCCGTGCGGGGTCGGTGGAGGGGATGGGCCGTGCGGGGTCAGTGGAGGGGGGTGGGCGGAGTGGAGTCGTCGGTCGCGCCGAGCGAGCGTTGGAGCCAGGCGACGTCGTGCCACCGGCCCTCCTTGAAGCCGACCCGGCGGAACACCCCGACATCCGTGAAGCCCAGCGCACGGTGCAGGCCGATGCTGGCCTCGTTGGGCAGCGTGATCCCGGCGAACACCTGCCGGTAGCCGCGCTCGGCCAGCCGGTCCAGGAGCGTGGTGTACAGCGCCCGCCCCGCGCCCGTGCGGCGCAGCCCGGTGCGCAGGTAGACGCTCGCCTCGCAGCTCCACCGGTACGCCTCGCGCGTGCGGAACTGGCCGCCGTAGGCGTACCCCAGCACCTCGCCGTCCCGCTCGCCGACCAGCCACGCGTGGGCCTCCTGGGCCGCGGCGATCCGCCGGGCCATCTCGTCGGGCGTGGGCGGGACGGCCTCGAAGGAGGTCGCGGTCGCGGTGACGTAGGGCGCGTAGATCGCCGCGCAAGCGGGGGCGTCGTCTGCCGTCGCGTCGCGGACGACGAGCGCGGGGCCGGTCATGCCAGCAAGGTTAGGCTCCGGCCGGCGCCGCTCAGCCGTGGATGTGCAGCGGCTCGCCGGCGGACAGGTCGCCGGTGACCAGGTACACCACGCGGCGCGCGATCGAGACGCCGTGGTCGCCGAACCGCTCGTAGTACCGCCCCAGCAGCGTGACGTCGACGGTCTGCTGCGGGGTGGCGGCCCAGCCGCCGCCGAGCATCGCGGTGAACGTGTCGGCGTGCAGGTTGTCCAGCAGGTCGTCGTCGTTCTCGATCTTCTCGGCGAGGTCGAGGTCGCGGGTCTCGAGGAGGGTGCAGATGCGGTCGGCCAGGCGGCGGGCGGCGTCGTCCATCTCGGCGAACGTGCCGCTCAGGGCCTGCGGCACAGCGGTCCGCGGGTAGCGGCCGCGGGCGATCTCGGCGATGTGCCGCGCGAGGTCACCCATCCGCTCCAGGGTGGCGCTCATCCGCAGGGCGGTGACCACGACGCGCAGGTCGGTGGCGACGGGCTGCTGCTGCGCCAGCAGGTGGATGCTGCGCTCGTCGAGCTGCCGCTCCAGCTGGTCGATCGCCAGGTCGTCGGCGATGACGGTCTCCGCGAGCGCGAGGTCGGCGGTGGCCAGCGCGAGGCCGGCGGAGGTGATGCCGTGCTCCACGCGGTGCGCCATCGCCTGCAGGTCGTCGCCGAGCGCCTTCAGCTCGGCATCGAAGATCTCGCGCATCTCGGACCTCTCCGCTCGTCACCGTACGCCGGGTGCCGGCGCCGTGCGCGGGCCACGGTTCCACGCCGAGGTGAACGCCAGGACCCCGGCAGGTGAACAGTCGGCTGCGTGCGCCCGCGCCGGTGCCTCCCAGGGCCTTCGGCGCGTCCCGGGCGGCTTACTGTGGGCCCGTGGAGGGCTGGAGCGGGCTGGCGGGCGCTGCCGTGGGGCTGCTCGTCGGCGTCGGTGCCACGTTGGCGTTCTGGTGGAGCGAGCGCACCCAGCGGTCCGCGCCCGAGCGGCCTCACCAGGAGCTCGACGACGGGCTGGTCCGCGCGCTGGCCGTGCTCCGCTCTGCCGCCGTGGTGCTGGACGACGAGGAGCGGGTGGTCCGGGCGAGCGCGGCCGCGCACGCGCTCGGACTGGTGCGAGAGGGCCGCCTGGTCCACTCCGCGGTCAAGGACATGGTGGCCCGGGTGCGCCGCGACGGGGTGATCGTCGACGCCGAGCTCGACCTGCCGCGCGGCCCGGTGGGGCAGGGGACCATGCTGCTCCAGGTGCGGGTGGCGCAGGCGACGCCGCAGCATCTGCTCGTCCTCGCCGAGGACGTCACGGCGGCGCGCAAGCTCGAGACGATGCGCCGCGACTTCGTCGTGAACATCTCGCACGAGCTCAAGACGCCCGTCGGCGCGCTCTCCCTGCTGGCGGAGACCGTGCAGGACGCCGCCGACGACCCGGCGGCCGTGCGCAAGTTCGCCGGCCGGATGCAGTCCGAGGCGGCTCGGCTGGCCGCGCTGGTGCAGGAGATCATCGAGCTGTCGCGGCTCCAGACGGCGGGTGCCCTGGAGGAGACGCAGCTGATCGACATCGACACGGTGCTGGCCGAGGCCGCGGATCGGGCCCAGACCACCGCCGCTGCGCGGAAGGTGACCATCGAGCTCGGCGGCGACTGTGGCGCGAAGGTGTTCGGCGACCGCAACCTCCTCGTCACGGCGGTGCGCAACCTGCTGGACAACGCCGTGGCGTACTCGCCGGAGGCGACGCATGTCGGCGTCGGCGTCAAGGTGGCGGGCCCCATCGTCGAGATCGCCGTCGTCGACTCGGGCATCGGCATCCCCGCAGCCGAGCAGGACCGGATCTTCGAGCGGTTCTACCGCGTGGACCAGGCGCGCTCGCGGGAGACCGGCGGCACCGGCCTGGGCCTGTCCATCGTCAAGCACGTCGCCGCGGACCACGGCGGCGAGGTGACCGTGTGGTCGCAACCCGGCCGCGGCTCCACGTTCACCCTGCGCCTGCCCAAGGCCGACGAGCCCGAGCCGCACACCGGCCAGGCCAGCACCGGCGCACGCACCCGAAGGAGTCCTGCGTGACCCGCATCCTGCTCGTCGAGGACGAGGAGTCGTACCGCGAGCCCCTGGCGTACCTGCTCGGCCGCGAGGGGTACGACGTGTCCACGGCCGCCACCGGACCCCAGGCCCTCGAGCGGTTCGACGAGAGCGGCGCCGACCTGGTGCTGCTGGACCTCATGCTGCCGGGGCTTCCCGGCACCGAGGTGTGCCGGCGGCTGCGCGCGACGTCCCAGGTGCCGATCATCATGCTCACCGCCAAGGACGGCGAGATCGACAAGGTCGTCGGACTCGAGCTGGGGGCCGACGACTACGTCACCAAGCCGTACTCGTCCCGCGAGCTGCTGGCGCGCATCCGGGCCGTGCTGCGGCGCGGGGAGTCCGCACGGGCGGGCGACGAGCTCGACGACGACACCTTGGCGCTCGGCCCCGTCGAGATGGACGTCGACCGGCACGTGGTCCGGGTGCGCGGGGCCGTGGTGGCGTTCCCGCTCAAGGAGTTCGAGCTGCTCGAGCTGCTGATGCGCAACGCCGGCAGGGTGCTGACGCGCGGCCAGCTGATCGACCGCATCTGGGGCTCGGACTACGTCGGGGACACCAAGACGCTCGACGTCCACGTCAAGCGGATCCGCTCGAAGATCGAGGACGATCCGGCCGCACCGCGGCTGCTGACCACCGTGCGGGGGTTGGGCTACAAGCTCTCGGCCGAGTGAGGGCGCGTCTCGTCGTCCGGCCCGCCGAGATGTCGACCACCGTTCACCTCAGGTTCACCGCGGTCGGGCAGGCCGGTCACCTGCGGTCCCTACCGTCCGAGTCGCGCCGCACTGGCGCCACGACGACGAGATGGGATCACCGTGAAGCGAACGCACGCAGTAGGCCACGCAGTAGGCACTGCCCTGCTGGCCGGGCTCACCGCCCTGGCGCTGGCGGCCTGCGGTTCGGACGACAACACCACCCCCCAGGCCACCGACGCCGCGACGGGCGGCGCGACCACCGACGCGCCGTCGGCGTCCGCGCTCGCCGGAACGCTTGCCGGTGAGGGCTCCAGCGCGCAGGACAAGGCTCAGCAGGCGTGGGTCGCCGGCTTCCAGACCGCCAACCCCGACACGACCGTCAACTACACGGCCACCGACTCCGGCGGTGGTCGCGGCAAGTTCCTCGAGGGCTCCGTCGACTTCGCCGGCACCGACTCCGCGCTGAACGAGGAGGAGCTCGCCACCTCGGTCGAGCGGTGCTTCGGCGGTTCGGGCATGGACATCCCGGTGTACATCAGCCCGATCGCCGTCGCGTTCAACATCGCGGGCGTCGACTCGCTCAACCTGACCCCGGACGTCACGGCACAGATCTTCGCCGGCACCATCACGGCGTGGGACGACCCCGCGATCGCCGCCCTCAACGAGGGCGTGACCCTGTCCGGCCCGATCACCGTGGTGCACCGGTCCGACGACTCCGGCACCTCGAAGAACTTCCAGGACTACCTGTCGAAGACGGCGCCGGACGTGTGGACCTTCACGGTCTCGAACACCTGGCCGGTGAGCGTCGGCCAGGGCGCCAACGGGACCTCCGGCGTGGTCCAGACGATCCAGGCGGCGCAGGGCACCATCGGCTACGCCGACGCGTCCGCGATCGGCACGCTGGGCCGGGCCTCGCTCGGCGTCGACGCCTTCGTGCCGCCGACGGCGCAGGCCGCCGCCGCGACGCTGGACGCCTCGCCGCGTGCCGAGGGCCGCGCCGACCACGACATCGCGATCGCGGTCGACCGGACCACGACCGCGCCGGGTGCCTATCCGGCGATCCTGGTCTCCTACCTCGCGGTCTGCGACACGTACGACAGCCAGGAGAAGGTCGACCTGGTCAAGGGCTACCTCTCCTACGTGGTCAGTGCGCAGGGCCAGCAGGTCGCTGCCGGTGCCGCGGGCTCCGCGCCGCTCTCCGACGCGCTGCGCACGGACATCCAGTCGGCGATCGACGCGATCACCGTCGGCTGACGTTCCGTGGTGGTCGGCCGCAGGGCCGGCCACCACGGGCGTTCCTCTGACAGGAGCAGACCTGGTGGCCTCGACCACGACCGCGGCGAGCATCCCTCGGCGCCGCAGAGCGACGGACCGCGGCATGGACCGCGGCTTCCGCTATCTCGCCGTGTCCTCCGGCGTGCTGATCCTGCTGGTGCTGGCGGCCGTCGCGACCTTC
The DNA here is from genome assembly GCA_023438885.1 of Actinomycetes bacterium. Classification (GTDB taxonomy): domain Bacteria; phylum Actinomycetota; class Actinomycetes; order Actinomycetales; family Cellulomonadaceae; genus Cellulomonas. The sequence goes on from JAEXPS010000156.1 coordinate 5,062, forward strand.
CTCGTGTGGGAGGGCATGCCGGCCCTGACGCACCCGGACATCTCGTCGGTGATCCACTGGGTGCCGCCCGGCGGCACCCTGTGGACCCTCGTCGGCCCGCTGATCTTCGGCACCGTGCTGGCGGCGCTCGTCGCGCTGGCGATCGCCGTCCCGATCTCCGTCGGGATCGCGCTGTTCATCTCGCACTACGCGCCGCGCCGGCTGGCCAACGCCCTCGGCTACGTCGTCGACCTGCTGGCCGCGATCCCGTCGGTGGTGTTCGGCCTGTGGGGCGTGCTGGTGCTGGCGCCGAAGGTGCAACCGGTGTGGCAGGTGCTGGTCGACTGGCTGGGCTGGATACCCTTGTTCGCCGGCGACGCCCACGGCAACGCCTCGAACCCGCCGCGCGTGCTGCTGACCACCGCCGTGGTGCTCGCGGTGATGATCCTGCCGATCATCACCGCCGTCTGCCGCGAGGTGTTCCTCCAGACGCCGCGTCTGCACGAGGAGGCCGCCCTCGCGCTCGGGGCCACCCGGTGGGAGCTGATCCGGATGGCGGTGCTGCCGTTCGGGCGCTCCGGTGTGGTCTCCGCGGCGATGCTCGGCCTGGGCCGCGCGCTCGGCGAGACGATGGCCGTGCTCATGATCCTGTCGCCCGGGCTGACCTACGCCTGGACGCTGGTGGTGGCGAGCAAGCAGCAGACCATCGCGGCGAACATCGCCGCGAAGTTCAACGACGCCGACGACATCGGGCGCTCGACGTTGATCGCGACCGGCCTGGCCCTGTTCCTCATCACCCTGCTGGTCAACATGGCGGCGCGCTGGATCGTGGCGCGCCGCAAGGACTTCTCGGGAGCCAACTGAGATGGCCGTCGACACGCTGACGCCTGAGGCCGCGGCGATCCGCACCGCACTGACGTCCGTGGACGGCCGCCGCCGCCGGGTCGACCGGGTGATGCGCTGCGTCGTGTACGGGGCGTTCGTGCTGGCGCTGGTCCCGCTGGTCTCGCTGGTCTGGTCGGTGCTGGACCGCGGACTGGGCCAGTTCGACCTGTACTTCCTCACGCACTCGATGCGGAACGTCTTCGGCGGCATGGACTCCGGCGGCGTCTACCACGCCCTGCTCGGCACGGTGCTCATCACCGGGCTGGCCACCCTGATCTCCGTGCCGATCGGCCTGCTGACCGCCGTCTACCTCGTCGAGTACGGGCGGGGCCACCTGGCGCGGGCGGTGACGTTCTTCGTCGACGTCATGACGGGCATCCCGTCCATCGTCGCGGGCCTGTTCGCGTTCTCGTTCTTCTTCCTCGTCGTCGGGCCGAGCGCCCGCAGCGGGGTCGTCGGCGCCGTGGCGTTGTCGGTACTGATGATCCCCGTGGTGATCCGCTCCACCGAGGAGATGCTGCGCCTGGTGCCCAACGAGCTGCGTGAGGCCTCGCTCGCGCTCGGGGTGCCGAAGTACCTGACGATCCTCAAGGTGGTGCTGCGCACAGCCGTCGCCGGCATCACCACGGGCGTGATGATCGCCATCGCGCGTGTGATCGGCGAGACGGCACCCCTGATCATCACGGTGGGCGTCACCGACTCGATCAACCGCAACGTCTTCGAGGGCAACATGATGACGCTGCCGGTCTACGTGTACCGGCAGTTCGCGCAAGGGCTGGTGCCCTGCGCGCCAGGCGACGCCGCCTGCATCCCCACCATCAACTACGACCGTGCCTGGTCGGCGGCACTCACGCTGATCCTGCTGGTCATGGTGCTCAATCTCGTGGCGCGCCTGGTCTCCCGGTTCTTCGCGCCCAAGACCCGGGCCTGACGCCCTCACCCCCCAAGGAGAACCCGATGGCTCAGCGCATCGACGCCAAGGACCTCAACATCTACTACGGCAGCTTCCTGGCCGTGGCGGGCGTCACGATGTCGATCGAGCCGCGCTCGGTCACCGCCCTGATCGGGCCGTCCGGGTGCGGCAAGTCGACCTTCCTGCGCTCGATCAACCGGATGCACGAGGTGCTCCCCGGTGCCCGTGTCGAGGGCACCGTCGCGATGGACGGCATCGACCTGTACGGCCCGGACGTCGACCCCGTCGCGGTGCGCCGCCAGGTGGGCATGGTGTTCCAGCGGCCCAACCCGTTCCCGACGATGTCGATCGCGGAGAACGTGCTCGCCGGCGTGCGGCTCAACAACAAGCGGCTGCCCAAGTCGGAGGCGGCCGACCTCGTCGAGCAGGCCCTGACGGGCGCGAACCTCTGGAACGAGGTCAAGGACCGTCTCGACCGTCCGGGCTCGGGCCTCTCGGGCGGCCAGCAGCAGCGCCTGTGCATCGCGCGTGCGATCGCGGTCAGGCCGCAGGTGCTGCTCATGGACGAGCCGTGCTCGGCGCTCGACCCGATCTCGACGCTGGCGATCGAGGACCTGATCGCGGACCTCAAGCAGAGCTACACGATCGTCATCGTCACGCACAACATGCAGCAGGCCGCCCGGGTCTCGGACCGCACGGGCTTCTTCAACCTCGAGGCGACGGGCCGGCCCGGCCGGCTCATCGAGATCGACGACACCGCGACGATCTTCTCCACACCGCGCGAGAAGCAGACCGAGGACTACATCTCCGGCCGCTTCGGCTGACGGCGGGCGGTCAGCGGCCGGGCCCGCCGCGGCCGATCCGCAGGGGGGATCAGCCGGCGAGGACCGCGTCGTACGGCGGCTCGTTGCCGTCGAGCACCGGGACCTGCGCCGTCACCGAGCCGTCCCGGTCGGAGGCGATCGTCACGTCGATCAGCGCCCCCGGGGCGGCGGCCACCGAGTCCACCAGGACGGTCTCGCCCGTGTCGCTGCCGGTGCCGAACAGCACCGACCCGCCGGCAGGCACCTGCAGCACGGCCGACGAGTCGCCGGCGGTGAAGGTGACGTCGACCTCGCCGCTGCCGCTGTTCACCACGGCGCCGGACAGGGCGCCGGGCTCGTCGGCCCCGGTGGTGACCGCGAGCAGGTTCTCCACCCGCAGGTCACCGACGGTCACCTGCACGCCGTCGGCGGGGGCGTACGGCCGGTCCGTCTGGATAGGGTTCGTCTGCGAGCACCCCGCGAGGACCAGGGCGAGCGCGGCGACGGCGACGAGGCGGCGCGGCGGGCGGGACGCGGTCAACGATCCTCCTAGGACTTTGGTCGCATGCGCGACCAGCGTACCGGCCCGGGGGCGCCCAGGTGCCCAGGTGGCAGCCCGGCCGTCTGACCTGCGGGGACGGGTCACCCCGGCCGGAATCGGGGCAATTCGCCGTGGTATCCTGGGCCGGGCCTGGAAGGGGACAACGGCAGATGACTTTCACTGTTGGGGAGACGGTCGTCTACCCGCACCACGGGGCAGCGCTGATCGAGGAGATCAAGACCCGGACCATCCGTGGCGAGGACAAGCTCTACCTCAAGCTCCGGGTCGCACAGGGGGATCTGACCATCGAGGTGCCGGCGGAGAACGTCGACCTCGTGGGCGTGCGTGACGTCGTGGGCCAGGAGGGCCTGGATCGCGTGTTCGAGGTGCTCCGCGCGCCGTACACCGAGGAGCCGACCAACTGGTCGCGCCGCTTCAAGGCCAACCTCGAGAAGCTCGCCTCCGGCGACGTGATCAAGGTCGCCGAGGTCGTCCGTGACCTCTCCCGCCGGGACGCCGACCGCGGCCTGTCCGCCGGTGAGAAGCGCATGCTCGCCAAGGCGCGTCACATCCTCGTCTCCGAGCTCGCGCTGGCCGAGCACACCGCCGAGGACCAGGCCGAGGCTCTCCTCGACGAGGTCCTCGCCTCCTGACGCCCGGGCGTGAGACGGCCATGACGGTCGCCGGGGTGCTCGTCGCCGCCGGGAGTGGCTCACGCCTCGGCCACGCCCTGCCGAAGGCCTTCGTGCCGCTCGCGGGAGCCCCGCTCGTGGTGCACGCCGCGCGCTCGCTGCTGGCCTGCGCGGACGTCAGCGCGCTCGTCGTCGTCGTGCCCGCGGACCACGCCGAGACGGCGCGCGGCCTGCTGGCCGGCCTGCCCGCGGTCGTCGTGCCCGGCGGAGCCACGCGCCAGGCGTCCGTCGCGGCCGGGCTCGCCGCGTTGCCCGACGAGGCCGACGTGGTGCTGGTGCACGACGCTGCGCGCCCCTTCGCGCCCGCGTCGCTGACCGCGCGGGTGGTGGCGGCCGTGCGGGCCGGGCACCCGGCCGTGATCCCGGCGCTCGCGGTGACGGACACGATCAAGCGGGTCGGCCCGGGGGACGGCACCGGCGAGCCCGTGCTGGAGACCGTGCCGCGCGGGTCGCTGCGCGCCGTGCAGACACCGCAGGGCTTCGCCCGTGCCGTGCTGGAGGCGGCGCACGCGGCGGCGGCGTCCGAGGCGTCCGACGAGGCCACCGCGGCCTCCGACGACGCCGGCCTGGCCGAGGCCCTGCACGTCCCGGTCTGGGTAGTCCCGGGCGACGCCCGCGCGGCGAAGATCACCACCCCCGCGGACCTCGCCATGGCCGCCCACCTCCACGCCGAGCCCGGCACTTCGCGCCGAGCCCGGCAGTCCGGACTGCCGGGTTCGACAGAAGCTGCCGGGGTCGAGGAGGGGTGGGTGCGGTGAGCGGGGTGCCGGGCGCGGTGCGCGTGGGGGTCGGCGTCGACGTGCACGCCTACGATCCCGAGCCCGCTGCCGGGGCCGTGCTGCACCTCGCCG
>JAEXPS010000182.1 GCA_023438885.1 Actinomycetes bacterium
GGGGGCGGGGGGCACTGCCCCGGGGCCCCCTCGACGCGGGATCAGGAGGCAGCGGCCTCGCGCACGTAGGCGGCCAGCGCGCCGGGCATCCCGACGTTGACGACCTGGGCGTCCCGCCCGGAGACGACCTCGCCGTCGACCATGACGGTCGGCGTCGACAGACCGTCGAACTGATCGTCGGCGTGCTGGGTCGCGGCCGCCAGGAACGGTGCGAACGTGCGCCACGTACCCGGGTGGTCGGTGAGGGTGCCGTCCTCGGACGCCGTCTGGAACGTCCCGTCGACGGTGGCGGTGAACTGGTCGATCACGGCCTGCGGCACGCCCACGCCGGCGGCGATCTCGCCGATCTTGTCGTCGCTGAGGCCGGGCGTGTTCTCGTCGGGCTGGTTCTGGAACATCGCCGTCAGGAAGTCCTCGAAGTGCTCGGGGTCCTGGTCGGCGACCACCATCATCGCGTTGCCCGCGCGCGAGGAGTAGTTGGTGCCGCGCGAGTAGTAGTCGAGGAACGTCAGCGGCTGGTAGACCACCGTGATGTCGGGCTCGCTCGCCAGCGCCTTGAGGTCGGCGGCGTTGATCGCGTCGAACGACGCGCAGGCCGGGCACTGGGGGTCGAAGTACACCGAGAGCACGGTGTCGCCGCTCCCGGCGACGCCGACGCCCTCGTCGCTGACGGGGATGCCGCCGGTGTCGTCGGCCGTGGACGGCGCCTGGACTTCGGCGAGCGCCGGCGCCACGACGTTCCCCTCACCGCCGCCGAAGACGGCCGAGCCGTACGCCGCCTCGTTCTGCCTGTTCTGCACCAGGACGAAGACGACGGCACCGACGATGACGAGGACGGCGAGGATCGCGCCGCCGATGGCGAGGAAGCGGTTGCGCTTGGCAGCGGCCTCCTGCTGGCGGCGCAGCTCGGCGGCCTTGGCGCGCGCGTCGGCTTGGCGCTGCGCCTTGGTGGGACGTGGGTCGTTCGGCATGTCGGGTCTCCTGAGATAGGTCTGGGTGTGCTGCGGGCGGGTCAGGCCGGCAGCGGCGGCGCGCGGTGCGGGCGCGCCACCAGGAGACCCATCACGGAGCAGACCTCGGCCACATGCACGACGCAGGCACGCTGCCGAGCCACCGGGCGCGCGGGCGCCGGCGGCCCCGGCCGCCCCCGCACGACGAGCCGGGCGACGAGCCGCGCGGCGCGCACGACGAGCGCACCGAGGCCCACGCCGAACGCCGCAGCGAGGACGTGCAGGGCCAGCACCGGCAGCGCCACGGACAGCAGCACCACGGCGCCGGTCGGGGCGGTACCCAGGCCGAGCGAGCCGTCCGGGCAGGACGCGGCGTCACGCAGCAGCGCCAGCCGGATCGCGACGTCGTCCCACGAGCCACCGGACTCGACGCAGCGGTGCACCAGGACACGACCCTGGGCCGGCACCGCGACGGCGGCGACGGTCAGGGCGCCGGCCAGAAGGCCACCGAGGCGTCCCGTGATCTGCACGAGCCCCAGGGTAGGGCCTGCCCGTGTGCCGCGGGACCCCTCCGCCTCAGACTCCGAGGCCGTCGGCGAGCCCCGCGCCGCCGCCCACCCCGGCCTCCCGTGGCTCCACCGGGACCACCGGCACCGGCAGGGGCGACCAGTCCATCGTCGAGCCGTCCCACAGCGGGCGCCCGATCCACAGCGCCGCGGCCGTGATCGCCACGATCGCCGCGAGGGCGCCGAGCCGGCGCGGCGACGCCGCCTCCAGCAGGCGGCGGGCGCCCACGCGCGTCATCCGTGACGCCGGTCCGAACCAGACCAGCAGCACCCCGAGCAGCACCACGCCGCCGACCAGCAGCTGCGCGGTGCGCCCGGCCAGCTCGTCGCCGGGCTGGTTGTCGCCGATGACCCACCGGGTCTCGCTCACCAGCCACCACGCACCGCCGCAGATGATCACCACCGCGACCGCGGCGATCAGCACGGCGGGCACCAACCCGATCGCCGCCCTGACCAGGTGCCACGGCGTGGCGAGCGCCGCGAGCCACCAGTCGGAACCGCGCACGCCGCGCTTCTCCCGCCGCGCGTAGGTAGCCTCCACCGCCACGCCGAAGGCGCGGGCGACGAACATCAGCGCGAGCGCGACGACCAGCGTCCGGCCGGGCCACCGGGCGCCGCACACGAACACCAGCCCGGCGAGCGCCAGCTGGGTCACCCACCGTCCGGGCACCCTCGGCCGCAGGTACCCGGAACCCTCCACCGGGGGCCCCGCGGAGGCGTCGAGGTCGCCCTCGATCCACTCGACGGCGGCGTACTCGTCGTCCTCCCCGTAGTACGGCCGGTCGTCGTCCCACGTGTCGTCGTACCACTGCTCCGAGGGCATCGGGACCGTAGCGGGCGCGGCCGGAGGAGCTGCCGGGGGCGCCGGTGCCGCGATCGTGGCGGCAACGGTTGCCCCCGCGGCTGCCTCGGGCGCCCCGTCGGGCGCCCCGTCGAGCACCGTGGTCCCGTCGCCCGTGCGGTCGACCACCGTCGTGGCGGCGGCCGCGGCGGCGCGTGGCTTGCGCGGCCGGGGCATCAGATCCCCCTCGGCGGCGACGACGGTCAGTGCGGCGACCACATCCTCGGGCGAGGTGCGCTCGTCAGGCGCAGGGACGAGCGCGCCGCGGATCGCCGCGCGGGTCAGCCGACCCAGCCCGACGAGGTCCGGCTTCCCGGCGCGCGAGCGCGTCATCACCGTCGCCGCGCGGCCCTTGCCGAACGGCGGGCGGCCCGTGGCGGCGAAGGCCAGCACCGCGGCCCAGCCCCACCAGTCGGCGGACTCGCCCGGCTCGTCGCCGTCGAGGATCTCCGGCGCGAGGTAGCCCGGCGTCCCCATCACGAGCCCGGTGGAGGTCACCGTGGAGTCCTCGGTCCCGTGCGCCAGACCGAAGTCGATGAGCACGGGCCCCTGCTCGGTCATCACGATGTTGGAGGGCTTGAGGTCGCGGTGGACCACGCCGGCGGCGTGGACCGCCTCGAGGGCGTCCCGCAGTCCGGAGGCCAGTGCGAGGAGTGCGTCCGCGCCGAGCGCGCCCTCCTCCTCCACCTGCGTCTGCAGGTCGCGGCCCTCGACGAGCTCGGTGACGAGGAACGCGTCGGCGCCGTCGAGCTCCGCGTCCAGCACCTGGGCCACGGCGGGGTGGCGCAGCCGCTGGAGCGCGGCCACCTCGCGTGCCAGCCGCGCACGAGCGGTGGCGTCCGCCTCGACCTGGGCATGCAGCAGCTTGAGTGCCACCGCGCCGCCGCCGTCGTCGTGCGCGCGGTACACGGTCCCCATGCCCCCCGCGCCGAGCGGAGCGACGACGGTGTACCCGCCGATCTCCGACCCCGGCGTCAGACCGTTCCGTTCCACCAGGGCAACCTACCGACACCGCCGCAAGCGGACACGCGCACCACGCACGGCCGGGCGAGGACGGAGGGACTTGGCTAGGGTCACAAGCGCGAACACGTGCGAGGAGTGGTGCTGGGATGCCGTCTGATCTGCCCGACGACGGCCACGGCCTCGTCGTCGTCGCGAACCGGCTGCCGGTGGACATCACGCCGGATCCCGACGGCACGATCACCTGGACGCGGGCACCGGGTGGGCTCGTGACGGCCCTCGAGCCCGTGATGCAGCAGGCGGAGGGCGCGTGGGTCGGCTGGGGCGGCGCGCCGGATCTCGAGGTGGCACCGTTCACCGTCGACGGCATCGAGCAGGTGCCGGTCAAGCTGTCGGCGGCCGATGTCGCGGGCTACTACGAGGGGTTCTCCAACGACACGCTGTGGCCGCTGTACCACGACGTCATCGCGCCGCCCACGTTCCACCGCACCTGGTGGGACGACTACCGCCGGGTCAACCAGGCCTTCGCGGAGGCGGCGGCCCGGCGGGTCTCGCGCGGGGGCACGGTCTGGGTCCACGACTACCAGCTCCAGCTGGTCCCGGCCATGCTGCGCCGCCTGCGGCCCGACGTGCGGATCGGCTTCTTCTGCCACATCCCGTTCCCGCCGCTGGAGATCTTCGACCAGCTGCCGTGGCGCCGGCAGGTCGTCGAGGGACTGCTGGGCGCCGATCTCGTCGGCTTCCAGCGCACCGGCGGCGCCGCGAACTTCCTGCGGGCCGTGCGCAAGCTGACCGATCTGGACACCAAGGGCTCACTGATCGACCTCGGTGACCGGACGGTGCGGGCGTCGGCGTTCCCGATCTCGATCGACTCGCACGGGTTCGACTCGGTGGCCCGACGCCCGGAGGTCCAGGAGCGCGCGCGGCAGCTGCGCAGCGATCTCGGCGACCCGAAGGTGGTTCTGCTCGGCGTCGACCGACTCGACTACACGAAGGGCATCCGGCACCGGCTCAAGGCGTACGGCGAGCTGCTGACCGAGGGCCGGCTCGACCCCGCGTCGACGGTGCTGGTGCAGGTGGCCAGCCCGAGCAGGGAGCGGGTGGGCGCCTACCAGCAGCTGCGGGACGACGTGGAGCTGCTGGTGGGGCGGATCAACGGCGACTTCGGCACCGTGGGGCACACGCCGGTGCACTACCTGCACCAGTCGTTCCCCCGCGAGGAGATGGCGGCGCTCTACCTGGCCGCCGACGTCATGCTCGTCACGGCCCTGCGTGACGGGATGAACCTCGTCGCCAAGGAGTACGTCGCCGCTCGGTCCGACGAGCGTGGCGCGCTGGTGCTCAGCGAGTTCACCGGCGCGGCCGACCAGCTGACGGCCGCCCTGCTGGTCAACCCGCACGACATCGACGGGATGAAGGACGCGATCGTCGCCGCGGCGAAGCTGGAGCCCCGTGAGGCGCGCAAGCGGATGCGCACGCTGCGGCGGCGGGTGCTGACCCACGACGTCGCCGAGTGGTCGTCGTCCTTCCTCGCGGCGCTGCGAGGTGCAGCGGGCGCATGAGCGACCTCGTCGGGCGGCTGGAGGCCATCGGGGCGGACCCGGCGGCGCGGCCGCTGCTGGTCGCGCTCGACTTCGACGGCACCCTGGCGCCGCTGCAGGACGACCCGATGCGCGCACGCGTGGTGCCTGGCGGTGAGCGGCTCCTGGCGCGGCTGGCGGCAGCGGGGATGCACCTCGCGCTCGTCTCCGGCCGCGCGATGGCCCAGCTGCCCGCGCTTGCCGCGCTTCCCCTCGGCACCGTGCTGATCGGCAGCCACGGCGCCGAGCGTGCGCGCGTGACCGCCGCGGGGCTGGACCGGGACGTCGCCGCGTTGTCCGACGAGCAGGCGGACGCCCTCGCCG
>JAEXPS010000198.1 GCA_023438885.1 Actinomycetes bacterium
GAGGGATCCCCTCCCGGCGCCGTCCCGTACGCGCAGGTCACGAGCGGCGTGGTCAAGGCTCTCGCCGCAGACCGCTAGAGTCTTGTCCCGTTCTCTGGAACCTTGTGTCCCAGGGACCCCCTGTCCATTCGGTCGCGGTTCACCGCGGCCACGCCGCGCGGACGCGCCCTCCCGGCGCTCCGCGCGCGAGAGCGAGAAGTCATGGTCTCCTACGTGCTGCGGCGCCTCGGGGTGTCGCTGCTGATCCTGCTCGGGGCGTCGTTCCTCGTGTACCAGCTGATCGCCATCTCCGGCGACCCGCTGGCCGAGTACCGCGAGTCGACGCGGCCGAACACACAACAGCTGATGCAGGCCCGCATCGACCTGCTGAACCTCGACGTCCCGGCGCCGATCCGCTACTTCATGTGGCTCAGTGGCGCGGTGAAGTGCGTCATCCCCGGTCAGTGCGACCTCGGTGTGACCATCCAGGGTCAGCAGGTCACCGATGTGCTGGCGTCCGCGATCCCCGCGACGCTCCAGCTGGTGCTCGCGGCGCTCGTGCTGGCGATGACGATCGGCATCACGATCGGCATCGTCACGGCCCTGCGCCAGTACTCGGCACTCGACTACTCCGTCACCTTCGTGACGTTCCTCTTCTTCTCGCTGCCCGTGTTCTGGGTCGCGGTGCTCCTCAAGCAGTACGGCGCGATCAGGTTCAACGACTTCCTCGAAGACCCGAAGGTCAGTCTCACGGCGATCCTCGCGGTCGGGTTGGTGTCCGGTGTGGTCTGGGTGCTGATCCTCGGGGGCCGGTGGAAGCGCCGACTGGTGACGTTCGCCGCGGCCGCCGTCGTCGGTGGCGGCGTGCTGTGGTACCTCGGCGTGAGCCGGTGGTTCGAGTACCCGGGACTCGGGCCGGTGCTGATCGGTCTGCTGGGGGCGGCGATCGCCGTCGGTGTCACCGCGGTGCTCGCGGGCCTGCAGCACCGGCGGGCGCTCTACGCCTCGCTGATCTCCGTCGGCCTCGCCCTCATCGCGATGTTCGCGCTCAAGCCGGTGCTGGACGGCGCGAACTTCTGGCTGCTCGCGCTGCTCGGCCTGCTGGCGGTGGGGGCGGGTGCGCTCGTCGGCTACCTGTTCGGCGGGTACGACCGCGGCCAGTCGATGAAGGCCGCCGGGCTGACGTCGTTCTTCGTCGCCGGGCTGGTCGCGCTCGACCGGTTCATGCAGTCCTGGCCCACGTACGTGACGATGGTCGGCGGCCGCCCGATCGCGACGATCGGCTCGGAGACCCCCGGCCTCGACGGCGACCTGTGGATCACCGGTCTCGACAAGTTCACGCACCTCGCCCTGCCGACCATGGCGCTCCTGCTGATCTCGCTCGCGTCGTACACCCGGTACTCGCGGGCGTCGATGCTCGAGGTGATGGGTCAGGACTACGTCCGCACCGCGCGGGCCAAGGGCCTGCCGGAGCGTGTCGTGGTGGTCCGCCACTCCTTCCGGAACGCCCTGATCCCGCTGGCGACCATCGTGGCGTTCGACTTCGGCCAGATGCTCGGTGGCGCGGTGATCACCGAGAACATCTTCGCGTTCAAGGGCATGGGCGCCACGTTCATCCAGGGTCTGCACAACCAGGATCCCAACCCCGTCATGGGCTTCTTCCTGGTGGTCGGCATCGCTGCGGTGACCTTCAACCTCGTCGCCGACCTGGCGTACTCCGTTCTCGACCCGCGCGTGAGGGTGAAGGCATGAGCACCACGCAGGACCGCATGACCGACACCCTGGACAGCCGGGAGGTCCCGGCCGACGTCAAGGGCCTCTCCCAGGGCGCGCTGATCCGCAAGCGCTTCTTCGGCCACACGGGCGCGATGGTCGCCCTGGTGGTCGTCGGCCTCGTGATCATCCTGGCGTTCAGCTCGATCGGCATCGGACCCATCCCGGGCTGGTGGAAGTACACCTGGCTGGACAACCCGCCGCTGCAGAACGGCGGCAAGCCGACTCTCCAGCTGTGGCCCTTCTCGCTGGGCGAGCACCCGTTCGGCCAGGACACCATCGGCCGTGACTACTTCGCGATGACGATGCGCGGGGCGCAGATCTCCCTGTTCATCACCGTGATGGTGGGCCTGATCGCCGCCTTCGTCGGCGTGGTCGTCGGCGCGATGTCCGGGTTCTTCCGCGGCTGGGTCGAGGCCGTGCTCATGCGGTTCACCGACATCGTCATCATCATCCCGGTGCTGCTGCTCGGTGCCGTGATCGCGTACAACTCGGCCGCCGGCGTCGTCGTGCTCGGAGCCCTGCTTGGCCTGACCGCATGGACGGGCATGGCGCGCCTGGTGCGCGGCGACTTCCTCAGCCTGCGCGAGCGGGAGTTCGTCGACGCCGCGCGGCTCGCGGGCGCGTCGGACCGCCGGATCATCTTCAAGCACATCCTCCCGAACGCCGTCGGCGTCATCACCGTGAACACCACGCTGCTGATGAGCTCGGCGATCCTGCTGGAGACGGCACTGAGCTACCTCGGCTTCGGCGTGCGGCCGCCGGACACCTCCCTCGGCCGCCTGATCTCGGACAACCAGGCGGCGTTCTCGACGCGGCCGTGGCTGTTCTGGTGGCCGGGCCTGTTCATCGTCGTGATCTGCATCTGCATCAACTTCATCGGCGACGGGCTGCGCGACGCGTTCGACCCGCGCCAGAAGAAGCTGGTGCTCAAGCGGGTCAAGGAGCCGGACTACGACCCGCTGCTGGAGGCGACCCTCAAGAGTGCCCTGCCGAACAAGGCGGTCACCACGGACGCGGGGTACTCAGGGGGCGGAGTGACAGTCACCGACCTCGAGGGAGATCGCCGGTGAGCGTGGTCTCAGACGAGCACCAGAGCCACCACGCCGACGATCACGAGGCACGCCAGGACCACGGCGTCACGCACGTCGACCGAGCGGGTGACGGCCGTGGTGTCGGCCTCGCCGAGCGCGATGCGGTTGCTCGCGCTCAGCTCCTCCCAGCGGCGGCGCACCACGGTGGCCACCTGGCCCGAGGGGCTCGTGGGGATGTCGCCGAGGCCGACGGGGACCTTGCGGGCGTCGACGTTCATCCCGCGCACATCCGCACTCGTCGCCAGGATGGCCGCGTGCCGGCCCGGCCCGGGCGCGGCGAAGGCCTGCACGGCGCGGTGCGGGGTGACGAAGGTCGCCGCGTACCGGGTGCGCACCTCGATGAGTGCGGGCCACGGCACCTCGTAGCGCACCAGCGGGTTCACCACCTGCACGCCCTCGTCGTCCACGCGGACGCACGGCTTGTAGAACACCAGCCAGCCCGCGAAGGCCGCGGCGAGGGCGAGCGGTGCTGCCGCGGCGAACGCCGCCGGCCCGCCGGAGTACCACTGCCCGGCCGCGAAGCCGGCAGCGATCAGCGCGACAGCCACGGTCATGGGGACCGAGCTGCGCGTGCGGAAGGTCCAGGCGCTCGTCGGCACGAGGCCATGATTCCAGGAGTTGCACGATGAGCACGACGCCCGTCACCGGCACGGTGCTGCAGGTCCGCGATCTGTCGGTGGACTTCGCCGTCAACCGCAAGTGGGTCCCCGCCGCCGTCAAGCTGAACTTCGACGTGTCCGCCGGTGAGGTGCTGGCCATCGTCGGCGAGTCCGGTTCCGGCAAGTCGGTCACCTCGATGGCGATCCTCAACCTGCTGCCGAAGAACGCCCGGATCACCGGGTCGATCCAGCTCAAGGGCGAGGACCTGCGCGCGGCGTCCGGGTCGCGCATGCGCCACATCCGCGGCAACGAGATCGCGATGATCTTCCAGGAGCCGATGACGGCGCTGAACCCCGTCTACACGATCGGGTTCCAGATCGTCGAGACGCTGCGCCTGCACTCCGAGCTCTCGCCGGACCAGGCGAAGGAGCGCGCGCTCGAGCTGCTCGACATGGTGGAGCTGCCCGACCCGGCGAAGGCCTTCAGCTCGTACCCGCACCAGCTGTCCGGCGGTCAGCGCCAGCGCGCGATGATCGCGCAGTCGCTGGCCTGCGACCCGCTGCTGCTCATCGCCGACGAGCCGACGACGGCCCTCGACGTGACGGTGCAGGCCGAGATCCTCGACCTGATGCGCAACCTGCGCGACAAGCTGAACTCCGCGGTGATCCTCATCACCCACGACATGGGCGTCGTGGCCGACCTCGCCGACCGCATCGCGGTGATGCGACGCGGCGTGCTCGTCGAGACGGGCACGTCGCAGGAGATCTTCTCCAACCCGCAGCACCCGTACACGCAGGAGCTGCTGGCCGCGGTGCCGCACCTCGGCGGCCCGGAGATCGACATCACGGCGGCACTGGTCCAGGTGACCGGTGCGGAGGAGCTCGTCGTCGACGTCACGCCCGAGGAGCTCAAGCGGCGCGAGGCCGAGAACGCCCGGCTGCTCGAGGAGACCCGCAGGCGCGAACAGGCACGGGAGGTCGAGGAGAGCGGGGCGCCGCCGATCCTCGAGCTGGTGGACGTCGCGATCGAGTACCCGAAGCAGGGCCGCATGCCGGCCTTCCGGGCCGTCGAGGGCGCGAACCTCGTGGTGCGGCCCGGCGAGGTCGTCGGCCTGGTGGGCGAGTCCGGCTCGGGCAAGACGACGATCGGCCGTGCCGCCGTGGGCCTGCTGCCGGTGGTGGAGGGCACGCTGACGGTCGGCGGCGTCGACCTGTCGCGGTGGGACCGCAAGACCGTGCAGCAGCTGCGCCGCAAGGTCGGCATGGTGTTCCAGGACCCGGCGTCGTCGCTCAACCCCCGGCTGCCGATCGGCGAGAGCATCGGCGAGCCGATGCTCCTGGCCGGTGTCGCCAAGGGCCAGGCGCTCCAGAAGCGGATCGAGGACCTCCTCGACCAGGTGGAGTTGCCCCGCAACTACCGCAACCGGTTCCCGCACGAGCTCTCCGGCGGCCAGAAGCAGCGCGTGGGCATCGCGCGGGCGCTGTCGCTGTCGCCCGAGCTGCTGGTGGCCGACGAGCCCACCTCCGCACTCGACGTCTCCGTGCAGGCGCACGTGCTCGAGCTGCTGCAGAACCTCCAGGCGGAGCTGAAGTTCGCGTGCCTCTTCGTGACGCACGACCTCGCGGTGGTGGACCTGCTGGCGCACCGCATCGCCGTCATGGAGCGCGGCCGCATCGTGGAGCAGGGCCCGCGTGACGCGATCCTGCGCAACCCGCAGGAGCCGTACACGCAGCGGCTGATCGCCGCCGTGCCGCTGCCCAACCCGGAGAAGCAGCGCGAGCGGCGTGAGCTGCGAGCGATGCTGCTGGAGGAGCACAGCCGGACGGGGCAGTGACCCGCCGGCGGCCGGCGCGGGTCCTGGCCACCCTGGTGGTGGCCTCGATCGTCGTGCCGCTGGCCGCCTGCACGCAGGACGAGGTGGACCCCGAGCGCGCCCGGACCGTCGTCGTGGCGGTGGACAACGCGGTCGGTTCGCTGAACGCCGGGCTTCCGGAAGGCCGCACCGCGGGCAGCACGCTGCTGCGCGGGCTCGTCGCCGACGGGTTCACGAGCCTGGACGAGACCGGGGCCGCCGTGAGCGACCCCGCATTCGGCACGGTCGAGAAGGTGGCCGACGAGCCGCTCACCGTCCGGTACACGATCGCCGAGGGCGCCCGCTGGTCGGACGGTGTGCCCGTCAGCCCCGCGGACCTGCTCCTGGAGTGGGCGGCGCGGTCCGGGCAGTTCGACGAGGCGGCGCCCGGCGAGGTGCGCCTGCCCACCCCGACGCCGACCCCGGACTCGGCGACCCCGAGCCCGACGCCGACACCCACCACGTCCCCGACGCCGTCGCGGACCACGGCCGCCCCGGACCTCCGGGTGCGGTTCGGCGCCACCTCGGCCGCCCTCGTCGCCGCCAGCGCCACCCCGACGCTCGACGAGCACGGGCTGACCCTGGTGTACGACCACCCGGTGGCCGACTGGCAGGTGGCCCTCGACGTCAACCTGCCCGCGCACGTGGTGGGGCGGCTGGCGCTGGCCGGCGCCGAGACTCCGACGCCACGGGGCACCCGCACGCCCGAGGAGCCGGCCGCCACCCCGGCGGCGACCGGTACGGCCGACCCCTCCGCTGCGGGCTCCTGGGCGGATGACCCGTGGGCGGCGGCGGTCGCCGACGCGATCGTCGGCGTGGACCGCCCTGCGCTCGCGCTCATCGCGCAGACG
>JAEXPS010000227.1 GCA_023438885.1 Actinomycetes bacterium
GCCGCGTACACGTCGGGGTCGAGGTCGAGGGGCAGTTCGTCGACCACATCCGCGAGCGGCCGGGTCTCGACGCCGAGCACGCGGGCGGCGGCCGCATACCGCTCGGGGATCCGCACCAGAGCCGGGATGTACCGGCCGAGCGCGGCGACCGCCCGCTCGTCGAGCTGCGGCTCGGTGACCACCGCCTGCTGCGGCGCGACGAGCCCGCTCGCCGCAGGAAGCACCCCGCCCGAGGCCGGGAGCAGCCCGTCCGCCGCAGAAAGCACCCCGCCCGAGGCCGGGAGCAGCCCGTCCGCCGCAGGAAGCAACGGGGTGCGGCCGAGCCGGTCGACGATCCGTTCCGCGAGCGCGGCGTCCACCCTGCCGACGGCGAGCCCCACCGGCACGAGCCCCCAGAACCCCGCGCTTGTCACGCCCGGCCGGTTCGCCGACGCCGCGACTCCCGCACCCGTCTCACCCGGTCGACAGTTCGACGTGCGCTCGACAGATTGAACTGTCGACACCGCGTCGAAGTGTCGAGCGGGTGCGGCGGCGGGCTGCATGGCAGGCTGCACGGCAGGCCTGGCGGCGAGCCGGGCGGCCAGCTCGGCGTAGGCGTCGGCGGCGTGGTCCAGAACAGCGTCCGTCAGCGGGCCGGGAGCCACATGACGGCGGGTCGGGTCCAGCGGCAGGGTGGCGATCAGCAGGGCAGGCAGGCTCAACGGATCGTCGGTCGGGGTCGGGGCGTGCACCACCCGCTCCCAGTCGGGGCCGGCAGGCCGATGCCGGTCCGCGTCGGGGCCGGCGGGCCGGAACACCCGGTCCCAGCCTGAACCGGCGTCCCCGGTGTCGCCGTCGCCGCGCGGCAGCGCCCACACCACGCGCCAGGTGCGGGCGTCGCGCTCCTCGACGGGGCGGTCGGCCAGCACGGCGAGCGGCAGCTCGCCCTCCTCGGCCACCACGGTCCACCGCCGCTCCACGTCGGCGATCCGCCGCGTGCCCTCGTCGTCCTCGACGACGATCTCGACCAGCCCCGGCAGCGCCAGCAGCAGCACGTCCGAGACACCGGCCATCTGCCGGCGCACCTCGTCGGCGGCCGCCTCGTCGCGCAGCCGCAGCACCACCGCCGTGTCGTACCCGGTCGGCGGGCGCCCCTCCGCCGGCCACGCGAGCCGCAGCACCGGGAGCGAGTCGCCGCGCCGGCGCACCTCGTCGGCCAGTGCGGGCACGCCGTCCGCGGCCTTCCCCAGCGCATCGGCGAGCAGGCCGAACGAGAACCTCACCCCGCCGGCCGACGAGAGCACGCTGATCTCGTCGGACACCGCCCGCACCGCCGCGAACCCCACGCCGAACCGGCCGACGGTGCGGCCGTCCCGCTTGGCGGAGGCGCGCATCGATGCGAGCGACGCGACGCCCTCGGCCGTCAGGGGCTCGCCTGTGTTCGCCGCGACCAGCACGTGCGCGCCGTCCGTTCGGGTCAGACGAAGCAGCAGCCGCCCCGGAACGCCGGCGCGAGCCGCGGCGTCGGAGGCGTTCTGAGCCAGCTCCACCAGCACGCGGTCGCGGTAGTAGCCGCGCGCGTGGTCCTCCTCGGTGTTGGCGTCCTCCCGCAACCGCGGCGGTGAGGCCCGCCAGGCCTCCAGCACGGCGGCGCGAGCAGCTGCGGTGCCGAAGGCGTCGAGGGTCACGGCGTGGCGGGCTCCTCCGCCAGCACCTCGACCGCGGAGTCGTCGACGATCGGGTCCGGGGCGGGCCACTCGGTCACCGCGGAGACGTCGGTCTGCGAGTGCGCACCGCAGCCGTGGTCGAAGCTGACGACCTTGCCGTCGTCGGGCGACCAGGCGTTCGCGCACACCCCGAAGATCTGGCCCAGAGAGCCCTGCAACGGCACCAGGAACCCGCACGACGCGCAGGCGGCCTCCGACGCCAGCGAGCCGGCGCTCGTCGGCCCGCGCGCTCCCCGGTACCAGCGCTGCGCCGCCTCGTCGCGCCCCTCGGGCGAGAGGATCCGTTCGCGCGCCAGGGCGAGCTCCTCGATCGCCACCGGGTCCAGCTCGTCGTCACCGGTCGGCTTCCACCCCGGCACCAGGCGCGGGTCGTCGGGCCGGAAGGGCAGCACGTCGCCCGGGCCGATGTCGCCGGGCCGCAGCCGGTCTGCCCACGGCACCCAGGGGTTGGCCAGCACGGCGTCCGGACCAGGCAGCAGCTCGGCCTCGCACACCGTCGCGGTCCGGGAGCGCGGCACGCGCGCGACCGTGACGGTCCACTCCCAGCCGCGGTAGCCGCGGGCCAGGTTCGCGAACCGGTGGGAGACGAGCCGCTCGGCCTCCTCGACCGCGCCGAGGTACTCGCCGACGTCGGCGGGGTCCTCGGCGATCTCGACCGCGACCTCGCGTGCGAGGTCGACGGCCCGGTCCAGGACGGCGTCCGCCATGCTCACGCCTCGAGGTCGTCGGCGACTGCCCGCAGAAGCTGCGCGTACTTCGCGGCGCGCTCCTTCTCCGGGTAACGGCCACGACGCAGGTCGTTGCCGACCTTGTCCAGCACCTTGATGAGGTCCTCGACCACCACCGTCATCTCGTCTGCCGGGCGGCGCTTCGCCTTGGCGACGGACGCGACGGGCTCGAGCAGCGTCACCGCGAGCGCCTGCGGGCCCCGGCGCCCGTCCGCGACGCCGAACTCGACCTTGGCGCCGGGCTTCGGCGTGACACCTGCGGGCAGCGCGGAGGCGTGCAGGAACACTTCGCCACCTTCGTCGCTGGCGATGAAGCCGAATCCACGCTCGGCGTCGAACCACTTGACCTTGCCGGTCGGCACGGCGCACCCCTGTCCTCGCAGTTGCTGTTGTCCACAAGGCTACCGGGCGGCGCCTGCTGAATACGCCTCATGCGTCGGGGACGGCCGGCTCCGAGTGGGGACGACCCCCGGCCGGCTCGTGATCGGTCATCGCATGGCTGGTCCAGCCGAACCGCTCGTGCGAGCCGTCGCAGAACGGCTTGTTCTCGGAGAGACCGCACCGGCACAGCGCCGCTCGGGTCTCGGCCAAGGTGCCGCTCTCGCCCAGGTCGAGGCGCAGGTCGCCGCGCACGAGCAGCGGCCCGTCCGGGACGGCGGTCACCGTGGTGACCGGGTCGGGTACCTCGTCGGGCCCGTCGTCGAGCCGGTAGTGGAGGGCACCCGTGGGGCAGCGACGCACCACCTCGGCGAGCAGTTGCTTGTCGTCCTCGTTGTCGGCGAGGATCCACGGCCGCCGGTGCGGGTCGAAGACCAGCGGCAGGCCGCGCACGCACTCGGCGACATGCCGGCAGCGCGCCGCGTCGTACGACACGGTGATCCCGGTGCCGGTGTAGAGCCGGTCCATGCCTCGATCGTGCCCGCAGGTCGGACATCCGTCACGCGCTCGACCCGGCCCCAGGCTGTGGACGGCCGCGCACACGCGTCCGCCAGCCGGGGCTACCGTCCCGCGGGTGAGCGTTCCGGACGTGCTGGACTTCCCCAGCAGCAAGCGGCTGAACCTCCGCCTCCCCGAGCCCGCCCTCGCGCGCATCCGCGAGGCCGCGGAGCTGCGCCGCCAGGACGTGTCGTCGTTCGTGCTGGGCGCGGCGCTCGACCGGGCGAGCGAGATCGTCGAGCGCGAGCAGCGCACCCGACTGCACACGGCCCTGCTGGCCAACGGTCTCGCCGCTCTCGCCTCGGGCCTCGGCGCGGCGCCTGACGACGACGACGCGCGGTTCCTCCCCGATCCGGACGACCCCGACACCGACCTCTGGGCCGACAACCGGGTCACCCGTGAGCGCGACGTGTTCCTCAAGAGGCTGGTCTTCGACGGCCTCAAGGCACGCCGCGCCGAGGCACGAGAGCGCGGCGAGGAGTTCCCGGCCGAGCCGAGCTGCATCGCCTGGTACTGACCGCCCGCGCGGACCGTGACCCGGGTGGAACGCCTTCGGCAACCGGCCCTCCGGCCGGCGGGGAGGAAGGGTCTGCATTTCGCGTGTACAGCCCTGGGCTGTACCTGAGCCCCACACGCGAAACGCGAACCACCTCGAGAGGGACCGCAAGGCGACGGCGGTCAGGACTGCGAGAGGCGGTCCATCGCGAGGGCGGCGAGCAGGGCCGGGCCGGCCGAGAGCGCGTCGTCGTGGAAGCGGGCGCCGGTGGCGTGGTTGTAGGGGGCGGTCGCCGGGTCGAGCTCCGGCGGCGTGGCGCCCACCCAGAAGAACGCGCCCGGCACCTGCTCCAGCACGTACGAGAAGTCCTCGGCGCCCAGCACCGGCTCCGGCTCCTCGACGTAGCGGTCCTCGTCGTACATCGCGGTGGTGAGTGCCGCGAGGCGGGCGACCTCGGGCGCGTGGTTCACGGTCACCGGGTAGCCGGGCAGCCACTCGACCGTGGCGGTCATGCCGTGCGCGGCCGCGATGCCGTTGACGACGCGGTGGATGCGGTCCTCGGCAGCCTTGCGGTGCTCGGCCGAGAGCGTGCGCACCGTGGCGTCGATCAGGGCGTCGTTGCCGATGATGTTGTTCGCCGTGCCCGCCGTGATCATCCCGACGGTGACGACCACGGGGTCGAACACGTCGAACGTGCGAGTCACCATCGTCTGGAGCGCCAGGACGATCTCGGCTGCGACGGGCACCGGGTCGGCCGCGTGCCAGGGCGTGGAGCCGTGGCCTCCGACGCCGTGCACGGTGGCCCGGAACCGGTCCGCGGCCGCGAGCAGGGGGCCGGGTCGGGTGGCGATGGTGCCGAGGGGCAGGGTGGCGGCGCGGACGTGCAGGCCGTAGGCGGCGACCACGCGCGATCCGGCGGTGTCGAGGACGCCTTCGCGGATCATGATCTCGGCGCCGCCGTCACCCTCCTCGCCGGGCTGGAACATGAAGACGACCGAGCCGGCGAGCTCCTCCCGGCGCGCCGCGAGGAGCTGGGCCGCGGCGACGAGGCCGGCGACGTGCAGGTCGTGGCCGCAGGCGTGCATCACGCCGACGTGCTCGGAGGTGAACGGCTCCCCCGTGGCTTCCGTCACGGGCAGAGCGTCCATGTCACCGCGCAGCAGCACGGCCGGGCCGGGCTTGCCCCCGCGGAGCACGGCGACCACCGAGTCGAGGCCCTCGCCGGTGCTGATCTCCAGGCCGAGCGGAGCGAGCGCCTCCAGCACGAGCGCCTGGGTCTTCGGCAGCCGCAACCCGATCTCGGGAACCCGGTGGAGCGCGTGGCGCAGCGCTGCGACCTGCGGCAGCTGAGCCTCGGCGTCGGCGCGCAGCGAGGCGAGGACGGTGGGATCGAGCGACATGCGAGTGCTCCTCCGGGGTGGGCGTCGACGGGTCACGCTACCGCCGACACCCACCCCGGAGGATCGCCCGGTCAGACGCGCGGCTCGGGGCCGCGCAGCGCCTTGGCAGCCACCACCGCAGCGGCGGCGATGAGCACGAAGTTCTTCAGCACGTACTGCCCGGCCAGGGACGGCCCGGTCTGCGTGAACATCTCGTCGAACAGCAGGACGAAGGACGACAGGATGCCGACCTCGGCTGCCGCGAACGTCAGCAGGCCGGGACGCGTGAACCGCCCACCGGCCATCAGCATCAGGCCGGCGGCGCACTCGACGGTGGCCGTGATGACCATCGCCGCCGTCGGGCCGACGATGCCGAAGGTCATCTTGTCGAACGTGCGCTGCACCAGGCCCTCGGCCGGGCTGACGCCCGGGAAGTACTTCAGCACGCCGAAGGCGAAGAAGATCGCCCCGAGCGAGACGCGCGCCGCCGGGACGCTCCACTTCTGGAGGAAGACCTTGAGGCCGGCCTCGGCGCGGGCCGCGCGCTCGCGGAGCCCGCCCCCGTCCGGGGGCGCCGCGACCGGGCGGGGCGGAGTCAGGACAGCAGACATGGATGTCTCCTTGGTCGTTGGTTGTGATCCCCGCATCAGCGGGTCCGAGGAATCAGGAGTCAGGACCTTCGTCCCAGATGCACCTTTTGGAGACTTTGTCGGATTCCGACAACTTCGGATGCCCGGCCAGGCGTGTCGCCAGGGTGCGTATCGTGGTGCGGATGGCCATCTCCGCCTATCTGCAGGCCCTGGACGACGACGCGCTCGTCGCCCTGCTGCGCCGCAGACCGGACCTGGTAGCACCCTCACCAGTGACGATGGCGTCGCTGGCCGCGCGGGCGACGTCACGGGTCAGCCTCGAGCGCGCCCTCGCCGGCGTCGACGCCGCAGTGCTCCAGGTGGTCGAGGCCGTGGTCGCTCTCGCGCCCGACGGTCCGCCGTCACGGTCCCGCGTCCTCCGTGCGATCGCGGGCGACGAACCGTCGGCGGACGCCGCCGACCTCGTCGGCCACGCCGTGGACGAGGCGATCGCCCTCGCCCTCGTCTGGCCCGAGCCCGACGACTCCCTGCACGCCGCCCCCGGCCTCGCCGAGCTGTTCGCGCCCTACCCGGCCGGCCTCGCCCCCGCCCCGCCCACCGACCCCCGGTCTCCTGAGCATCCGGGGGCTCCAGACGCCGCGGACTTCAGGAGTCCCGGCGAGGAGGCGGTGGTGGCGGCGCCCGGCGCCGACGAGGTCACGGGGCTCGGAGCCGACGAGCGGGCAGTGCTCGACGCCCTGACGTGGGGACCACCGGTCGGGCTGGTGCCCGCCGCAGGCAGCCCGGCGTTGCGCGCCGTCGGGCGCCTCCTGGAGGCGGGCCTGCTGGTGCGCGGCGGGTCACGCCAGGTGATGCTGCCCCGCTCGGTCGCGCTCGCGCTGCGGGGCGGGCGCACGCACCGGGCACCCGAGCGGGAACCTGTGCCGCACGCGCCGGTGCGCCCACCGGCGGTGGTCGCCGCCGAGTCGGCGGCGGCTGCCGAGAGGATCGTGCGGCTCGTCGTGCGCCTGGTGAACGCGTGGGGCGAGCAGCCGCCCCCCGTGCTGCGGGCGGGCGGTCTCGGGGTGCGCGACCTGCGCCGGCTCGCGGCCGAGCTCGAGGTGGACGAGGCGGAGGCGGCGTTCGTCGCCGAGCTGGCGGGCCTCGCCGGCCTGGTGGCCGACGACGGCGAGGAGCGCCCGTCGTTCGTGCCGACCGACGAGGCCGACGCCTGGCTGCGACGCGACCTGCCCGCCCGGTGGGCCCGGGTGGCGGCGGCGTGGCTGAACGGCGAGCGCGCGCCGTGGCTCGTGGGCACGCGCGGGGACCGCGGCACCCCTCGCGCGGCGCTGGAGCCGGAGCTGCACCGCCGGTGGG
>JAEXPS010000104.1 GCA_023438885.1 Actinomycetes bacterium
GTCGTCGGCGACGCGACGACGACGCGGGGGCGCGCCGCACGCCGGTGGCGCCGCTCACGGGGCTGGGTGGTGGTGCTGGGGGTGCTCCTCGTGGTCGCTCTCATCGCCGCGCTGCCGGCGCCGCGCACGTCCGCGACTCCGCTCGCTCCGGACAACGTCGGCCAGAACGGGGCTCGCGCCGCGGCACAGATCCTCGGCCGCCAGGGCGTCGACGTCACGTACGTGCGCACGATCGCGGCCGCCGAGGACGCCGCGACGGAGGGCACCACGCTCTTGGTGGCCAGCGACCTGTTCCTGACGCCGGACATGGCCGACCGCATCGCCGCGACTCGCGCCGACCTGGTGCTGGCCTCGGCCACGACGTGGCTGCCGGTCCTCGCGCCCGGTGTGGACGACGACGCGCTGGGACCGGGAGAGCCCACCGTGCGCAGCGCCCGGTGCGACGACGCGGACGCCGTCGCCGCCGGCACCATCCAGGGCGGCGGGGCCCTGTCGGTCTCGTCGGCCGCCTGGACGGGATGCTTCCCCGACCAGGACGGCCGGGTGGCGCTCGCCGTGGGCGAGGTCGACGGGCGCAGCGTGGCCGTGCTCGCCGACGCCACCCCGATGACGAACGGCGCTCTGCCGTTCGAGGGCAACGCCGCGCTGGTGCTGCGGCTGCTCGGCCAGCACCGGGATCTCGTCTGGTACGTCCCCTCGTCGACCGACGCCGGGCTGGCCACGGGTGAGGCAGCGCCGTCGATGTCGGACCTGCTGCCGCCCTGGGCCCGCATGCTGCTGCTCCAGGCGCTGCTCGTGGTGCTCGTGGTGGCGCTGTGGCGCGGACGGCGGCTCGGGCCCGTCGTCGCGGAGCGGCTGCCCGTCGTGGTGCCCGCGGCCGAGACGACGCGCGGGCGGGGCCGCCTGTACCGGCGCGCACGCTCCTACGGCCATGCGGCGGCGGCACTGCGGGCGGGCGCCGCCATGCGCATGGCAGCGAGGCTGGGGCTGCCGCGGTCGGCCGACGCCACGGCGACCATCGATGCGGTGGCGCGCGCCAGCGGCCGGCCGGCCACGGACGTCGCGCAGCTTCTGTACGGACCCCCACCGACCGACGACGGCTCGCTCGCCGACTTGGCGCGAGCGCTGGACCACCTGGAGAGCGAGGTACACCGATCGTGAGCGACGCCTTCGCCCCGGAGCCGGAGCAGAGCACGCCGGCTCCGCACGCACCCGACGACCCCGGCGCCCCCCTGCGCGCGGCGCTCGGCGCCGTCCGCGCCGAGGTCGGCAAGGCGGTCGTCGGCCAGGACGCGGCCGTCACCGGGCTGGTCATCGCCTTGCTGTGCCGCGGGCACGTGCTGCTGGAGGGCGTGCCCGGCGTGGCGAAGACCCTCCTGGTGCGCGCGCTGGCCGCCTCGCTGCACCTGGACACCAAGCGGGTGCAGTTCACGCCGGACCTCATGCCCGGCGACGTCACCGGCTCGCTGGTCTACGACGCGCGGACCGCCGAGTTCTCCTTCCGCGAGGGCCCGGTCTTCACCAACCTGCTGCTCGCCGACGAGATCAACCGCACCCCGCCGAAGACGCAGGCCTCCCTGCTCGAGGCGATGGAGGAGCGGCAGGTTTCGGTCGACGGCACGCCG
This sequence comes from Actinomycetes bacterium, assembly GCA_023438885.1. Classification (GTDB taxonomy): domain Bacteria; phylum Actinomycetota; class Actinomycetes; order Actinomycetales; family Cellulomonadaceae; genus Cellulomonas. The sequence goes on from JAEXPS010000104.1 coordinate 1,626, forward strand.
CGCAGGCTGCCGGACCCGTTCGTCGTCGTCGCCACGCAGAACCCGGTGGAGTACGAGGGCACCTACCCGCTGCCCGAGGCCCAGCTGGACCGCTTCCTGCTCAAGCTGCTGCTGCCACTGCCGCCGCGCACGGAGGAGATCGAGGTGCTCGAGCGGCACGCCCGCGGCTTCGACCCGCGCGACCTCGCCGCCGCGGGTCTCCGGCCCGTCGCGGGCACCGAGATGCTGGCGGCCGCTCGCGCTCAGGTGACGAAGGTGGCGGTCGCCACGGAGGTCGCGGGGTACGTCGTCGACCTGGTGCGGGCCACCCGCGAGTCGCCGTCGCTGTCGCTCGGCGTGTCCCCACGTGGGGCCACGGCACTGCTCGCCACCTCGCGGGCGTGGGCCTGGCTCTCGGGGCGGCCGTACGTCACGCCCGACGACGTCAAGGCTCTCGCCCACCCGACGCTGCGCCACCGTGTCCAGGTGCGTCCGGAGGCCGAGCTCGAGGGGGTCACCGCCGAGACGGTGCTGGACACGGTGCTCGCGTCGGTGCCGGTCCCCCGCTGAGGACCCCATGGCGATCACCTGGCGGGCGGTAGTCCTGGCGGCGCTCGGTGCCGTCGCGGTGGTGCTGGTGCCCGTGCCGGGCACGGTGCTGGCGTGGGCGGGCGTCGTGGTGCTGCTCTGCGGCCTCGACGTCCTCCTGGCCGCCTCCCCGCGGCGCGTCGCCGTCACGCGGGACGTCCCGGCCTCGGTGCGCCTGACCCAGCCCGCGCAGTCCGTGCTGACGCTGCGGAACCTCGACCGCCGCCGGCTGCGCGGCGTGGTCCGGGACGCCTGGCCGCCGTCCGCGCTGCCGGCGCAGGGCCCGGCGAACGCGCCGGCGGCCCGCGGGCGTCTCACGCCTCGTCACCGTGTCGACCTGCCACCCGGCGAGGCGCGGCGGGTCACCACGCCGCTGC
>JAEXPS010000010.1 GCA_023438885.1 Actinomycetes bacterium
CCGGACGCCCGGGCCCAGCGCTCCCCCGCGCAGGCGACGCCACGGACGCCGCGCGAGCCCGACACCACGGGGGCGGTCCCGGTCGCCGCGGCGCAGCCGCCGACCGCGCCCTACGCCGAGCAGCACAGGTCCCGGGTCGAGTGGCCCGAGGCGTCCCCGGAGCCGGTCGTCGAGCGCCTGCGCGGCCCGGCCGCGCGCGTCGTGACCAACATGACGGCGAGCCTGGAGATCCCGACCGCGACCTCGGTCCGGGCCGTACCGGCCAAGCTCATGGTCGACAACCGGACGGTCGTCAACAACCACCTGGCGCGGGGCCGGGGCGGGAAGGTGTCGTTCACGCACCTCATCGGCTACGCCGTGGTCGAGGCCCTCGCCGACATGCCCGTCATGAACGCCGGGTTCACCGAGCAGGACGGCAAGCCGGCGGTCGTGCACCACGGCCGGGTCAACCTCGGCCTCGCCATCGACCTCGCCAAGCCCGACGGGTCGCGCCAGCTCCTGGTCCCGAACATCAAGGACGCGGACGGGCTGGACTTCGGCCAGTTCGTGGCCGCCTACGAGGACGTCGTCCGCCGGGCCCGCGCCGGCAAGCTCACCGTCGAGGACTTCGCGGACACGACGATCAGCCTCACCAACCCCGGGACCATCGGCACCGTGCACTCCGTGCCGCGGCTCATGCCCGGCCAGGGCACGATCGTCGGCGTCGGCGCGATGGACTACCCGGCGGAGTTCCAGGGTGCGTCGGAGGAGCAGCTCGCCCGGATGGGCGTCTCGAAGGTGCTGACGCTCACGTCGACCTACGACCACCGGATCATCCAGGGCGCCCAGTCGGGCGAGTTCCTGCGCATCGTCGGCGCGAAGCTGCTCGGCGCGGGCGGCTTCTACGACCGCGTCTTCACCGCGATGCGGGTGCCGTACGAGCCCGTGCGCTGGGTGCGGGACAACACGGTGGACCGCGACACCGAGCTCGCGAAGCCGGCGCGCATCGCCGAGCTCATCCACGCCTACCGCTCCCGTGGCCACCTCATGGCCGAGGTCGACCCGCTCGCGTACCGCCAGCGCAAGCACCCGGACCTCGACATCCAGAACCACGGCCTGACGCTGTGGGACCTCGACCGGGAGTTCCCCACGGCCGGCTTCACCGGCAAGCCCCGGGCGACGCTGCGCGAGATCCTCGGCCTGCTGCGCGACTCCTACTGCCGCACCGTGGGCGTGGAGTACATGCACCTGCAGGACCCGCGGCAGCGGCGATGGCTGCAGGAGCGGCTCGAGTCCGGGTACGCACGGACCCCGCGCGAGGACCAGCTGCGGATCCTGCGCCGGCTCAACGCGGCGGAGGCGTTCGAGACGTTCCTGCAGACCAAGTTCGTCGGGCAGAAGCGCTTCTCGCTCGAGGGCGGGGAGTCCCTCATCCCGATCCTCGACGCCGTCCTGTCGCGCGCCGCGGAGAACGGCCTCGACGAGGTGTGCATCGGCATGTCGCACCGGGGGCGCCTCAACGTCCTGACCAACCTCGCCGGCAAGAGCTACGCGCAGGTCTTCGCGGAGTTCGAGGGGAACCAGGACCCCCGCAGCGTCCAGGGCTCCGGTGACGTCAAGTACCACCTCGGCACCGAGGGCGTCTTCGCCGCCGAGTCGGGCGCGCGGACCAAGGTCTACCTCGCGGCCAACCCGTCCCACCTCGAGGCGGTCGACCCCGTGCTGGAGGGCATCGTCCGGGCCAAGCAGGACCGGATCGACCTCGGGGGCGACGGCTTCTCCGTCCTGCCGGTCCTCATCCACGGCGACGCCGCGTTCGCCGGCCAGGGGGTCGTCGTCGAGACGCTGAACCTGTCCCAGCTGCGCGGCTACCGCACGGGCGGGACGGTGCACGTCATCGTCAACAACCAGGTCGGCTTCACCACCGGTCCCACCTCGTCCCGATCGACCCACTACTGCACGGACGTGGCCAAGGGCCTGCAGGTCCCGATCTTCCACGTCAACGGGGACGACCCCGAGGCGTGCGTCCGGGTCGCCGAGCTGGCGTTCGAGTTCCGCGAGCAGTTCGACCGCGACGTCATCATCGACATGGTCTGCTACCGGCGCCGCGGCCACAACGAGGGCGACGACCCCTCGATGACCCAGCCGCTGATGTACAACCTCATCGAGTCCAAGCGCAGCGTCCGCAAGCTCTACACCGAGGCCCTCGTGAGCCGCGGCGACATCTCCGTCGAGGAGGCGTCGTCGGCGCTGCAGGACTACCAGGCACAGCTCGAGCGCGTGTTCGCCGACGCGAAGGCGTCCTACCAGCCGCCCGTATCCGGCGAGCCGGTGGCGGGACTGGAGAAGCCCGAGTCCCAGCTGGAGGACGCGGGCACGATGGTCGGCTGGCGGACCGCGGTGGAGGCCGAGGTGCTGCACCGGGTGGGCCGCGCGCACGTGCGTCCCCCCGAGGGGTTCGCCGTGCACCCCAAGCTCGAGCCGCTGCTGGCCAGGCGCGAGGAGATGTCGCGCGTCGGACCCGTCGACTGGGGGTTCGCCGAGATCCTCGCCTTCGGCTCCCTGCTCCTCGAGGGCACGCCCGTGCGGCTGGCGGGTCAGGACTCCCGCCGGGGCACCTTCGTGCAGCGGCACGCCGTGCTGCACGACCGCGCGACCGGCGCCGAGTGGACGCCGCTGGCGTACCTGTCGAGCGACCAGGCAAAGTTCTGGGTCTACGACTCCTCCCTCTCCGAGTTCGCGGCCATGGGCTTCGAGTACGGCTACTCCGTCGAGCGGCCGGACGCGCTCGTGCTCTGGGAGGCCCAGTTCGGAGACTTCGCCAACGGCGCCCAGACGATCGTGGACGAGTTCGTCTCGTCCGCGGAGCAGAAGTGGGCCCAGCGGTCGTCCGTCGTCCTGCTGCTCCCGCACGGGTACGAGGGACAGGGGCCCGACCACTCCTCCGCACGGATCGAGCGCTACCTGCAGATGTGCGCCGAGGACAACATGACTGTCGCCGTCCCGAGCAGCCCGGCGTCGTACTTCCACCTGCTGCGCCGGCAGGCCTACGCGCGCCCGAGGCGGCCGCTCGTCGTCGCCACGCCCAAGTCGCTGCTCCGCCTCAAGGCGGCCACGTCGCCGGTGGAGGAGCTCACTGTCGGGTCCTTCCGGCCCGTGATCCCCGACGAGCACCTGCCCGCCGACGCACCGGTGGACCGCGTGCTCCTGTGCGCCGGCAAGGTCTACTACGACCTGCTGGCCCACCGCGTGCGCACCGGGGACTCCCGGACGGCGATCGTCCGTCTCGAGCAGCTGCACCCGATCGACGTCGACGGGCTGCGCGACGCCATCGGGCCGCACGGGGAGGCCGAGCTGGTCTGGGTGCAGGAGGAGCCGGCCAACCAGGGCGCGTGGACGTTCCTCGCCACCTCGCTCGGCGACCGCCTCGGCCGACCGCTGCGCCGGGTCTCCCGGCCCGCCGCCGCCTCGCCCGCGACGGGGTCGAGCAAGACGCACCTCGCCGAGCAGACCGCGCTCGTCGAGGAGGCCTTCGCCCGCTGAGCCCGGCCGCCCGGCCCGGGCCGGTCGCCCCCGGGC
>JAEXPS010000022.1 GCA_023438885.1 Actinomycetes bacterium
CCGCCACCCCGCTCGCCGCGGGCGCCGAGCCGGCCGCCGCCCCGGCCGCGGTCTCCCACCCGGCGCCGCTGCTCACGGCACCGCCGGCCGTGCTGGCCGTCCTCGGGCTGGTCGTCGCGCTGTTCCCCGGCGTCGGCCAGGAGCTCCTGGAGCCGTACGCCGCGACCTACCCGGCCGGCGAGCCCGGTCACCTGGTCCTCTGGCCGGGCTTCACCGCCACCGTCGCGATCACCGTGGCCGTCCTGGCCTCGGGCGCGGCGCTGTTCCTGGCCCGCGACCGAGTCGAGCGCGGCCAGGCGTTGGTGCGCCTGCCCGCCTGGTTCGACGCCGACCGCGTCTACCGCCGCTCCATGCGCCGTCTCGACGACGTGGCGGCCGACATCACCGGCCGCACCCAGCGTGGCTCCCTGCCCACCTACCTGGGCCTGATGCTCACCACCTGGGTGGTCGCCGTCGGCTGGGCCCTGACGTCGGCGCGCGCGCCGGAACAGGTCCGCGCCTTCGACACGATCATCCAGGTCCCGTTCGCGCTCGTGGTCTGCGCCTCGGCGATCCTCGCGGCCCGCTCCCGCCGCCGGCTCAAGGCCGTGATCCTCGCGGGCGTCAGCGGCTACGCCCTGGCGGGGCTGTTCCTGCTGCAGGGGGCTCCGGACCTCGCCCTGACCCAGGTGCTGGTCGAGACCGTCACGCTCGTCGTCTTCGTCCTCGTGCTGCGTCGGTTGCCCCCGTACTTCTCGGACCGTCCGCTCGCGAGGTCCCGGTGGGTGCGGCTGGGCATCGGCGTCGCGGCCGGGGTGGTGGTCGCCCTCGTCGGGCTCGTCGCGCCGGGCGCCCGGATCCATCAGCCCGTCTCGGAGGCGTTCGTCACCGAAGGCCCGCTGTACGGCGGCGGCACCAACCTGGTCAACATCACGCTGGTTGACATCCGCGCGTGGGACACGATGGGCGAGATCTCGGTGCTCCTCGTCGCGGCGACCGGCGTCGCGTCGCTCGTCTTCGTCTCACGGCGTACCGGACGCATCTTCCGCACGCGCGAGGCGCCCGAGGACCGCGCCGTGTGGGGCATCGGCACGGCGCGGGTGCGTGGCGGCGAGGGGGACGCTGCCGCCGCAGCCGCCGGCAAGGCGGCCGTCGCAGCGCGGCCCGGCGGGCGGCGGGCCCTCGAGTGGCTCTCGGCGGGCCGCACCCTCGCGCCCCAACGGCGGTCCGTGATCTTCGAGGTCGTGGTGCGCCTGCTGTTCCACACGATGCTCGTCTACTCGGTGTTCCTGCTGTTCAGCGGCCACAACGCGCCCGGCGGCGGGTTCGCGGCCGGGCTGGTGACAGGCATCGCGCTGGCCGTGCGCTACCTGGCCGGCGGGCGCTACGAGCTGGGCGAGGCGCTGCCGCTCCAGCCCGGCCTGCTCCTCGGGCTCGGCCTGTTCCTGTCCGCGGGCGTGGGGCTCGCTGCCCTGGTCGTCGGCGACTACGTGCTCCAGTCGTGGGTGCTGGACTTCCACGTCCCGGTGCTCGGCACGGTGCACATGGTCACCAGCACGGCCTTCGACGTCGGCGTCTACCTCGTCGTCGTCGGCCTGGTGCTGGACATCCTGCGCAGCCTCGGGGCCGAGCTGGACCGCCGCGCGGAGGCCCACGAGGACCCGGTCGAGGAGGCGGTCCCGTGATCGCCCCGAACATCACGCTGCTCGTCGCCGTCGCCGTGCTCGTCGCGGTCGGCGTCTACCTGCTCATGGAGCGCAGCCTGTCGCGTGTGGTCGTCGGCGCGATCCTGCTGGGCAACGGCATCAACCTGCTGATCCTGGTCGCCGGGGGAGCGGCTGGGCGCCCGCCGATCGTGGGGCAGTCCGACGAGCCGATGAGCGACCCGTTGCCGCAGGCGATGGTGCTGACGGCGATCGTCATCACGCTGGGGCTCACCGCATTCCTGCTGGCGATGGCCTACCGCTCGTGGCAGCTCGACCGGCACGACGAGGTGCAGGACGACGTCGAGGACCGCCGCATCGCGCTGCTCGCCGAGCGTGACCTGCTGGCCGTCGCCTCCGAGGGCGAGGAGGACTCCACGCTCGACGAGGAGGCACAGCAGGTGTACGACGAGACCGCCTCGGCCCTCCCCGCGGAGGAGCCGCGATGACGGACTTCTCCTGGCTGGTGCCGCTGCCCGTGGTGCTGCCGCTCTCGGCGGCGGGGCTCACCCTCGCGCTCTACCGGCGGCCACGGGTGCAGCGCGTGGTCTCGGTGGTCACGCTGTCGCTGGTGCTCGTCGCGGCGGTCGGGCTCCTCGTGCTGGCCGACGACGAGCCGCGGACCGCCGAGATCGGCGGGTGGGCCACGCCGGTGGGGATCGGCCTCGTGGCCGACCGCCTGTCCGCGCTGATGCTCACCATCTCGGCGGCGGTGGTGCTGTGCGTGCTGATCTACTCGCTGGCGCAGGGCCTGGCGGGGGAGCAGTTCGCGCCGATCTCCGTGTTCCACCCGACGTACCTGGTGCTGGTGGCCGGCGTCGCCAACGCGTTCCTCTCCGGCGACCTGTTCAACGTGTACGTCGGGTTCGAGATCCTGCTCGCTGCGTCGTACGTGCTGATCACGCTGGGAGGCACGAGGGAGCGGCTGAGGGCGGGCTCGATCTACGTCATCGTCGCGCTGCTGTCCTCCGTCCTGTTCCTCGCGGCGATCGCCGGGGTCTACGCGGCGACGGGGACCCTCAACCTCGCCCAGCTGGCGCTGCGTCTCGACGAGATCGACCCGGGAGTGCGGCTGGTGCTCCAGGTGATGCTGCTGGTGGCGTTCGCGGTGAAGGCCGCCGTCTTCCCACTGTCGGCATGGCTCCCGGACTCCTACCCGACGGCCCCCGCGCCGGTGACCGCCGTGTTCGCCGGCCTGCTGACCAAGGTGGGCATCTACGCGATGCTGCGCACTCAGACGCTGCTGTTCCCGGGCGGCGACGTGGACTCGTGGCTGATGGTGCTGGCGCTGGCGACGATGGTGATCGGCATCCTCGGGGCGGTGGCGCAGGACGACATCAAACGTCTCCTCTCCTTCACGCTGGTGAGCCACATCGGGTTCATGGTGTTCGGGCTGGCGCTGGGGTCGTCGGCCGGCTGGACCGCCGCGATCTACTACGTGGCCCACCACATCACGGTGCAGACGGCGTTGTTCCTCGTCGCAGGGCTGATGGAGCGCTACGGCGGCTCGCTGTCGCTCACCCGCCTGGGTGGCCTCGCGCGGCTGGCGCCCGCGGTGGCGATCCTCTTCTTCCTGCCGGCGATGAACCTCGCCGGCATCCCGCCGCTGTCGGGCTTCCTCGGCAAGGTGGGGTTGCTCGAGGCGGGCGTCGCGGTGGGGACGCCGCTGGCGTGGGCCCTGGTCGTCGGGTCCGTGCTCACCTCGCTGCTGACGCTGTACGCGCTGGTCAAGGCCTGGAACAAGGCCTTCTGGCAGGAGCCGCCGGCGGAGATGCCGCGCCGTCGCGTGCCGCGCGCGATGGTGGGCGCCACCGGCGGGCTCGTCGCGTTCTCGCTGCTGCTGACCTTCGCCGCCGGGCCGCTGTACGGGTACGCCGAGCGCGCGGCCACAGCGCTCCAGGAGCGCACCCCGTACATCAGCGCGGTGCTTCCGGAGGGCGACCGCGGCACCGGCGAGTCCGCCGACCTCCCGGACGCCTCCGCCGGCGACCCGGCGGAGCCCGCGGCCTCGTCGGACCCCCGGCCCGAGCCGTCCGACGAACCCACGCCCCGCCTGGTGACGGAGGAGACCCCGTGACCCCCCGTCTGCCCGCGACCCGGCGAGCGATCCAGTGGGGCACCGTCGTGTGGCTCGCGGTGGTGTGGGTGTTCCTCTGGGGCGAGGTCTCGTGGGCCAACGTCCTGGCCGGCCTGGGACTCGGGCTGCTGGTGACCGTCGTGTTCCGCATGGCGCCCATCGACTTCCACGGCCGGGTGCACCCGTGGCGGGTGCTCGTCCTGGCGGCCGTGTTCCTGTACGACCTGGCCCGCGCGTCCTTCGAGGTGGCCTGGCTGGCGTTGCGGCCGCGGTACACGCCGCGCGGCGCGGTGATCGGGGTGCAGCTGCGCTCGCACTCCGACCTCTACCTGACGATGACCGCGGAGCTGGTCTCGCTGGTGCCGGGCTCGCTCGTGATCGAGGCGAACCGGCTGACCGGGCGGCTCTACCTGCACGTGCTGGACGTGGCCCAGTCGGGCGGCATCGCCGCGGTGCGCCGGCACGTGCTCGCCCAGGAGGAGCGGGTGCTGCGGGCCTTCGCCTCGTCCGAGGAGCTCGCGGGAGCCCTTGGCCCAGGGGCGCTGACCCGATGATCGTCGCCGTCTGGGTCGCCGCCGTCCTCGTCGTCGCCGGGGCGGTGCTCGCGATCGTGCGCGCCGAGCGGGGGCCGTCGATGCTCGACCGGACCGTGGCGCTCGACATCTTCGTCACCTGCCTGGTGGCGGCGTTCGCGCTGTACGCCGCGATCGAGCGCCGCGCGGACGTGGTGCCGATCCTCGTGGTGCTCTCGCTGGTCGGGTTCGTCGGCTCGGTGTCGATCGCACGGTTCGCCGCCGTCGAGCCCGAGGACGCCCGGCGGGTCCGCACGCGCGAGGAGGTCGAGGCGGAGGAGGCCGAGCGGCTGGCGGAGCAGCTCGCCCACCTCGAGGAGCCGGCGGAGTCCGACGCGCCCGACGATCTCGACGGGGGCGGTGACGCCGACTCCGGCGAGCCCGGCGAGGAGCCGGTCGAGACGGCGGGAGGCGACCTCGTCGTGCCCGAGGACCCAGAGCGGCGGCCGGGTGCGCCCGAGCCCGGGGGAGGTGCCCCGTGACGTGGGACCAGGTGGCGGACGTCGCGTCGATGGTGTGCTTCATCGGCGGCGCGTTCTTCGCGTTCGCCGCGGGGGTGGGCGCGGTGCGGTTCCCGGACCTGCTCTCGCGGATGCACGCGGGCACCAAGCCCCAGACGTTCGGCCTGATCCTGGTGCTGACGGGTCTGGCGCTGCGGCTGCGCACCGGTGGCGCGGTGTGGGCCCTCGCGCTGGTGGTGGTGTTCCAGCTGCTGACGGCACCGGTGGCGGCGCACATGGTCGGGCGCGCCGGCTATCGCACGGGCAAGGTGCCCAAGGAGCTGCTGGTGACCGACGAGCTCACCCCCGAGCTGAGCCTCCCGCCGGAGCCCGCGGAGCCCCGCTCCCGCCCGGCGCGCCACCACCTGCCCCCACCGCCGGACCAGGCGGCACCGCCGGCGCCTCCGGCCTGACCGGTCCGTGCGCAGTGGTGGGATGGGGACGGGGCGCGAGGCGGCGCCCGGATCGGAAGGAGTCACGGTGACGGAGCCGGTGCGGTTCGCGGTGGTCGGCAGTGGGTGGCGCACGGAGTTCTTCGCGCGGGTCGCGGCCGCCGCCCCGGACAGGCTGGCGCTCGTCGGCACCCAGGTGCGGTCCGACGAGGGCGCCGCCCGCATGGCGCGCTGGGGTGTGCCCGCGGTCCGCACGCTCGAGGACCTCCTGGCGCTGAAGCCGCAGTTCGTGGCAGCGGCCGTCTCGTGGGACGCGATGCCGGTGCTGGCGCGCGAGCTCGTCGCCCGGGGAGTCCCGGTGCTGCTGGAGACGCCGCCGGCTCCTGACCTCGAGGGCCTGCGCGCGCTGTGGCACGACGTAGGTGCCTCGGGCCTGGTCCAGGTGGCCGAGCAGTACACGCGGATGCCGGGGCACAGCACGCGGCTGGCCGTGATCGACCAGGGCGTGATCGGTGCGCCGAACGCGGTCGAGGTCCACTCGACACACATGTACCACGCGATGTCGATGATTCGTACGTTCCTGGGTACCGGCCTCGCGGACGTCACCGCGACCGGCCGGACGTTCGTCGCGCCCCTCGTCGACCCGCTGAGTCCACGTGGCTGGGTTGCCGATCCGCAGCCGGCGCCGCGCACCACCACGGTGGCGACGCTGGACTTCGGCGACGGTCGCTACGGGCTGTACGACTTCGTCGAGAACCAGTGGTGGAACCCGCTGCTGGCGCGCCGGCTCGTGGTCCGCGGATCCCTCGGCGAGATCGTCGACGACACGGTGACCCGGTGGACCGCCGAGGGTGCGGTCAGCTCGCCGATCGTGTACCGGCGCACCGGTGTGGACCTGAACCTCGAGGGCAACGAGCTGGTCAACGCGACGTTCGACGGCCGCGTCGTCTACCGCAACCCCTGGCCCGGCACCCGCCTCTCCGAGGACGACATCGCCGTGGCGACCCATCTCGCGGACACCGGAGCGTGGGCCCGGGGCGAAGGCCCGGAGCCGTACCCGCTGGCCTGGGCCTGCCAGGACCACGCGATGGCCCTCGCCGTCGAGGAGTCGGCCCGCACGGGCGCGGACGTGCGCGTCACCGCGGAGCCGTGGACGCGTTAGCGGGAGTCAGTGCCGCAGGTAGCGGGCCGCGACCCGAGCGGCCCCCCGCATCGCCAGCAGCCGGGACACCGCGACGAGCGCGCCGGTGACCACCGTGGCGAGCGCCACCTCCCCGAGCGGCGAGTTCTCCTCGTCGGTCTCGGAGATCGAGTAGCCGGTGGTGCGCTTCCACACCGAGTCGATGACCTTCTCGGCTGCCCAGGCGGCGGCAAGGCCGGCAGCCACGCCGACGAGCTTGGCGAGCGGGAACGACTTCTCGGCCATGGCGCAACCTCCGTGGGCGGACGACGAACCGACGGTATCCCACCCGGTACTACGATCGGCGGTGAACGACAGGGGAGCGCCCCCGGGGCGCTGAGAGTGCGGGCTACCGCAGACCCTCGAACCTGATCCGGTTTGCACCGGCGTAGGGAGTCGGGAACACCTCTCCCCGGCGGGCGCGCCGTGTGG
>JAEXPS010000049.1 GCA_023438885.1 Actinomycetes bacterium
TGGCCGGCGCCGAGCGCCGGCCACCGAGCCACCCCAGGTCGGCGCTGCGGCTGTGGACGCGGAGCCCGATCCCGAGTCCGTGGCACGGGCGATCGTGCTGCGCATGCTCACCGGTGCCGCGCGCAGCAGGGCCCAGCTGGCGGAGGCGCTCGCCCGCAAGGACGTGCCCGACGAGGTCGCCACCCGTGTGCTCGACCGGTTCACCGAAGTGGGCCTCGTCGACGACGCGCAGTACGCGCGGATGTTCGTCGCCCACCGCCACGCCGAGCGGGGACTTGCCCGACGGGCCCTGGCCGTCGAGCTGCGGCGCCGGGGCATCGCCGATCAGGTCGCGGCCGAGGCGCTGGCCGAGGTGGACGACGACGACGAGGTGGCGGCGGCCCGGCGACTTGTCCAGAGCAAGCTGGCCGCCACCCGCGGCCTCGACCCCCAGGCGCGGTTGCGCCGCACGCTCGCCGCGCTGGGCCGTCGCGGCTACGCGCCGGGGCTCGTCACGCGGCTGGTCCGGGAGGCCCTGGCGCAGGAGGCGGCCGGTCCGGGCGAAGACGGCGAAGCGGGCGCCGCGCTCTGGGACATGGACGAGGACTGAGCCCGGTACGGCACCGTCATTCGCTGTGGGCGCGTCCTCCTGCGTCACAATGAGCCCACGAGCAGGCTCGAGGAGGTGCCATGGGCGACTGGACCCCGGCAGTGACGGTCGTCGGGCTGCTCGCCGCCTGCCTCGTCGCCCTGCTGCTCGTGCTCCTGGCACGCCGCGAGGCAGAGGCCGTGCGGCACCGGGCCGCCGAGGACGTCGAGTCGATCAGGGACGAGGCCCGCAACCGGCTGGCCGATGCGTTGCGGCGTGAGGAGCGGGTGGTCCAGCGAGAGCAGGCCCTCGCGCAGGACCGCGGTGAGGTCGAAGCGCTGGAGCGGCGCACCCGCGAGCGCGCCGCCGACCTGGTGACCGCCGAACGCGAGGCAGCCCGCACGCTGGCCAACGCAGAGCGCCATGCGACCGAGCGGCTGGCCGAGGCGGAGGCGAAGGCGCGCGCCGAGCTCGAGGCCGCGAGCGGGCTGTCCGCCGACGAGGCCAGAGCGCTGCTCGTCGAACGCCTGACCGAGCAAGCACAGCGCGACGCGGCCGCCGCGGTGCGCCGGGTCGAGGCGCAGGCGCGCCGCACCGCCGACGCGAAGGCACGGCGCATCGTCAGCACGGCCGTCCAGCGGCTGGCGGTGCCGACGAGCACGCAGGCCGCGATCAGCGTGGTGCCACTGCCCTCGGAGGAGCTGAAGGGCCGGATCATCGGCAAGGAGGGGCGCAACATCCGCCACTTCGAGTCGCTGACCGGGGTGAACGTCCTGGTGGACGAGACGCCCGATGCCGTGGTGCTCTCGTGCTTCGACGCCGAGCGGCGCGAGGTGGCGCAGGTGGCGCTCGAGGCCCTGATGGCGGACGGCCGGATCCAGCCCCAGCGCATCGAGGCGGCGTACGCCGAGGCACTGGCGACGGCGGACGAGCGCACCGAGCAGGCCGGCGGCGACGCCGCGGAGCGTGCCGGGGTCGCCGGGCTGCACCCCGATCTCGTCCGCACGCTCGGCCGGCTGCGGCTGCGGACCTCCTACGGCCAGAACGTGCTTGAGCACAGCGTCGAGGCGGCTCTCGTCGCGGGTGCGATCGCCGCGGAGATCGGCGCGGACGTCGACGTGGCGGCACGCGGCGCGCTGCTCCACGACATCGGCAAGGCACTGACGGCCCAGCAGCAGGGGACGCACGCGCTCCTCGGCGGCGATCTGGCCCGCCGCTGCGGGGAGTCCGACGCCGTGGTCAACGCCATCGCCGCGCACCACGACGAGGTGCCGATGGAGACCGTCGAGGCGGTCCTCGTGCAGGCGGCGGATGCCGTGTCGGCCGCTCGGGCCGGGGCACGCAGGGAGGAGCTGGACCAGTACGTCGAGCGGATGGACCGGTTGGAGTCTCTGGTCGCGGAGCACCCCGGGGTGCGGCGCGCCCTGGCGATGTCCGCCGGCCACGAGGTCCGCGTGGTCGTCGAGCCGTCCGAGGTCGCGGACGACGCGCTGCCCGGCCTGGCGGCGGCGATCGCGCGCCACATCGAGCAGAACCTGACCTACCCCGGAGAGATCAAGGTCACCGTGGTGCGCGAGCTGCGCGCCAGCGCGACCGCCGGCTGACCTCGCGCCGGGCCGTCGCGTGACTGCTGAGCGACGATGGGCGCATGAGCGAGCGACCGGTGCGATGGACCCAGGCCACCGTCTACCCCGACATGTGGGTCGACCCTGCCGACGACCCGCGCAACACCGACGGCGTCAGCCCCGACGGCGAGCTGGCCACGCTCGAGGGCTACCTGCGGGACTACCGCCTGACGCTCCTGATGAAGTGCGAGGGTCTGGATGCGGGCCAGCTCGCCAGGCGATCCGTGCCACCGTCGACGATGTCGCTCCTCGGCCTGCTCCGGCACATCGCGGAGGTGGAGCGTGACTGGCGGGGCTGGCTCGGCGACCCCGAACCCAAGATCTACGGCCCCGGCGACGCCGACTTCGACGGGGCGAGCGACGAACGGGGGCTGGTCGACGAGGCCTACGCCGTGCTGGCGCGCGAGCAGGCGGCGACCGACGCGGCCCTCGCCGAGCATCCGGACCTCGGCGAGAGGGTCGGCAGCCGGGCGATCGCGATCCGCGATGTGATGGTGCACCGCATCGAGGAGTACGCCCGGCACTGCGGGCACGCCGACCTGCTGCGCGAGTGCATCGACGGCAGGGTCGGTCAGTAGCCCGCCCGGGCTGAGGCGTCCTTGCCGGCGCCCGGGTCGGCCACCGGCTGGGTGCCGGCCGGCAGCACAGGCGCGTCGGCGGGCGGAGCGCCGGTCCGCCGCCCGCGCCGCTGGAGGCGGACCGCCAGCCGGGACAGCGAGATGTTGACGACCAGGTACGTGCCGGCTCCGGCGACGAAGAGCGCGACGGCGTACTGGGTGCCGAAGTACTGCGTGTTGTTCTGGATCGCCTTGAGCAGCTCGGGATAGCCGACGATGAAGCCGAGCGACGAGTCCTTGAGCAGCACCACCAGCTGCGCGACGAGGCTCGGCGACATGTTGGCCAGCGCCTGCGGCAGAAGCACGATGCGCAGCGTCTGCGCGCGGGTGAGGCCGATCGCGTGGGCGGCCTCCTCCTGGCCGCGCGGGAGGGCCGCCAGCCCTGCCCGGACGATCTCGGCGATGACGGCCATGTTGTAGACGACGAGCCCGAAGACGACGGACGCGAAGGCCGACCACCCGAAGCCGAGCAGCGCGAAGAACATGCCGAGCAGCACCGGCACGCCGCGGAACACCTCGATGACCACCACCGCCGGCCCGCGCAGCCACGCGAGCCGCGTGGTGCGCCACACGGCCAGACCGACCCCCAGGAGCAGGGCGAGGGGAGCGGCGACGGCTGCGGCACGCAGCGTCGCTCCGAGGCCGCGGATCAGCAGCGAGCTCCAGACCGCGCCGGCCGTCTGGTTCTTCGGAGGGTCGAAGAGCACGTCCCAACGGTTCACGTCGAAGACGCCGCGGCGGGCGGCGTACACCACCGCGGCGGCGACCAGCGCCAGCAGCACCACGGCGCCGATCGCCGAGCCGATCGCCTCCCGCCGCCGCGCGCGCGGGCCCGGAGCGTCGTACAGCACGGAGGCGCTCATCGGGCGAACGCCACCTTCCGCTCGACCGCGCCCGCCAGGGTGCCGGCGGGGATGGTGAACACGAGGTAGAACAGCGCGACTCCGGCGAGGACGGCGATCGCGTCACCGGGGTTGTCCAGGGCGATGCGTCGCCCGGTGGCCATGAGCTCGACGACCCCGAACCCCGCGGCGACGGACGTGTTCTTCGACAGGGCGATGATCACGCTGATCAGCGGCGGGATCACCGAGCGGACCGCCTGGGGCAGGATCACGTGCGCCAACGACTGCCCGAAGGTCAGCCCGATCGCCCGCGCGGCCTCCGCCTGCCCGGTCCCCACCGAGTTGATCCCGGAGCGCACCGCCTCGCACACGAACGCCGACGTGTAGGCGGTCAGGCAGGTGATCGCCGCGCCCTGGAAGGACGTGATCACCGCCCCGAACTGAGGCGCCACCAGGATCGCGGCGAAGAACACCAGGGTCAGCGGGGTGTTGCGCAGCAGCTCGACCCAGACGGTGGCAAGGATGCGCAGCGGCCGCAGCGGCGAGACGCGCAACGTGGCCAGGATCGTGCCGACGACGAGCGACGCCACCCCCGAGATGACGGTCAGGCGCGCCGTCATGAGGAACCCTGCCCAGTAGGCGGGCAGGTTCTCGGCGATGACGTCCACTCGTCGCCGGCCGTGCCGTCAGTACCGGTCGACCGTGGGCGGCTCGGGTGTCGGCAGCACCGTGCCGGCGGTGGCCTCCCACGCCTCGACCCAGCGACCGTCCTCGAAGCTCTCCTCGAGCACGTCGTTGATCCACATCCGGAACTCCGTGTCGTCCTTCTTCAGGCCGATCCCGTACGGCTCGGTCGTGAACGGCTCGCCCCGCACCTCCAGGTCGTCGTTGGTCGCCGCGTACCCGGCGAGGATGACGTTGTCGGTGCTGAGCGCGTCCACCAGGCCGTTGCGGAGCGGTTCGATGCAGTCGGAGTAGGCGCCGAACGGCACCACCTCGGTGTCGGGGAAGTTCTCGAGGAGGTTCTTCTCCGGGGTGGAGCCGGACGCGGTGCACACCTTCTTGCCCGCGAGGTCGTCGGGCCCCTGGATGTCGGTGTTGGACTTCAGGGTGAGGATCGACTGCCCGGCCTCGTAGTAGGGCCCGGCGAACGAGACCTTCTCCTTGCGGGCGTCGTTGATGGTGTAGGTCGCGATGACGAGGTCGACCTGTCCGGTCTCGATGAACGTCTCGCGGTTGGCCGAGATCGTCTCGACCCACTCGATGTCGGTCGCGGGGTCGAGGCCCAGCTCCGTGGCGATGATCTTCCCGATCTCGACGTCGAAGCCCTCGGGCTCCCCGTCCGGGCCGACCAGGCCGAACAGCGGCTGGTCGAACTTGGTGCCGATCGTGATGGAGCCCGCGTCGTGCAGCTGGGCCATGGTGGAGCCGGCCGGGAAGGAGACCTCGGTCGGTTCGGCGTCGGCGCCGGTCTCGGGAGCCGTGGGCTCCTCGTCGTCTCCGGTGCCGGACGAGCACGCCGCCAGGACGAGCAGCGAGGCGGCGACCAGGGCGATCGGCCCTGTGTGTCGGGTGCGCATGTCGTACTCCTTCTCTCGGTGGGCGGGTGGATCAGTGCGTGAGGATCTTCGAGAGGAAGTCCCGGGCGCGCTCGGAGCGCGGTGCGGTGAAGAAGGTTTCGGGGTCGGTCTCCTCGACGATCCGGCCGCCGTCCATGAAGACGACGCGGTCGCCCGCCCTGCGCGCGAAGCCCATCTCGTGGGTGACGACGATCATCGTCATCCCTTCGTGGGCGAGCCCGACCATCACGTCGAGCACCTCGTTGATCATCTCGGGGTCGAGGGCCGAGGTCGGCTCGTCGAACAGCATGAGCTTGGGCCGCATCGCCAGCGCGCGGGCGATCGCGACCCGCTGCTGCTGCCCGCCCGAGAGCTGGGCCGGCAGCTTGTCCACCTGGTCGGCGACTCCCACCCGCTCCAGCAGCTGCATCGCGGTCTGGCGGGCTGCGGCGGGCTTGATCCGCTTGACCTTGATCTGGCCGAGCGTGACGTTCTCGAGCACCGTCTTGTGCGCGAAGAGGTTGAACTGCTGGAACACCATGCCGACGTCGGCCCGCAGGCGTGCCAGCGCCCGGCCCTCGGACGGCAAGGGCTGCCCGTCGAGGGTGATGGAGCCCGCATCGATCGGCTCGAGCCGGTTGATGGTGCGACACAGGGTGGACTTGCCGCTCCCGGAGGGCCCGACGACCACGACGACCTCGCCGGGCCGCACCGCCAGGTCGACGTGCTGGAGCACGTGCAGAGGGCCGAAGTGCTTCTCGACGCCACGCATCTCGACGAGCGGTGAGGGGTCCGCCATTCGTCGAACCTAGGGCGAACCGGACAAAGCCGCAGGCCGAGCAGCGTCACGGTTGCGCAACGGCGCTGCCGGGACAGGGCACCCGGCGGTGCCACGTACCCTGGTGGACGATGCCCGACGCCCGCACGTACCTGGTCAAGACGCTCGGCTGCCAGATGAACGTCCACGACTCCGAGCACATGGCCGGCCTGCTCGATGCGGCCGGCTACGTGCCCGCGACCGCCGACGAGGTCGCCGCGGAGGAAGCGGACGTCATCGTCATCAACACGTGCGCGGTGAGGGAGAACGCGGCGGATCGCCTCTACGGGACGTTGGGGAGGCTCGCCGCCGCCAAGCGCGGGCGCCCGGGCCTGCAGATCGCCGTCGGCGGCTGCCTGGCCCAGAAGGACCGTGCGGGCATCGTGGAGCGGGCCCCGTGGGTGGACGTCGTCTTCGGCACCCACAACCTCGACGTGCTGCCGGTGCTGCTGGAGCGGGCACGGCACAACGCCCGCGCCCAGGTGGAGATCGCCGAGTCGCTCCAGGTGTTCCCCTCCACGTTGCCCACCCGCCGCGAGTCGGTCTACGCCGGCTGGGTGTCCATCAGCGTCGGCTGCAACAACACGTGCACCTTCTGCATCGTGCCGTCGTTGCGTGGCAAGGAGCGCGACCGCCGGCCGGGGGAGATCCTCGCGGAGGTCGAGGCGCTCGTCGCCACGGGCGCGATCGAGGTGACCTTGCTCGGGCAGAACGTCAACTCCTACGGGGTCGAGTTCGGCGACCGCGGGGCGTTCGCGTCGCTGCTGCGCGCCGTGGGCGCGATCGAGGGGCTCGAGCGGGTGCGGTTCACCAGTCCGCACCCGGCGGCGTTCACGGACGACGTGATCGCCGCGATGGCGCAGACGCCCGCCGTGATGCCGTCGCTGCACATGCCGCTGCAGTCGGGCTCGGACCGCATGCTGCGCGCGATGCGCCGCTCCTACCGCTCCGAGCGGTTCCTCGGGATCCTCGACCGGGTGCGCGCCGCCATGCCCGAGGCGGCGATCACCACCGATGTGATCGTCGGCTTCCCGGGGGAGACCGAGGAGGACTTCGCGCAGACGCTGCGGGTGGTGGAGGCCTCCCGGTTCGCCTCGGCCTTCACGTTCCAGTACTCGCCGCGCCCGGGAACGCCGGCCGCGACGCTCGACGACCAGGTACCGAAGGCCGTGGTCCAGGAGCGCTACGAGCGGCTGGTGGAGCTCCAGGAACGGATCTCGCTGGCGGAGAACCGCGCTCAGATCGGCCGTGCGGTCGACGTGCTGGTCGCGGAGGGCGAGGGGCGCAAGGACGGCGCGACGAGCCGGCTGTCCGGCCGCGCCGCCGACAACCGGCTGGTGCACTTCGCCCTGCCGGCCGGCGCGGGGGCGCCGCGCCCCGGCGACCTGGTGCGCGTCGAGGTGACCCATGCCGCGCCGCACTTCCTCGTCGCCGACGGGACGGTGTTCGAGGTGCGCCGCACGCGCGCCGGCGCCGCGTGGGCGGCGCGGGGTTCCGAGGAGCAGGCACACAGCCACACGGCGCCCGCCGGCCCGGTGGTGCTCGGGATGCCGGGGCTTCCCTCGCGTTGACGTGGGCCCTCGGTCCCGAGAACGTCCACGGCGCCGTCGCGGTCCGGCGGGAGACCCGCCCCAGCGGGCCCTTAGCCCCGCCGGTGCCGCGCGCCCCGGTGCTGTGATGGCGCAGCCCGCCCGAGCGCTCGTACCGTGGAGCAGCGATGTCCCAGGTCCTCAGCTTCCTGTCCGAACAGCCGATCCTGCTTCTGTTCGTCATCGTCGGGCTCGGCTCGGCGATTGGCCGGCTGAAGGTCAAGGGTGTCGGCCTCGGGGCCGCCGCGGTGCTGTTCCTGGCGATCGGCCTGTCCGCGTGGGCGGCGACCTACGACATCGATCTGGAGATCACCGAGGCGCTGGGCACGCTCGGGCTGACGCTGTTCACGTTCACCGTGGGCATCGTCTCCGGCGCCACCTTCTTCGCGTCCCTGCGCCGTAGCCTGGCGCCGATCCTCGCGATGGTGGGAGTGCTGGCGATGGGGGCTGCCGTCGCGGTGGGGATGGGCCACCTGCTCGACCTGGACACCGCGACCACCGCCGGTGCGTTCGCCGGCGCCGTGACCAACACCCCCGCGCTCGCCGCGGCCCAGGAGGCCGCGGG
>JAEXPS010000074.1 GCA_023438885.1 Actinomycetes bacterium
CGCCAAGCCCGCCGCCCGTTCGCTTGATCTTGTAAGGATTATCTCGGGAACCGCAGGGATGCCGACGGTCACGTGCTCCTGTGCTTCTTCGCGTTGCGACGGGCCTCTTCGGCCTCTTCCCAGGTGAACCCAACGGGGTGCTGCGCCC
Organism: Actinomycetes bacterium; assembly: GCA_023438885.1. Lineage (GTDB taxonomy): Bacteria > Actinomycetota > Actinomycetes > Actinomycetales > Cellulomonadaceae > Cellulomonas. The sequence continues at coordinate 149 of JAEXPS010000074.1, forward strand.
AGCGGTTGATGGTGCTCACGCCTACGTTCAGCAGCTGTGCCGTCTCGCGCTGGGTGAAGTGGTGGTAGCGGAGCGCGAACTCCGCCGCGACGCGCTCCCAGTAGTCGTAGTTCGTTCGGAATGCTGCGAGGTCTCGCAGCAGCTGCTTGAGCGTGGCATCGGCGGTGGCCGGCCACGCGTCCTGCTCCTCGGCGGTGAGGAGCGGTTCGCCGCTTGCGTCGACGTAGTCCGGCCTCCCGGGCAACCGCGCTGCTCTCCCCATGTCTCGATGAAGCTTCTCGGCGATGTCTCCGAGGCTCTTCGCGATGTCGGGGATCTCGACCTCTTCGACCTGGTTCACGTCGTTGGGTCGAGAGGCCTTGCGCCCGGGTGTCCGTGCCATAGCCCGCGATGGTACCGGTCAGCATCGCGATGGAGTCATGTTCGCGAACGAGAACAGTTGTGATAGTCTGGCTGTGCGCGTTCGCGAACGCGTACAGCCGGAGACGTGGAGCCTCCCCTGACCGCAGGGGGCACGGCAACGGTGGAAAGGGCAAGCGACATGGCAACGCTCAACCTCCCAGTGGCGTTCCGATCGCTGCTGATCGTGCCGTCGGTGGGCGAGTCGCGCCCCAAGCGGCTCTGGGTCGATGGCAAGGCAACCGATGCGCCGAAGACCGATGACAAGGGGCGTCCGCTCTACGGGTTCGCGGCCCTCGCTGAGGTCAACGGTTCGCGGCTCGGCGAGGTCTCGGTCGAGTCTCCGATGGAGCTCCCAAACAACCTGCCCCTCGGAGCGGTGCTGAGGGGTGCGGGGGAGACGGCGGAAGTGCGCGTCTCCCCGAAGGACGAGTGGGGCATGCGAGTGAGCCTCTTCGTCACCGGTTTCGAGGTCGCAGGCAAGTGACGTGAGCACCTGGGGCGCGTCCGGTGCTGAGCCGCCCGCGCCCCAGGTCTCGGTGAGGAGAACGGTGATGAGACTCCGATACATCATGATCTGGGCCGCGTGGGTCGCCGCGACCGTCGTCGCGGTGGCGTTCACGAGCTACGTGTTCGCAAGGGGGCGCTCGTCGGTCGGGTTGCCGGCCTCGATAGGCATCCTCTTCGTGGCCGCCGAGGTCGTCGCGTTCCTTGGCTTCGGCCCGGCTAGGCACGTCTTGGCTGACTTGCTTTCCGCCCGGCGCGAAGGGTGGGACTTCTCTTCGCCTGCTGCGCGAGTTGGTCGAGTCACCCGGACGGTTTGGCCTTGGATCTGCGACGGCGCGGGCGTGACGGTTGTCGAACAACCGAGTCCCAGTAGTCGCGACCAGCGCCCTCGCTACCGGCGTCCGCGCGTTGTTGGCGTGTCCTGGAACGCGTACACAGTCACGCTGGTGGTGAAGGCGGTGAACCGGCAGCCTGCGCGGAATCTCATGAACGCCGAGAAGCAGCTTGAGGCCGGGATCGAGTTCCCGACGACGGTTGCGCCTGACCCGTCGAGCGTGCGCCGGGTCCTCGTGGTCGTCACTGTGGTTGATCCGCTGGCCGGCGGCGCGCGATGACCGTCCACCTCGGAGTTTCGGAGTTCGGCGATCCCGTGACGGTCGATCTCCATCGGAACCACACGCTCATCGCGGGTGCAAGCGGCACTGGGAAGTCGAACACGGCGTATGTGGTGGGTGGCGCTGCGGCGAGCGATCCGGCTGTGATGGTGGTCGGCTGCGATCCGTCGAGTGTGCTGCTTGCGCCCCATCGTGGTGCGTCAGGTGACCTCATCGCGCTTGGGACGGGTGACATGCGAGATCACCTCCGGGTTCTGGAGGCGGTGACCTCGGAGATGGATGCTCGGACGGGACGCCTCCTTGAGTCGGGGGTGGATCTGCTGGCGTGCGGCGGCGAGCCGACGGTGCTCGTCGTTCTCGAGGAACTGGCGGGCATCAAGGCCGCTGCCGCAGCTCAGGATGCGGCGAGCGGTGCGCGTGGCGGTGAGCGAATCGCGCCGCTGATCGATCTCCACATCGGGCGCATCCTCCGCGAGGGCCGCAAAGTGCGCGTGCTCGCGTTGGCGATCGTGCAGCGAGCTGATGCCGCGCTCTTGGCGGGTGACGTCCGGGCGCAGTTCGGCCGCCGGATCGTCTTCCGCCAGGACAACAGGGACGGCGTTCGCATGGTCTACGAGGCCGCGGATGACGGCGCGGTGGAACGCCTGATGAACGCCCAGCCCGGTGTCGGCTTGCTGTGGGAGGCCGGCGACCCTCCGGTGTTCTTCCGGGCTACACGACGTGACTACCGGAGCTACGTGGCGGCCGTCGAGGCATCAGCGCACTCGTAGGGAACCGAGCGGGGCGATCACGAGAGGAGGTGAGCGACGTGGCCACAGTCGGTGAAGTCAAGGAGAGCTACTGGCCCCTTGTCTTGTCGAAGGTCAGCCCTGGCACCGGTCGCGCGTACACGTATGCGTGGGCCAAGCGCGTCGCTCCCTCCTTCGCCCATCGGGACATCGCGACGCTGACGACTTTGGATGTTGAAAACGAGTTCGCATCGTGGTCTGGGGCGCAGTCAACTCGCGTAGACGCGCTGGCCGTGCTCTCAGCGATCTGCCGCGTGGCGGTGAAGGGCGGATTCATCGCGGCGAACCCGTGCATCGGTGTGGAGCGTCCCCGGACCCAGGATGCCGATCCCACCTCGCGCGCGCTGAGTCTCGACGAGGTCGATCGCCTTCTCGAAGTGCTACCGGAGTCCGGCGCCTACCGGCGATTCGTGTTGGCAATGCTCTACACGGGCTGCCGGCTCGGGGAGATCGCCGGACTGCGTGTGTCGGACGTGAACTGGCCCGAACGAACGATCAGCGTGCGGCGCACCGCGTCGCCTGGGCTGTCGGGTGAACTGGTCGTCGGCCCGACGAAGGGCAAACGGGTGCGCTCGGTGCCGCTGCCTGCGCCGCTCGTGACGATCATCAACGAGGCGGCTGCGGGCAAGGGGCCCCATGATCTGCTCTTCCCGGGACCGCGAGGCGGCTACATCAGCTCAAAGAACCTGAGTCGAGCCCTCGACTGGGACACCGTGCGGGACTCGATCAAGACCTTCCCACCCGGCGAGGAGCCGCTCCACTGGCACGACCTGCGGCACACGGCCGCGGTGATGCTCTTCCGGGCGGGGGTGTCGGCGCCGGATGTGCAGGCGATCCTTGGCCACTCCACGCTCGCGGTGACCCAGGCGTACGCGAACACTCGTCACGATGCTGCGAAGCGGGGCGCCACGGCACTCTCTGACCTGTACAGCCGGATTCGACAAGGTCAATCAGAGGGAGGTGAGGAGGCCGAGGTTCCGGCCCCCTACCTGGGGATCTAGTGAGTGGCTCCGACCGGTGTCGATCCGGTGACCTCACGATTTTCAGTCGTGCGCTCTACCAACTGAGCTACAGAGCCCGGCGATCTATCGATCGAGCGACCCCGACGGGACTTGAACCCGCGACCTCCGCCGTGACAGGGCGGCGCGCTAACCAAACTGCGCTACGGGGCCTCGTGAGAAGCCGACTTGCTGTTCGTACCCCCAACGGGATTCGAACCCGTGCTACCGCCGTGAAAGGGCGGGGTCCTAGGCCGCTAGACGATGGGGGCGTAACGCCCCTGACGTCGAGGCGTCCGGAAGACCGGTGACGATCATAGGGGGCACGCAGCCGATCCTCCAAAGCGGGAGGATGGGCCGGTGGTGCAGATGACGCGGGAGGAGTTCGAGGACGCGGTGCGCGACGCCCTCGACGAGATCCCCACCGAGCTGGCGAACCTGATGGACAACGTGGTGGTGCTCGTCGAGGACGACGCTCCGGCCGACGACCCCGAGCTGCTCGGACTCTACGAGGGCACACCGCTCACCGAGCGCACGTCGTGGTGGGCCGCCGGCTCGCTCCCGGACCGCATCACGATCTTCCGGAACCCCACCCTGGCGATCTGCGACAGCCGAGACGACGTGGTGGAGGAGGTCGCCGTCACCGTGATCCACGAGATCGCCCACCACTTCGGGATCGACGACGACCGCCTCGACGAACTGGGCTGGGGCTGACGCCGGGGGCGTTCCCATCAGCGGCCGCCACCTATAACATCGGCAGGTGGCGATGAATCGGATGCACCAGCACGGCGCCGCGCCGCACGCCCACGACGAGGTGGTGCGGGTGCTGCAGGCCGTCGCCGACCCGGCCCGGCTCTCGCTGGTGCACCTGCTCGCCGACGGGCCGATGCGGGTGGTCGACCTCACGGCCGCCCTGGGGCTGGCCCAGTCCACGGTCTCGGGGCACCTGGCGGTGCTGCGGGCGGCCGGCCTGGTCACCGCCACGCCGCAGGGCCGGGCCGTGCTCTACGAGCTGGCCGACGACGACCTCGACGTGCTGCTCGGCGTGGTGGAGCGGATCGTCGCGCGGCACGCGGCGGTGGCGTCGTGAGCCAGGGCCACACGCACGGCCACACGCACGGCCACGTGCACGTCACCGCGGCCCAGGCGCATCGCGGCCGGCTCGCGTGGGTGCTGGCCATCACGGCGACCGTGCTGGTCGCCGAGGTGGTCGGCGCGGTGCTGTCCGGCTCGTTCGCGCTGCTCGCCGACGCCGGCCACATGCTCACCGACTCCGCCGGGCTGCTGCTGGCGCTCATGGCCACGCGGCTGGCCGCGCGGCCGGCCACCGCCCGGCGCACCTTCGGCTGGCAGCGCGCCGAGGTGCTCGCCGCGATGGTGAACGGCATGGTGGTCGCCGCCGTGGGCGTCGTCGTGCTCGTGGAGGGCGTCGGCCGCATCGCCGACCCCGCCCCCGTCGAGGCGGGCCTGATGCTGGCGGTGGCGATCGTCGGCCTGGTGGCCAACGCCGTCGGCCTGCTGCTGCTGCGGCCCGGGCAGGGGGCCTCGCTCAACGTGCGCGGCGCATACCTCGAGGTGCTGGGCGACCTGCTCGGCTCCGTCGCGGTGGTGGTCGCGGCGGTGGTGATCGGCGCGACGGGCTTCGAGGCCGCCGACGGCATCGCCTCCGTGGTGATCGCCCTGCTGATCCTGCCGCGCGCCGTGCAGCTGCTGCGGCAGGTGGCGATCGTGCTGCTCGAGGCGACCCCCGAGGGAGTCGACCTCGCGGTGGTGCGCTCGCACATCGCCGCGCTGCCGGGTGTCGCGGACGTCCACGACCTGCATGCCTGGACCATCACCTCCGGCGTGCCGGTACTGTCCGCGCACGTGGTGGTGCAGGACTCGGTGATCGCGGCCGGGGAGACGGGTGCCGTGCTCGACGCACTGGGGGAGTGCCTGGCCGGGCACTTCGACGTGGAGCACTGCACGTTCCAGATCGAGCCTGCGGCACACGCCGCGCACGAGTCGGCGACGCACCTGTAGGGAGACGGATGGTCGGGGTCGGGGTGGTGATCCTGCCGCAGGAGCGGTGGGCCGTGAGCCGGGACCACTGGGTCGAGGCGGAGCAGCTGGGCTTCGACCACGCCTGGACCTACGACCACCTCGCCTGGCGCTCGCTGGCCGACCAGCCGTGGTTCGCCACCGTGCCGCTCCTGGCCGCCGCGGCAGCGGTGACGACCCGCATCCGCCTCGGGACCTGGGTCGCCTCGCCCAACTTCCGCCACCCCGTGCCGTTCGCCAAGGACGTCATGGGTCTCGACGACATCTCCGGCGGCCGATTCGTCGTGGGCATCGGTGCCGGCGGCGAAGGTTGGGACGCCCGCGTGACCGGCGCTCCGCCGAGCCGGGGGGAGCGGCACCGCCGGTTCGCGGAGTTCCTCGGCCTGCTGGACGAGCTGCTGACCCACCCCGTCACCGACCACGAGGGCGAGTGGTACACCGCCCACGAGGCCCGGATGATCCCCGGCACGCTCGCCCGGCCGCGGCCGCCGTTCGTCGTCGCCGCGAACGGGCCGAAGGCGATGGCGCTCGCCGCCCGGTACGGGCAGGGCTGGGTGACCTGCGGGCCGTCGCTGTCCGGCGAGGACGGCACCGGCGCCGCCGCGCAGGAGCGCTGGTGGGCGGGGCTGGCGCAGATGGCGCAGCGGTTCGACGAGGCGCTCGCCGCCGCCGGTCGGTCCGAGCCGGTCGGCAAGTGGCTGTCCCTGGACGGTGCGCCGGTGTACTCGCTGGCCTCCGAGCAGGTCGCCGTCGAGGGGATCGAACGGGCGGCGGCCCTGGGGTTCGACGAGGTGGTGATCCACCGGCCCCGCTCGTCGGGCCTCTACGCGGGAAGCCTGGCCACGTACGAGGCCCTGGGCGACCGGCTGGCCGAGCTGCGCGCGTCAGTGGGCTGAGCGCGCCGCCCAGGCGGAGGCGACCATCTCCGCCAGGGTGTGCCGCATCGCCCAGCCGAGGTCGCGAGCCGCCAGCTCGCCGGAGGCGACGATGCGGGCGGGGTCGCCGGCGCGGCGCGGCCCGATCTCCGGGACGAACGGGATACCGGTGGTCTGCGCCACCGCGTCCATGATCTGCCGCACCGAGACGCCGTCGCCGGAGCCGAGGTTGTAGACCGGCTCGAGGCGCTCGCCCGACGCGAGCGCCTGCGCCGCCGCGACGTGGGCGTCCGCGAGGTCCGCGACATGGATGTAGTCGCGCACGCAGGTGCCGTCGGGCGTGGCGTAGTCGTCGCCGTTGATGCGCGGCGTGCGGCCGGCGAGCAGGGCGTCGAAGACCAGCGGGAACAGGTTGTGCGGGCTCGTGTCGTACAGCTCCGGAGAGCCGGAGCCCACCACGTTGAAGTAGCGCAGCGAGGTGTGCCTCAGGCCGCCCGCGCGCGCCTGGTCGGCCAGCAGCCACTCGCCGATCAGCTTGGACTCGCCGTAGGGGGACTGCGGTGAGGTCGGCGTGGTCTCGGTGACCAGGTCGACGTCCGGCGTCCCGTACACGGCCGCGGACGACGAGAAGACGATCCGGTCGACGCCCTCGGCCGCCATGGCCGTCAGCAGGTGCACCGTGCCGGTGACGTTCTGCTCGTAGGTGTGCAGCGGGCGTTGCACGGAGACGCCCGCGTACTTGAACCCGGCCAGGTGCACCACGCCGTCCACGGCGTGCTCGGCGATCGCGGTACGCACCAGGTCGGTGTCGAGGATCGAGCCCTCGACGAGCGGCACGTCCGGCGGGACGAACTCCCGGTGCCCGCTGGACAGGTCGTCGAGCACCACGACGTCCAGGCCTACCTGCCGGAACGCCAGCGCCACGTGCGACCCGATGTACCCCGCACCACCTGTCACCAGCCACGTCACGTGCCGACCCTACCGGCGCGCGACGCCCCGGCCGGACGCGTCCGTCGAGGAGGCGGGCGGCGTCAGCGGGCCGGACGCTCCAGGGTCAGCAGGGTGAGCTTGCGCTCGAGCCCTCCGGCATAGCCGGTCAAGGCGCCTCCGGCGCCCATCACCCGGTGGCACGGCACGATCACCGTCAGCGGGTTGCGGCCCACCGCGGCGCCCACCGCGCGGGTGGCGGTCGGCCGGCCCAGGGCGAGGGCCAGGTCCGTGTACGTGGCGGTCTCGCCGTACGGGATCGTGGCGATCTCGTCCCAGACCGCCCGCTGGAAGTCGGTACCGGCCGGGCGCAGGTTCACCGTGAACTCGTGGCGGGTGCCGGCGAAGTACTCGGCGAGCTCGTCGGCCGCCTGGGACAACGTGGCGTCGCCGGGCGCCGCGGGCTCGCCGAAGCGCTCGTCGGCCGGTCGGTGCGCCTGGCCCGCCATGTAGAGGCCGACGAGGGCGTCACCGTCCGCGACGAGGGTCAGCGGGCCGAGCGGGGAGTCGACGGTGGTGTACCTCATGGCGTTCCCTCCGGGAGCGAGTTGACGGGGTGGACGCCGGTGGCCCACAGGTGCTGGACGGCGTAGGCGCGCCACGGCGCCCACGCCCGCGAGGCGCGCTCGAGGCCGGCAGGGCTGGTGGGCAGGCCGAGCCGTTCGGCGGCCTGCCGTACGCCGAGGTCGCTCGCCACGAAGGCGTCGGGATCCCCGAGTGCCCGCATCGCGATGGTCTCGACCGTCCACGGGCCGATGCCGGGGAGAGCGGCGAGAGCTGCGCGGGCGTCGTCGCGGCCCGCGCCGGCGTCGAGCCGCAGCCCGTCGGCGAGGGCGGCGGCCAGGGCCAGGAGCGTGGTGCGGCGGCTGGCCGGCATGGCCAGGGCCGAGGCCGTGGTCTGGGGGTCGGCGAGGAGGTCGGCCGGGGCCGGGAACAGGTGCGTCAGGCCGCCGTCGGGGTCGTCGAGCGGGGTCCCGAGCGCGGCGACGAGCCGGCCGGCGTGGGTGCGGGCCGCGGGCGTCGAGACCTGCTGGCCGATCACCGCGCGCAGCGCCATCGCGGCCGGGTCCGCGGTCCGCGGCACGCGGCGGCCCGGTGAGCGGACGACGAGCGGACGCAGCCGCTCGTCCCGCACCAGCGCTTCGTCGACGGCGACGGGGTCGGCGTCGAGGTCGAGCATCCGGCGGGTGCGGCTCACTGCGGCGGCGAGGTCGCGGACATCGGCGAGGCGCAGGGTGACGGGGAACGCGCCGCCGGTGGGTTGGTGCACGGTGACGATGCCCCAGGCGTGCGGCAGCCGCACGGTGGTGCGGTAGGCGCCGCCGCGCCACTCCTCGACGCCGGGCACGGCGGTGGCGGCGAGGTGGCCCAGCAGGTTCGACGGGTCCAGCGGCGCGCGGTACGCGAGACGGAGCGCGACGAGGCCCGGGTGGGGATCGGCGCGGCGGGCGGCCCGTGCGCGCAGGGCGCTGGGGTTCTGGGCGTAGGTCTGCGACATCGCGTCGTTGAAGGCCCGCACCGAGGCGTAGCCCGCGGCGTAGGCCACCTCCGTCATCGGCAGGGTGGTGTTCTCGACGAGGGTGCGCGCGGTCTGGGCGCGGCGGGCTCTGGCCAGCGCGAGCGGCCCGGCGCCGAGCTCGTCGGACAGCAGACGCTCGAGTTGGCGCGTGCTGTAGCCGAGGGCCGCGGCCAGCGCCGGGACGCCCGCGCGGTCCACGAGCCCGTCGTCGATCAGCCGCATCGCGCGGGCGACCACGTCCCCGCGCACGTCCCAGGCCGGCGAGCCGGGGCTGGCGTCCGGCCGGCAGCGCAGGCACGCCCGGAAGCCGGCGGTCTGGGCGGCCGCTGCGGAGGGGTAGAAGCGCATCCGGTCGTCGCGCGGGGTGCGGGCCGGGCACGAGGGGCGGCAGTAGATCCGGGTGCTCGTCACCGCGAGGACGAACCAGCCGTCGAACCGCGCGTCGCGGGAGCGGACGGCGGTGCGGCACGTGGCTTCGTCGGGCAGTGCAATGGGCACGGGAACGATCCTCGCCCGTGCCAAAGGCGCCTGGCTAGCGAGAAAACGACATGGCAGTGGGGCGGCCGAACCGATCTCCGGCGGCCGCCCCACCGTCAGATGCGTCAGGTGGTCGCCGGCTCGGGCTGCACGGCGGAGCCCTCACCGCGGGCGGTGCGGACCCAGTCGACGATCTCGTCGATGTTGTCCGGGACCGGGTACCCGCACTCGGTCAGCTCGCTCTCGATCTCGAGGGTGATGCCCTCCTTGCCGGCGGCGAAGGCGTCGGCGGTGGTGCCGTGGCTGACCTCGGTGGTGACGTTCTGCAGGTCGGAGACGCCCTCGCAGAGGTGCATCACGTCACCGCCGGCGCTCCACCACACCTCGTCCTGACCCGTGAGCTCCGTGACCACCTGGGACTCGACCGCCGCCTGCTCCTGCGAGAGCGGCGTGAAGTCGATGCCGAGGAGCACGGCGGCGAGCCCGACGACCACGCCGACGATCCCGGCGATGTTGCGCTGCTGGGCGTTCATGTCCTTGTTGGTGAAGACCAGGATGATCAGCGGCAGGAACGCGATGATCGCGATGATCGCGCCCAGCTGGTTCTGCACGAAGAACCGGACGGTCTCCTTGCGGGACGCCGGGTCGAGGTGGTTGGCCTTCTTCCACAGCTGGGAGCCGACGATCGCCAGCACACCCATCACGGCGATGATGCCGATGAGCAACCACCACCGCCACGTGGCGAAACCCTGGTTCGCGGCGAGCTCGTCGAAAGGCGGCCGCATCACCCAGAAGATCGCGAAGAGCTCCAGGGCGATGGCCAGTGCCCAGAGCACGAGGGCGATGATGCGGTTCTTCGTCGCCTTGGCCTTCGCCTCCGCGGTGGGGGTGAAGATCGGCGTCTCGCGCTCGACGGCTGTCGCCTTCTTCTTTGAGGGCATCGTGATCCTTCCTGGGCGCTGGTCGCGTGGGGCAGAGGGCGGCAGCCGGATCGTGCGCCCGCTGGGCCCAAAATGCCTGGCCACAACCTAGGGAGCGGAGCAGGGCGACGGCAACGTCGCGCGGCCGGACCGCCCGTTCTGCCCCGAGTTCATGCGTCCGGGTGGAACCGGCGCAGCGGTGCGCCCCCCGGGGCTCGAACCCGGAACCTACGGATTAAAAGTCCGCAGCTCTGCCAGTTGAGCTAGAGGCGCGGGAGGTGAGGGACTCCCACGTGGAACCCCCAGGTCACGACCCGAGTCGTTCGGGGCGGCGCCGGGGCCGCCCCGAGGTGACGAGGTCGAAGGTACCGCCTCGTCTCGATCCCAGTGGCCGTGTCGCGGGGCCCGGCCTACTGTCGATGACGTGACGATCGTCACACACCCGCGCCGAGGGAGTTGAGCGCGAGGGCCCGTGCCGCGTCTTCTCCGGCACATCTCGGTACGAGGGGGCATTGCTGTGGTCACCACTACTCGGCGCGTCGAGCGCCATGCACAAGAGCCGGACTCCGTCGGCCTCAACCCTTTGTTCGCGCGTCCCGGCGAGGCGACGGAACTGCCGAAGTTCCGGCTGCCGGAAGGCGAGTCACTGCCTGAGACGGCTTACCAGATCGTGCACGACGAGGCGATGCTCGACGGGAACGCCCGCCTCAACCTCGCCACCTTCGTGGGGACGTGGATGGACGAGCATGCCGGCCGCCTGTACCTCGACGCGGCCGACAAGAACATGATCGACAAGGACGAGTATCCGCAGACGGCCGCCGTCGAGACCCGGTGTTGGACCATGCTCGCCGACCTGTGGCACTCGCCGGACCCGGAGCACACCATCGGCACGTCGACCATCGGGTCGTCCGAGGCGTGCATGCTCGGCGGTCTCGCGCTCAAGCGGCGCTGGCAGCACGCCCGCAAGGCAGCGAACAAGCCCACCGATCGGCCGAACCTGGTGATGTCCAGCGCGGTGCAGGTGTGCTGGGAGAAGTTCTGCAACTACTTCGACGTCGAGCCCAGGTACGTGCCGATCTCCTGGGAGCACAAGGTGCTCGACGGGACGGACCTGGACCGCTACGTCGACGAGAACACCATCGGCGTCGTCGCGATCATGGGCGTCACCTACACCGGCATGTACGAGCCGGTCGAGCAGATCGCGCAGGCGCTGGACCGGATCCAGGACGCGACGGGGCTCGACGTGCCGATCCACGTCGACGGAGCGTCGGGCGCGATGGTGGCGCCGTTCATCCAGCCCGAGCTGCGCTGGGACTTCCAGGTGGAGCGCGTCGCCTCGATCAGCACCTCGGGCCACAAGTACGGGCTCGTGTACCCCGGCGTGGGTTGGGTGGTGTGGCGCACCGCCGACGCGCTGCCGGACGACCTCGTCTTCAAGGTGAGCTATCTCGGCGGCGAGATGCCGACGTTCGCGCTGAACTTCTCGCGGCCCGGCGCCCAGGTGCTGTTGCAGTACTACATGTTCTTGCGCCTCGGGTTCGAGGGGTACGCCCGCGTCCAGCAGGCCTCGCACGACGTGGCGCTGTACCTCTCGGGGGAGATCGCGAAGATCCCGGCGTTCGAGCTGTGGAACGACGGCTCCGACATCCCCGTGTTCGCGTGGCGGCTCCGCGAGGGCCACACCAAGAACTGGACGCTGTACGACCTCTCGGATCGGCTGCGCATGAAGGGCTGGCTCGTCCCGGCGTACCCCATGCCCGACGACCTGCCCGACGTCACCGTGCAGCGGATCGTGGTCCGCAACGGCTTCAGCCACGACCTGGCGGCGGCGTTCCTGGGCGAGCTGCGCGAGGAGGTCGACTACCTCGACGCCCTCACCGGCCCGATGCCCACCGAGTCCAGCCAGCCCGGGTTCCACCACTGAGGGGGCGGAGATGGAGCAGCAGCAAGCCCCGCGGACCCCGTCTGCGGGCTCTGTCCCCGTGACGACGGGCCACCACCGCGCCGACGGCACCGTGGCGCCGTCGCCCGACCACGTCGCGGCGCACCCCTTCGGGCCGCCGCACGACCGCACGCCGGCCGGCCACACGGGTCCGGCGATCGGCGCACCTGCCACCACCGCGACCGCGTTCATGTCGGTGGTCCAGCTCGCGATGCTGACCGTCGTCGTCGTCGCGTCCCTGCGTTCGCTGCCCGCCATGGCCCTGTACGGGCTCGGCTCGGTGACGCTGTTCATCATCCCGGCGATCGTGTTCCTCGTGCCGACCGCGCTGGTCGCCGCCGAGCTCGCGACCGGCTGGAAGGGCGGCGTGTACACGTGGGTTCGTGAGGCGTTCGGGGGTCGGCTCGGGTTCGTCGCGATCTGGCTTCAGTGGATCCAGAACGTCGTCTGGTATCCCACCCAGATCGCCTTCATCGCGGCCAGCCTGTCGTTCGTGATCGGCGACCAGGGCATCGCGAGCAACGGCGTCTACACGGCGGTGGTGATCCTCGTCCTGTACTGGGGATCGACTCTCATCACCCTCGCGGGCGGCAACCTGTTCGCCAAGGTCGGGTCGTGGAGCGGCATCCTCGGCACGCTGTTCCCCGCGGCGCTGCTCATCGTCCTGGGCGCCATCTGGCTCGCGACCGGGGAACGCTCGGAGACCGAGCTCACGGCCTCGGCGATCATCCCGCCGTGGACCGGGATCGCCTCGATCGTCCTCGTGGTGTCCAACGTGCTGGCGTTCGCGGGCATGGAGGTCAACGCCGTGCACGCCAACGACCTGCGTGACCCCGGGCGCGGCTTCCCGAGATCCATCGCCATCGCCACCGCGCTCATCCTGGCCGTGTTCATCCTGCCGACCATCGCGATCTCGGTCGCGGTGCCGGAGGCCTCGCTCGGCCTGACCACGGGGATCAACCTCGCGTTCGAGCAGTTCTTCGACCACTGGGGCCTGGGCTGGGCCACTCCGGTGATCTCGCTGCTCATCGCACTGGGTGCCTTCGCCTCGGTGGTGACCTGGATCGCCGGGCCGTCCCGAGGCCTGCTCGCGGCAGCGCGCACAGGGCTGCTGCCGCCGGCTCTGCAGCGCCGGAACAAGGCGGGCGTCCAGATCGGCATCCTCATGGCACAGGGCGCCGTCGTGACGCTGCTGGCCCTGATCTTCGTCGTGATCCCGAACGGCAACACGGCGTTCGTCGCGCTGGTCGACATGGCGGCCGCCCTCTACCTGCTGATGTACATGCTGATGTTCGCCGCTGCCATCCGGCTGCGGCGTTCGCAGCCGCAGGTGGTGCGCACCTACCGGACGCCCGCCATGGGGTTGGTCGCGGGGGTCGGCTTCGTGGCGTGCGCAGCCGCGTTCGTCCTGGCGTTCGTCCGGCCCGAGGGGTTCACCGGGCTCAGCGAGGGCATGTACCCGGTGGTGGTGCTGCTCGTCGTGATCGTGCTGGGCGGCCCGCCGCTGCTGTTCTACGCGATGCGCAAGCCCTCGTGGGACCAGCGGCCGCCCGGTGAGCGTGAGACGGCCGAGTCGGTGCTGGTCAACCCGCCGGCCGGGACGGCCGGAGCGTCCGGGACCGCCGGCGGGGTGACGACGGACCGCCGGGGCGCGCCGTAGCAGCCCCAGATCCCGCTCGGGGGGGGGCCGGCGCGGTG
>JAEXPS010000144.1 GCA_023438885.1 Actinomycetes bacterium
GGTGGCGGCCGGGGCGGCGGTGGCGGCCGCGCTCCAGGGGCGGTTCCACGACTACGGCCGCGGCTTGTTCACCCACCAGGAGCGGCTCGAGCGCGAGGACCTGCTCGACGACGCCGACGCCCTGGGCCTGGACCTCGACCGGTTCGCCGCCGACCTCGACGACGCCGAGGTGGCCCGCCGCGTCCAGGACGACGCCGACGACGCGGACCTGATGGACCTGCTGTCCACCCCGACGTTCTTCGTCAACGGCCGCCGGCACATCGGGCCGTACGACGTGGAGAGCCTCCTGACCGCACTGCGCCGCGCTACATGATCGGCTCGCCCGCCGGGCTCAGCACCCACCAGATGCCGTCGATGGCCTGACCCCGGGTCTGGCCCGCGGCCGAGTCGCCCACGTAGTAGTACAGGGGCCAGCCGTTCAGGGTCAGCTGGGGCTGCCCGTCGGTGCCGGTGATGCTGCCGATTTCGCCGGTGACGCCGTTGCCGGTCGCCATGTCGCCGTGCACCGGCGGCCAGCTCGCGAGGCACTGGGCGTTGCACGCGGACTCGTCGCCGCCCTGGGTGTCCGGGCTGTACTGGTAGACCGTCATCCCCTTGTCGTCAACGACGATGGTGCCCAGGTCGGTCTCGGCCGTCGCCAGGGACGTCACCATCTCGCCGACCGCTGCCCCCATCTGCTGGCTCGGCTCCTGGCCGTAGGCCCCCTGGGTCGGCGCCTGCGTCGCGCCACCCCCACCGCCGTAGCTGCTGCCGCTGCCGCCGCCCGAGCACGCCGCCAGCAGCGCGACCGCGCCCGCGAGCAGCCCGAACCGCAGCGATCGAATCTTCGTCATCTCGGTCCTCCGTCCGTCTCCCGGTACACGAGGTGGGGCCCCTCGGCGGTTCACTCAGTCCGGCGAGCGGCTTTGCTCAAGCGGTGCCCGGCTGTCCCACCAGCAGCGTCGCACCCTCGGCGGTGCGCACCTCGATCGTCGCGATGCGCTCGGCGGGCACCGCCGTGGCGGCCTCGAGCCGCACGTGGTCGCCGGGCGCCGCGGTCCACGTCGACACCTGGCTCTCCTCGCCGGCTGCGTCGGTCACCACCAGCGCGAACTCCCCCACACCGTCGGAGTACTGCCGGTCGGCGACGTACTCGCACTCCATGACCAGCCGGGTGCCCCAGTCGGCGGGCGTCAGCTCGACGCTCGCCTGCAGCCCAGTAGGCGCGGCCGCCGCGAGCGCCACGGTCTGTCCCGGCGCCTCCGGGGCCGTCCGCAGCGCCAGGGGCACGACGATCGCGGCAACCACCGCCGCGGCCATCACCACCCCGACGGCGATGCGCTGCCGGAGCCGTCGCCGCGCCAGTCGTCGTGCCATCAGCTCCACAAGATCCGCGCGTGGCCCGCCGTCGCTCGCTGTCCCTTCGTCGTCCAGCTCCTGGTCCGGGGCCGGCAGCGGTGCCCGGGCGAGCAGTCCGGGCAGCGGGGCGAGCTCCGCGACGGCCGCCCGGCACACCTCGCACTGCGCGAGGTGGTCCTCGTAGGCGCGCCGGTCGGCGACGCTCAGGGCGCCCATCACGTAAGCGCCGTCCCACTGTGCGAAGGCCGTGTGGTCGGGGCTCATCGCGTCACCCCCCGCTCCTGGAGCGCGAGCCGCAGCGCGCGCAGCCCGTAGTGCAGCCGCGACTTGACCGTCCCCTCGGGGATGCCGAGCCGCACGGACAGGTCGGCCGTGGTGCCGCCGCCGTAGTACGCACCGGCGATCACCGCGCGGTGCTCAGCCGTCAGGCTCGCCAGCGCCTCGCCGACGAGGATCGCGTCGAAGATCTCGTCGGTCCGGTCACCGACGGCCAGCTCCGGAGGCTCCGCCGTGCCCGCCTCGTGGCGCCGCCGGGCGCTGCGTGCGTCGTCGATCACGAGGTTGCGAGCCACCGTGAACAGCCACGACCGCACCGACGCCGGGTCCTGCGCCATGATCCGTGGGCTGCGCCAGGCACGCAGCAGCGTCTCCTGCACCACGTCGTCGGCCAGCGCCGGGTCGCCCGTCAGGTGCACCACGTACCGCCACACCGCGTGCGCGTGCTCGTCGTGCAACCGCTGGAGTGCGTCGGCGCCCATGCCCACTACAACGAGGCCGGCGCCCCGGCGAGTTCATCGCACCTGGGCGCCGGCCTCCTCGGTCAGCGACCTGCGCGAGCGGTCAGCCCGCCAGGTCGATGTGGAATCCGGCCTCACCCCACGTGGCATCGAGCTCGCCCTGAGCTGGCAGATCGAGCGCATCGCAGCCCGTCACCCGACCGCCGATGGCACCAGGCCAGTAGCAGATGGCGTACTCCCCGGCCGGAGCGGTCACCCGGAACTCCCCTTCGCTGTCGATCGGGACAGCCTCGCCACCAAGCACGGAGACGTCATCCTGGCTGAGAACCGCCACGATGACCGCCCAGCCCCGGGGATCGACCACCTGCTCCGCGCCGGTCAGCTCCCAGAAGGCGCCATGCATCTTCTCGATCGGGATGACCGCTAGTCCGCCGCGTCCGAGCGCAGGGTCGCCCGGCTGAGCTTCCACGTCGGAACCTCCGGACATCTGTCCGGTCAGTCCGCCAGATCCGTGCGGGCCTGATGGCCGCGCCACGCACGCCGTCGCGAGCGCAGTCGCGAGCACCAGCGCGGTACCGACGCTGATGCTGCGACGCGAGCAGCCGTTCATCGGAAGGCGAGGTCGAACTCGTGCACCGAGCGATCGTCGAGGACGATACGGAATGTCTGAACTCGGCCGGCCCACTCCTTCGGCGTCGAGGCGTTGACGTGGGTCAGAGCACGCATCCCATACCCCCTGTTTGGCGTGCCGCCACCCCCGGCCGACGGTGCGATGCCGGGGCGAACCGCGAAGTTAGTCCGAACCGGCATCTGCCCGCTGGCTGTCCATCGACAGTTCACTCGGATGGGTGAAGCACGCTCGCGATCCTCGGTGTCGGGCACAGTGGGCTCGTGTGTCGGCGACGTGCGCGTGCTCGTCGCGCAACTGCACGAACACCGCCGGTCGTCGGCTCACAGGCCCAGTCCGAGGACCGGCGCTAGTGGCAAGGTGACGTGGACGACCAACAACTAGAAGCCGGGAGGTGTCATGCGGGCTGTTGCGACTATCGGAGTCGGCGCCACTGCACTGGTCGTTGCGCTGATCGTGGCTGGCGTTATCTGGTGGAGCCGCCGTCGCGCGAACCAGTAGGCCGCTAGGCGCGTGAGGGCAGTCCCATCACATCGCGGTCACTCGTCGCCTCGCCCCGGCAAGTTCATCGCCGGCGCGGCAGACTCCTTGCCCATGAGTGAGTTCGTGGTGATGTCGGACACCGACTGGGCCCGCGCCCACCAGGTGCCGGACAACGAGGTGCCAGGAGTCGCGGCGTCTTCGCAGGTCATGACGGCCACGGGCGATGCCGCGGTGGTGCTCGGCGAGGTGGAGGTGTATTCGACCGGCGTGCGGTTCACGGTGGCGACGCTGCTCCGCCGCGCCGACGTCGCATGGGACCCGGCCACGGAGTGGGACCGGTTCGAGGACCTGCTCCTCGGGGTCGAGCTGCCTGACGGTCGACGGATCGTGGGCGAGTCGCGCCACGGCGGCTTCAAGGCCGGCGACGACCGCTACGCCTTGGTGCAGCAGGGTGGCAGCGGCGGCGGCCGACGTGCCGACCACCGCTGGCTGCTCACTCCGCTGCCGCCGCCCGGCGACCTCGTCGTGCTCGTCGCCCATCCCACGGCGGGCCTGGAGGAGGCGCGCGTCGTGGTGCCCGCGGCCGCGATGGCCGCCGCACGCGAGGCGGTCGTCACGCTGTGGCCGTGGGAGCCCGACGCGGAGCTAGCAGGGTGGGCGCCGCGCCAGCGGCCGGTGCCCGAAGGCGGGTGGTTCGCGCAGGCGCTCGGCGAACCACCCGCCTAGGCCTCAGACCGCCTTAGGGGAGCTCTTGGCCGTCTCCTCCGGGTCGCGCACGACGACGTCGCCAAGCACCTCGTCGATCTTGGCCATCAGCTCGGCGGGGATCACCACGCCGGAGGCCTTGACGTTCTCGGCCACCTGCTCGGGGCGCGAGGCGCCGATGATCGCCGCCGCGACGTTCGGGTTCTGCAGCACCCAGGCGATCGCGAGCTGCGCCATCGTCAGGCCGAGCTCGTCGGCCACCGGGCGCAGGCCCTGGACCCGGAGCAGCACCTCGGGCCGGCTGAGGAAGCGGCTGATCATCTGAGCGCCGCCCTTCTCGTCACCGCCCCGCGATCCGGCGGGCGGCGGGCTGTCCGGCAGGTACTTGCCCGTGAGCACGCCCTGCGCCACCGGCGACCAGACGATCTGCGAGAGGCCCAGCTCTTCGCTCGTCGGGACCACCTTGCCCTCGATGACCCGCCACAGCGCGGAGTACTGCGGCTGGTTGGAGATCAGCGGCACGTGCAGCTCGCGGGCGAGCTCGACACCGGCGCGGATCTCCTCGGCCGTCCACTCGGAGACGCCGATGTACAGCGCCTTGCCGGAGCGCACCACGTCGGCGAACGCCTGCATCGTCTCCTCGAGCGGCGTCACGTGGTCGAAGCGGTGGGCCTGGTAGAGGTCCACGTAGTCGGTCTGGAGCCGGCTGAGCGAGCCGTCGATCGCCTCGAGGATGTGCTTGCGACTGAGGCCCTTGTCGTTGGCGCCCCTGGGCCCGGTGGGCCAGAACACCTTGGTGAAGATCTCGAGACTCGCCCGGCGCTCGCCCTTCAGCGCCTCGCCGAGCACGGACTCCGCGCGGGTGTTCGCGTAGACGTCGGCGGTGTCGAAGCTGGTGATCCCGGCGTCCAGCGCGGCGCGGACGCAGGCCTTGGCGGTCTCGTCCTCGACCTGTGAGCCGTGGGTGAGCCAGTTGCCGTAGGTGATCTCGGTGATGTTGAGGCCGGAGCGGCCCAGGTGACGATAGGCGACCATGACCTCCAGCCTATGGCTGGCGCCCGACGAACTCGTCCATGGTGTGGTTGATCCCGAAGGCGTCCATCACCGCGTCGAAGCCCCGCGTGCCCAGCAGCCGCAGACCCGGCACCAGGCGCACCATCGGCGGCATCACCAGCTGGGCCTTGCCGCGCTCGATGCCGTCGATCACCTTCGCCGCCACCGCGTCCTCACGCAGGATCGGCAGCAGCAGCGGCACCTTCGTGCGCACGCCGGCGAACATGCCCGTGTCGATGTAGTACGGGCAGACGAGCAGGGTGCCCACCCGCGTGCGCGCCCCCCGCAGCTCGGCCCGCAGCGACTCCGTGAAGCCGACGGCGGCGAACTTGCTCGCGGAGTAGTCGGTCTGGCGGGCGACCCCCACCAACCCGGCAGCGCTGGCGATGGTCACCACCGTGCCCCTGTTCCGCTGGAGCATGCCCGGCAGGAAGGCTCGCGTGGTCCAGTACAGCGCCAGCACGTTGACCTCGAAGGTGCGCCGGATCGAGGCCCCGTCGGCCTCCAGCAACGGCCGGCCGGTGACCACGCCCGCGCAGTTGACCAGCACGTCCACCGGCCCGGCCCCGGCCGCTGCCACGGCGACGGCGTCCGCGTCGGTGACGTCCACCCGGGCCGCCTGCGCCCGCCCGCCGCGCCCGACGACCTCGTCGCGCACCGCCTCGGCGCGCGCCAGGTCGACGTCCCACAGCAC
>JAEXPS010000178.1 GCA_023438885.1 Actinomycetes bacterium
CCACCGCGATCGGCGTCCTACGCCGAGCCGTGTCCTGGTTCGCCGCCCGTGGAGTCGTCGTCGAACGCGTGCTGTCCGACAACGGATCGGCCTACAAGTCTCACGCCTGGCGCGACGCCTGCCTTCAGCTGGGCATCACGCCCAAGAAGACCCGCCCCTACCGGCCGCAGACCAACGGCAAGATCGAACGCTTCCACCCCACCATGGCCGCCGAGTGGGCATTCGCCCACCACTACAAGTCCGAGCCCGCCCGCCGCGCCGCCCTGCCAGGATGGCTCCCCGAGTACAACCACCACCGGCCCCACTCAGCCATCGGCAAGGTCCCGCCCATCACCAGATTGACCAACCTGCCTGGGCAGTACAACTAGGAGACCGTGGTGCCGAAGGCGAGGCCCAGCAGGTAGGTCGCGGCCGCCGCGCCCCAGCCGATGGCGAGCTGGCGCAGCGCACGCTTGGCGGGCGAGGCGCCGGAGAGCACCCCCACCACCGCACCGGTGCACAGCAGCGCCACCCCGACGATCCCGGACGCCCAGGCCACCGCGGTCCAGCCGCTCGCGCCGAACAGGTAGGGCAGCACGGGGATGATCGCGCCCGACGCGAAGAAGCAGAACGACGCCCCCGCCGCGTTCCACGCGGTGCCGATCGCCTCGTGCGGGTCCGCCGGTGCGGGAGCGGGCTCCGGCTCGTCCTCCTCGCCGGGCAGTGCCGTGGTGCTGCGCAGCAGGGACGACGACACCTGGTGGGAGGCCTGGTACTGCGCGAGCGAGCCGAGCACGGTGTCCGCCCGCTGCTGGGCAGCGGCGGCGTCCATGCCACGGGCGCGGTACACGAGGGCGAGCTCGTTGGCGTCGACGTCGAGGTCCGGCAGCGCTCCGACGGCCTGCCGGCTGGGCCGGCCCGCCTCGAGCAGCTCGCGCTGCGAGCGCACCGAGACGTACTCGCCCGCCCCCATCGACAGGGCGCCGGCCAGCAGGCCGGCCATGCCGGACAGCAGCACCGTCTGGCGCGAGACCCCGCTCGCGCCGATGCCGAGCACCAGCGCGAGGTTGCTGACCAGGCCGTCGTTCGCGCCGAACACTGCCGCGCGGAACGTGCCGGAGATCCGGTTGCGGCCGCGCAGTGCCAGGCCGCGCACCACCTCCTCGTGGATCCGCTCGTCGGCGGCCATCTGGGGCGTCGCGTCCTCGTCCAGGGCGTACGACGACCTGGCCTCCGCCCGTTGCGCCAGGGCGAGCGTGAACACCGAGCCGAAGCGCCGCGCGAACCAGCCGAGCACGCGGCTGCGCAACGCACCCTTGAGCGGCTTGCCCGCGTCGTCGCCGAGCAGCTCGAGCCAGTGCGCCTCGTGGCGGCGCTCCGCCTCCGCGAGGGCGAGCAGGATCTCGCGCTCCTCACCGGTGCGGCGCGCGGCGAGGTCGCGGTAGACGGCGGCCTCGGCGCGCTCGTCGGCCAGCAGGCGGCGCCAGCGGCGCACCTGGGCGGGGGTGGGGGGTGTGGTGGGCATCGCCGACCATGGTCGCACCCGCATTTGCGCAGGTCATGCCGTGCGCGGTATTCGCCCGGCCGAACTTCCACGCTCGTCAGCCCGCGGCGAGCAGGCGCAGCACGTCCGCCGCGTCGCGTTCCGGGTCCCCGCGCGAGGCGAGGGTGAGCCCGTCCTCGTCGGGCGCCAGCGGCTCGAGGGTGGCGAGCTGCGAGGCCAGCAGGGACGGAGGCATGAAGTGGCCTGGGCGCGTCGACATGCGGCGGGCGAGCTCGTCGGGCGTGACGGTGACATGGACGAACCGGACCCGCCCCCGTGCGGCGCGCAGCCGGTCGCGGTAGGCGCGGCGCAGGGCAGAGCAGGCGACGACGGTGGACCGGCCGGCGGCGGCGTGCCGGGACATCGCGGCGGCGAGGGCGTCGAGCCAGGGGAGGCGGTCGTCGTCGGTCAGCGCGACGCCGGCCGCCATCTTCGCCACGTTCGCCGGCGGGTGGAACGCGTCGCCCTCCAGGAACGGCCGGCCCAGGTGCGCCGCCAGGGCGGCGCCGAGCGTCGACTTGCCCGTCCCGGACACGCCCATCACCACGAGGTGCTCCGCGACCACTCCACTACCCTGCCGCACCGGGCGCGCCGCGGGCACCCGCCGCACCGGCCGCTCACGTGGTGGGCGCGGCCGCCCGGGACCCCGGTCAGCCCGCGATGTCGGCGGGGAGGTCGATCTCGTCGGGCACCGCGGAGCTCCCCACCGCGCGCAAGCCGCGATACGCGAGGAGCATCGCGACGACGACGGCACCGGCGGCGACCACCACGACGAGGAAGCCACCGTGGGCGCCCATCGCGTCCACCCGGTCGCCTGCGACGGACGACCCCACCGACACCCCGACGCTCAGCGCGGTGCCGACCCAGGCCAGTCCCTCGGTGAGGCGCTCCGGCGGCACCAGCGCCTGCACCAGCGCGTTCCCGGAGACGATCGACGGGGAGATGGTGAACCCGACGACGAACATGACGCCGGCCAGCGCCGGCAGGCTGCCGACCACGAGGAACAGGCATGCGCCCAGTGCCAGCAGCACGATGGTCACGGCGAACCGGACGGCGAGGGGCGACTGCCAGTGGCGGGCGCCGTACGCCAGGCCGGCGAGCAGCGAGCCGAGCGCGAAGATCGCCAGCACGACGCCCGCCGAGCCCTTGCTGCCCTGCTCCTCGGCGAACGCGACCGTCGCGACGTCGGTCGAGCCGAAGATCGAGCCCATCCCGACGAAGACCACGAGCAGCATCGCCATCCCGGGCCGCCGCAGCACGCTGCCGCCCGGCCGCGGCTCGTCGCGCCCGGCCACCGGCGGCTCGGTGCCCCGCTGCGCGGACAGCCACAGGCCGCCGCCCAGCAGCGCGAGCGCGGGCAGCGCGAGAGCCACCGCGGGCTGAGGGCCGGTCGCCAGGAACGTCGCCACGACAGGCCCGACGACGAACACCAGCTCGTCGATCACCGACTCGAACGAGAACGCGGTGTGGACCAGCCGGGGCTCGTCACGCAGCGTGTGAGTCCAGCGCGCCCGGACCATCGACCCGAAGGCGCAGGCCCAGCCGGACAGGGCGGCGCCCACGTAGAGCCAGGGCTCCGGCGCCTTCGTCGCCGCTGCCACGGCGAGCACCGCCATGCCCACCACCGACAGGACGACGAACGGCGGCATCACCCGGCCCTGGCCGAACCGGTCGACGAGCTTGCCCAGATGCGGGGCGGCGACGGCGGTGGCCACCACGTACACCGCGGACACCCGGCCGGCCAGGCCGTAGGAGTCGTACAGCGAGCTGACCACGAGGACGATCGCGATGCCGACCATCGACATCGGCAGGCGCGCCAGCGCCGCCGCGGCGCTGAACGAGGGCGCACCAGGGCGCGCGAGGATGGCGCGGTAGGGCCGGAGCATCGACCGATCCTCCCATCACCCGCTGACAGCGCGCCGCCGTATTCCGTCCGGCCGGGCCGCGGCACCTGGACGGCCGTGCCCGGCGTGTTACCGCATCCGGACGCCTGTCCGGGTGGTGCCGCGGCCCCGTGACCAGCGACGACGACGTCACCAGCTCACTGCGAGCCGCTCGGAGCCGACGCGGCCTTCCACGACGGTTTACACAACGTTTTCCTGGAACCCTTCCCATCAGCGGTTCCGGGTCGCATGGTGGAGGTGTCCGGCCAGGGCGCAAGACCCTCCGGAAGCTCGTCGGACGACCCGCTCGACCCCGGCCGCAGCGCATGGCCACCCGCGGTGTCCGACCTCTCCCGATGACGTGCGACTCACCGTCGCGCGCCCACGCAGCACCTCCGTGTCCGCCACCCGAGGGGCCTCGCCGTGTTCATCTTCATCCTGCAGGTCCGCCACATGCTGGCCGGCCAGAGCGAGATCTACCTGTTCGCGCTGTTCTCCGCGCTCGTCTGGGCGCTCTGGCTCCTCAAGGTGGTGCTGTCGCGCAGGTACAGGCCGTGGACCGAGCCACACGATGTCTCGACCAGCGTGGTGGTGCCGGTGGTCGACGAGCCCCTCGACCTGTTCCGCGACGTCCTGAGCCGCATCGCCGCCCAGCGGCCCGACGAGGTGATCGTCGTCATCAACGGCGCCCCCAACCCCGGCCTGGAGCGGGTGTGCGACGAGTTCGCGCCCCTGGTGCGGTGGACTCACACCTCCGTGCCGGGCAAGCGGAACGCGGTGCGGATCGGCACCCGGATGTCCACCGGTGAGATCACCGTGCTCGTCGACTCGGACACCGTCTGGACCGAGGGCACCCTCGAGGAGCTGGTCAAGCCGTTCGCGGACCCGGCGATCGGCGGGGTCACCACGCGCCAGCGGATCCTGGACCCGGCGCGCTCGTGGATCACCCGGTGGGCCGACTGGCTGGAGAACACCCGGGCCCTGTACTCGATGCCCGCCCAGTCCGTGCTGGGACAGGTGGGCTGCCTGCCGGGACGGACCATCGCGTTCCGGCGGCGCATCCTCATGCAGGTCATGGACAAGTTCATGACCGAGAGGTTCCTCGGGGTGTTCCTCGAGGTGTCCGACGACCGCACGCTGACCAACCTGACGCTCAAGGCCGGCTACCGCACGGCCTACCAGCACACGAGCCTCGTCTACACCGACGCTCCGCTGAAGGTGAAGAAGCTGTTCAAGCAGCAGCTGCGCTGGGCGCGGGGCAGTCAGTACAACACCTTGCGGATGCTGCCGTGGATGGCCGGGCACGCCCCGGTGCTGGCGATCTTCTTCGTGGCCGACATCCTGCTGCCGTTCCTGCTGGTGGGCACCATCGCCGGCTGGGTGTACCGCGAGGTGACGCACACCGGCACCAACCTGTACGCGGCGGTGATCCAGACCTACACCGGGCTGAGCGGCTGGGTCTGGGTGCTGGGGCTGATGGTCGCGTCGTCGGTGCTCTCGATGGCGATCCGGCAGATCCGGCACCTCCAGGAGCGGCCGAGCGACTTCTTCCGGCTGCCGGTGTTCATCATCGTCTCGACGTTCTTCCTCATGCCGGTGCGGCTGCTGGGGTTCTTGCGGATGGCGCACGTCGCCGGCTGGGGCACCCGCACCGGGGCCTACTCGGGCTCGGGCAGCGACCTGATGGCCGAGCTCGAGCACGCGGTCGACGAGCCCCCGGTGGACCTCGTCG
>JAEXPS010000023.1 GCA_023438885.1 Actinomycetes bacterium
CGCCGGTGGGATCGCGACGATCCCACCGGCGTCGGCGTCTGTGGACCGTGTGACGTGCGAGGATCGGGGCCATGGCCAAGCGTGAGATCCGCATCGTCGGGGACCCCGTGCTGCGTACGCCCTGCGACCCGATCACGTCGATCGACGACCGCGTACGCGGACTCGTCGACGACCTGCTCGAGACCGTGGACGAGGACGGGCGCGCGGGGCTCGCCGCGAACCAGATCGGCGTCAGCCTGCGCGCCTTCTCGTGGAACATCGACGACGAGATCGGCTACGTGCTCAACCCCGTGATCGTCGAGCTGTCCCCGGACGAGTACCAGGACGGGGACGAGGGCTGCCTCTCGGTGCCCGGCCTCTGGTTCCCGACCCGCCGGGCCTGGTACGCCAGGGTGGTCGGCAAGGACCTGGACGGCAAGGAGGTCGTGGTCGAGGGCACCGAGCTGATGGCGCGCTGCCTGCAGCACGAGGTGGACCACCTGGACGGCCACCTGTACCTCGATCGCCTCGACCGTGCGGTGCGCAAGAAGGCGATGAAGGCGATCCGCGAACAGCTCTGAGGCCGCGTCGCTGGCCAGACGCGACTTCGTCGGGCATCCTGGTACCGCACGCCGCGAGCGCCACGCACTCCCGGGCACATCCGAAGGACGTTGGGGAAGACGACCCTCGGATCACCTACGGAGGACGACATGGCCGGTGCCATCACCCGCGGTGTCCTTTTCGTGCACTCTGCGCCCCGTGCGCTGTGCCCGCACATCGAGTGGGCCGCGGGCAACGTGCTCGGCGTCCGGGTGGCGCTGGACTGGACCGTGCAACCCGCCGGGCCCGGGTTCTTCCGCGCCGAGCTCTCGTGGCAGGGCGCGCAGGGGACGGGTGCGCGGCTGGCGTCTGCGCTGCGCGGGTGGACCCACCTGCGCTACGAGGTGACCGAGGAACCGAGCCATGGCGCCGACGGCGCCCGCTGGAGCCACACGCCGGAGCTCGGCATCTTCCATGCGGCCACCGACGTGCACGGCAACATCGTCGTCCCCGAGGACCGTGTCCGGGCCGCGCTGGAGCACGCGAGCGACCCGGTGCGCCTGCGGGAGGAGCTGGATCTCGCCCTGGGGCAGGCGTGGGACGACGAGCTCGAGCCCTTCCGCTACGCCGGCGCCGGTGCGCCGGTGCGTTGGCTGCACCGCGTCGGCTGACCGGCCGACCGCCGAACGCGTCAGGCGGTCGTCACGACCAGCGCGACGTTGTGCCCGCCGAAGCCGAAGGAGTTGTTGATCGCGGCGAGGTCGCCACTCGGCAGAGCGCGCGGGACGTCCCGCACCAGGTCCAGGACCAGCTCCGGGTCGGGGTTGGCGACGTTGATCGTCGGCGGCGCCTGGCGCTCGTGCAGCGCGAGCACCGTGAGGATCGTCTCCAGGGCGCCGGCTCCGCCGAGCAGGTGACCGGTCATCGACTTCGTCGCCGAGAGGGCGACGTGGTCCGCGTCGTCGCCGAGGACCGCGCGCACGGAGCGGGCCTCGATGAGGTCGCCCACCACCGTCGAGGTCGCGTGGGCGTTGAGGTGCACCACGTCGCGCGCGGTGATGCCGGAGTCGGCAAGGGCGGCCCGCATCGCGCGGATCTGCCCGTCGCCGGAGGGCTCCGGTGAGGTGATGTGGTAGCCGTCGGCGGAGAGCCCCACGCCGGCGATGCGGCCGTAGACCCGCGCTCCGCGAGCGGCGGCGTGGGCCGCGCTCTCGAGCACGACGATCCCGGCGCCCTCGCCCAGCACGAAGCCGTCGCGGTCCACGTCGTACGGCCGGGACGCGTGCTCGGGGTCGTCGTTGCGCAGCGACAGCGTGCGCGAGGCGGCGAAGGCGGCGATCGGCATCGGGTGCATGGTCGCCTCGGTGCCGCCGGCCACGACCACGTCCGCGCGGCCCAGGCGGATCATGTCGACCCCGTAGCCGATCCCTTCGGAGCCCGAGGCGCAGGCGGAGACCAGGGCGTGCGCACCGGCTCGCGCTCCGAGCTCGAGCGACACGTAGGCCGCCGGCGAGTTGGGCATGAGCATCGGCACCGTCATCGGCAGCACCCGGCGGGCGCCGCGCTCGTGCATCAGGTCCCAGGCTTCCATCGACGTCCAGATGCCGCCGATGCCGGACGACACCACGGCCCCCAGACGGTCCGGGTCCACCTCGGGGGCCCCGGCGTCCGCCCAGGCCTCACGCGCAGCGATGATCGCGTACTGCGCCGACGGGTCCATCCGCTTGCGCTCGGGACCGGTCAGCACGTCCTCCGGCGACACCTTGATGGTTGCCGCGAAGTGCACCGGCAGGCCGTAGCGCTCGGCCCAGTCGTTCTCGAAGGTGCGGGCTCCGGACACGCCGGCGAGAGCCGCGGACCAGGTGCTGCGTACGTCACCACCGAGCGGGGTGGTGGCGCCCAGGCCGGTGACGACGACGTCGATCGGTGCGGTCATGGAGGGCTCCTTCGGTCGGTGCAGGGATCCGCACCGGCGGCGCCGTCCGGTCGTGGACGGGCCGCCGGTGGGGTCGTCAGGCCTGAGCGCCCGTGATGTAGGTGACGGCGTCGCCGACCGTCGCGAGGTTCTTCACCTCGTCGTCGGGGATGGTGACCGAGAACTTGTCCTCGGCCAGGGTGACGATCGTCATCATCGACAGCGAGTCGATGTCGAGGTCGTCGGTGAAGGACTTCTCCGGCAGCACGGAATCGGCGGGCAGGCCGGTCTCCTCGCTGACGATCTCGGCCAGGCCGGCCAGGATCTCCTGCTCGCTGTAGGCCATCGGGGCTCTCCTCAGGGTTGGGTTGGGCGGTTCGTGACGACGGTACTAGGGCAGCGCGACGACCTGGGCTGCATAGACGAGGCCGGCGCCGAAGCCGATCTGGAGCGCCAGGGCCCCCGGCTCGACCAGGCCCTCACGGCGCAGCCGCTCGATGGCGAGCGGGATGGAGGCCGCCGACGTGTTGCCCGTGTCGGCGATGTCGCGGCCGACCACGACGCTCTCCGGCAGCTTCAGCTGCTTGATCATCTGGTCGATGATCCGCATGTTCGCCTGGTGCGGGACGAACGCGTCGATCTCGTCGGCCGTGACGCCCGCGGCGTCGAGCGCCTTCTGCGCCACCGGTGCCATCTGCCACACGGCCCACTTGAACACGGTCGGCCCCTGCTGGCGGATGGTGGGCCAGCCGAGGCTGGGGTCGTCGCGCCACTGGAGCCACGAGTGGGTCTGGTAGATCGCCTTGGCCTGGGCGCCGTCGGAGCCCCAGACGGTGGGGCCGATGCCGGGGGTCTCGGACGGGCCGACCACGGCTGCGCCGGCGCCGTCGCCGAGCAGGAACGAGATGGACCGGTCCGTGGGGTCGATGTACTCGCTCATCTTCTCCGCGCCGACCACGAGCACGTGACGTGCGGCACCGGAGCGCACCAGGGCGTCGGCCTGGCCGATCGCATAGCAGTACCCCGCGCAGGCCGCGGAGATGTCCCACGCGGCCGCGGGGGCGGCGCCGATCCGGTCGGCGATGATCGCGGCTGCGGACGGAGTCTGCTCGAAGTAGGTCACCGTCGAGACGATGACGGCGTCGATCTCGAGACCGGTGAGACCCGCGTCGTCGAGCGCAGCCCGGGCCGCTCCTTCGGCGAGATCGAGGACGTCCGTGCCCGCGCCGGCCCGGCGGCGCGTGACGATGCCGGTGCGCTGGCGGATCCACTCGTCCGAGGAGTCGATCGGCCCGACGATGTCGTCGTTGGGCACCACGAGCTCGCCGCGCACGCCACCGATCCCGAGGATCCGCGTGAACGCGGGGCCGGTCGCCTGCCGGAGGGTGGGACGGGTCACGGATGCTCCTTCGTGGTGTGGCGCCGCGCCAGGTCGCGGGCGGCGTCGAGGTCGGCGGGCGTCTTCAGGGCCACGGTCTCGACGCCGGGCAGGGCGCGCCGCGCCAGGCCCGTCAGCACGCCGCCGGGGGCCAGCTCGAGGAGGCCGGTGACCCCCAGGCTTGCCATCGTCGCCTGGCACAGGTCCCAGCGCACCGGATGGGCCACCTGGTTCACGACGAGCCGGAGGGCTTCCGCCCCGGTGGCCACGGCCGCGCCGTCGGCGTTGCTCAGGAGCGTCACGCCGGGATCGCTCACCGCGACGCTCTCGGCGGCAGCGCGCAGCTCGTCGACGGCCGGCGCCATGAACTGCGTGTGGAACGCCCCGGCGACCTGGAGCGGGATCACCCGCGAACGTGCGGGGGGCGCCGCCGCGAGGTCGGCGAGCGCGTCGAGCGTGCCGGCGGCGACCACCTGGCCGCCGCCGTTGACGTTCGCGGCCGTCAGGCCGGCCTCCGCGATGCGGGCGAGGACCTCGTCGGGCTCGCCCCCCAGCACGGCGCTCATGCCGGTGGGCACGCGCCCGGCTGCCTCGGCCATCGCACGGCCGCGCAGCGAGACCAGCCGCAGCGCGGTGGATTCGTCGAGCACACCGGCGAGCGCGAGCGCTCCGAACTCGCCGACGGAGTGGCCCGCGACGATCCGGGGGACGGCCGCCTCCGGCGCGCCGATGGCCAGCGCCTGAGCCGTCGCGAGAGCGGTGGCGACCAGGAGCGGCTGCGCGATCGCGGTGTCGCGGATCTCGTCCGCGTCCGCCGTGGTGCCGAGGCGCACCAGGTCCAGCTCCGCGACGTCGGACGCCCCCGCCAGCGATGCCGCCACGCCGGGCACCTCGAGCCAGGGGGCGAGCATGCCGGGGGACTGGGCACCCTGACCGGGGCAGACGACGGCGAGCACCTGACCACTGTGCCGTCCACCCGCAGGGGCATCGGGTGGCGGCAGGCACGAGGTTGCCTCCACCGCCTTGTCGCAGTCCTACAAAGCGCCGGCTGACGCCCCAGCAGCGCCGTCGAGGCGGCCGAGCGCGATCGCGGTCTGGAGCACGTAGCAGTCGCGGGCGTCGAGCGGGTCCCAGCCCGTCACGTCGGTGACCCGGCGCAGCCGGTAGCGCACCGTGTTGGGGTGCACGTAGAGGGCGCGCGCGGCGGCTTCGAGCGAGCGCCCCGTGCCGAGGTAGGCCTCGAGCGTCTCGAGGAGCGCTCCCGTGCTGGCGGCCAGCGGCGCGTAGGCGCGCGCCACCAGCTGGCGGCGGGCGGCGTCGTCGCCGACGAGCACGCGCTCGGGGAGGAGCTCGTCGGCCTCGACCGGGCGCGGCGCGTGCGCCCACGCCGGGGCGGCCTGGAGCCCGGCGAGCGCGGCGCGCGCGGACC
The DNA here is from genome assembly GCA_023438885.1 of Actinomycetes bacterium. Taxonomy (GTDB): domain Bacteria; phylum Actinomycetota; class Actinomycetes; order Actinomycetales; family Cellulomonadaceae; genus Cellulomonas. The sequence continues at coordinate 5,242 of JAEXPS010000023.1, forward strand.
GGGAGCAGTCCGTCAGGTCCGTCGCCGGCGGCCCGACGACCACGGCACCCGGCCCGAACCGCGGGAGCACCGCATGCACCGCCGTCGACACGTCGCCAACCCCCCGCAGGAACAGCAGGAGCCGGTCGCCCTGGATGCCGATGAGCACGTCAGCCAGTCTCCGGGTGGCGCGGCGCAGGTCGGCCGCGCGGCGTTGGTCGAGGGGGCCGTCCGTGGTGCCCGCGACGACGAGCATCGCCCCCTGTCCGGTCCAGCCCAGCGCCGCGACCCGCGACCGGAGGGAGTCGTCGACGTCGCCACGCACCAGCGCGTCGACGACGAGGGCCTCGAGTCGGGCATCCCAGGCGCCGCGCACCTCGGCCGCGTGCGCGTAGACCTGAGCGGCGGAGAAGGCGACCTCGCGCGAGTAGCGCAGCACCGCCTCCCGCAGCGCCTGCTCCTCACCCGGGGCCGCCAGCTTCTCGCTGTGCTCCTCGACGACGTCGACGCCGATGCGGACCAGCTGCAACGTGCGCTGCAGCGACACGGACCGGGTCAACTCCGGCGGCGCGGTGTCGAACATGTCGCCGGGGCCCGCGGGCGAACCCACCGGATCGGCGAACCAGTCCACGAACGCCGTGATGCCCGCCTGGGCCACCAGGCCCACCCAGGATCGCTCCTCGGCGGGCAGTGCGCGGTACCAGTCGAGGTCGAGCTCGAGGCGCCGCATCGTCGCCGCTGCCAGATCGCCTGCGGCTCCCTTGACGCGTCGCTGGGTCTCGGCGCTGGTCACGGCAGCCTGCACCGGAGGTTGCCCCGCCTTCGCGGTGCGCGCTGACCCTCGCCGCGCCGTGCCGTCGCCGCCCGTGGTCGCCATGCCGGGGAGCATACGCACCGGTTGTGGGGAGTCGACAACCGACGCACTGGTCCGGACGGTTCCGCGGTGCGACCAGGGGTGCCGGAAGAGCACCTCGGATAGGGTCGCTGCATGGCACTCCTGCCACGGCTCCGCCAGTTGATCCGGCGGCCGACCTCGGCCTCCAAGGTCGGCGCGCGCCGTCCGACCTCGGCTCGGCGGCGCGGCGACAGCCTGCACGAGGACGCCTTGCGCTCGATGCTCTCGGACGATCCCAACAACGAGCTGGCGTTCCGCGCGCTCGCGGAGATCGTCCGGCGCCGCGCGGCGGAGTCGTTCGACGAGCGCGACCCGCTGGCCGCACCCGCCGACCCGACCGAGCGGCAGCAGGCCGAGGACCTGGCCGTCTGGGCGCTCGCCGAGGAGTTCGCCGGCAACCCTCGCGGCTGGTTCCCGCTGGTGGAGATGGCGCGGCTCTCGGTGCACGACGACCACGACGCCACCCTGCGACGGCTGGTGACCGCCGCCGACCGCGACCCCTCCGGCCACGCGCTGGCGGAAGGGCTCAAGCTGCTGCGTGAGGCCGGGATGCCCGTCGAGGCACTGGGCCTCGGTCTCGGGCACTGGCGCGCACGAGAGCACGACCCCGAGGTGGGCCGCCAGCTCGTGGACGCCGCTCTCGAGGCGGGCCGCCCGTTCGAGGCGAAGCAATACCTGGCGGCCCTGGACGACCGCGACGACGCCGAGGCGCTGAGCGCGCTGCGGGCCCAGCTCGCCCGCGAGATCGCCGAGTCGGAGCAGTCCCTCCCGGGAACCTGACCCTCCACGCACCCGCCCGCCAGCAGGTGCCTCCCACAGCACAGCGTCCGAGGATGTGGTGCCTAGAGGCACCACATCCTCGGACGCTGCGTGGGTGGAGGCGGGGTGGAGAGTGGTGGGTCAGCTGTCGGTCAGCTGTCGCCGCCGGCGACGCCGGACGTGCCGGCCGTCACGTCGTAGAGCCGGTACCGCTCGATCGCCTGCGCGGGCAGGGACGGGTCGACGGCACCCTCGGCGACGAGCTGCTGGAGCACCTTGACCACCACGGACGCGCCGTCGATCTTGAAGTGCCGGCGGGCGGCGGCGCGGGTGTCGGAGAAGCCGAACCCGTCGGCGCCGAGCGTCGCGAACCGGCCGGGCACCCAGGCCCGCACCTGGTCGGCGACGAGGTGGTTGTAGTCGCTCGTCGCGACGAACGGGCCCTGCGCTCCCGCGAGCTTCGTCGTGAGGTACGCCTGCCGGGGCTCCTCACCGGGGTGCAGGAACGCGTGCTCGTCGGCCTCGAGCCCGTCGCGGCGAAGCTGCGACCACGAGGTGACCGACCAGACCGCCGCCCGCACACCGAAGTCATGGGCGAGCAGCTGCTGTGCCTCCAGGGCCCACGGCACCCCGACGCCGGAGGCGAGGATCTGGGCGCGCGGCCCGTCGCCCTCCGCCGGCGACAGCAGGTAGATGCCCTTGAGGATGCCCTCGACGTCGACGTTCTCCGGCTCGGCCGGCTGCACCATCGGCTCGTTGTAGACGGTGAGGTAGTAGATGACGTTCGGGTCGCGGCCGTCCGAGCCGTCGCCGAACATCCGCTCCAGCCCGTCCTTGACGATGTGCCGGATCTCGTAGCCGTACGCCGGGTCGTAGTGGATCACGTGCGGCATCGCCCCGGCGAACAGCGGGGAGTGCCCGTCGGCGTGCTGCAGACCCTCGCCGGTCAGCGTGGTGCGCCCGGCGGTGGCGCCGACGAGGAAGCCCCGCGTCAGCTGGTCGCCGGCCGCCCAGAACTGGTCGCCCGTGCGCTGGAACCCGAACATCGAGTAGTAGAAGTAGAACGGGATCAGGGGCTCGCCGTGCGTCGCGTACGACGTGCCGACGGCCTGGAACGCCGAGGCCGAGCCGGCCTCGTTGATGCCCGTGTGCATCACCTGGCCGGACTGTGACTCCCGGTAGGACAGCATCAGGTCGGCGTCCACCGGCGTGTACTGCTGGCCGAGGGTGTTGAAGATCTTCGCGCTCGGGAAGATCGAGTCCAGCCCGAAGGTGCGGGCCTCGTCGGGGATGATCGGCACGATGCGCTTGCCGATCTCCGGGTCGCGCAGCAGGTCCTTGAACAGCCTGACGAAGGCCATCGTCGAGGCGACCGCCTGCGTGCCCGAGCCCTTCTTCAGGCCCTCGTACGCCTTGGGCTCCGGTAGCACCAGGGGCTTGAAGGTCGAGCGGCGCTCGGGGACGAACCCACCGAGCTCGCGCCGGCGCTCGAGCATGTACTGGATCGCCTCGTCCTGCGGGCCGGGGTTGTAGTACGGCGGCAGGTACGGGTCGGCCTCGAGCTGGGCGTCACTGAACGGCAGCTGGAGCGTGTCGCGCAGCTGCTTGAGGTCGTCGACCTTGAGCTTCTTCATCTGGTGCGTCGCGTTGCGGCCTGCGAAGTGCGAGCCCAGCGCGTAGCCCTTGATGGTGTGGGCGAGGATCACGGTCGGCTGGCCGGTGTGCTCGCGGGCCGCCTTGTACGCCGCGTAGACCTTGCGGTAGTCGTGGCCTCCGCGCTTGAGCGCCCAGATCTCGTCGGCCGGCATGCCGGACACGAGCCGGGCGGTGCGCGGGTCGCGCCCGAAGAAGTGCTCGCGCACGTACGCGCCGTCGTTGGCCTTGAACGTCTGGAAGTCGCCGTCCGGCGTGATGTTCATCAGGTTGACCAGCGCGCGGTCCTTGTCCGCGTTGAGCAGCACGTCCCACTCGCGGCCCCAGATCACCTTGATGACGTTCCAGCCGGCGCCACGGAAGAACGCCTCGAGCTCCTGGATGATCTTGCCGTTGCCGCGCACCGGGCCGTCGAGCCGCTGCAGGTTGCAGTTGACGACGAACGTCAGGTTGTCCAGGCCCTGCTGGGCGGCGTGCTGGATCAGGCCGCGGCTCTCCGGCTCGTCCATCTCACCGTCGCCGAGGAACGCCCAGACGTCCTGCTGGCTGGTGTCCTTGATGCCGCGGTAGTGCAGGTACTTGTTGGTCCATGCCTGGTAGATGGCCGACGAAGGGCCGAGGCCCATCGACACGGTCGGGAACTCCCAGAAGTCGGGCAGCAGCCGCGGGTGCGGGTAGGAGGGCAGGCCGCCGCCCGGGTTGGACATCTCCTGCCGGAACCCGTCGAGCTGCTGCTCGGACAGGCGGCCCTCGAGGTAGGCGCGGGCGTACATGCCGGGGGAGGAGTGCCCCTGGAAGTACACCTGGTCGCCGCCACCCGGGTGGTCCTTGCCGCGGAAGAAGTGGTTGAGACCCACTTCGTAGAGCGTGGCCACCGAGGCATACGACGACAGGTGACCACCGACCGCCACGCCGGGCCGCTGCGCGCGCGTCACCATGACGGCCGCGTTCCAGCGGATCATCCGGCGGTAGCGCCGCTCCATCGCCTCGTCGCCGGGGAAGTACGGCTCGTTGTGCACCGCGATGGTGTTGACGTACGGGGTGTTGAGAGAGACCGGGATGGCGACGTTGCGCTGCCGCGCGTGTCGCAGCAGGCTCATCAGCACGTACCGGGCTCGGGGGCCGCCCTCGGCGTCGATGAGTCCGTCGAGCGACTCGATCCACTCACCCGTCTCCGCGGGGTCGATGTCGGGTACCTGACTCAGCAGTCCCCCGATGAGCGGGCCGGTCTCGTCGATCGAAGCCACCAGTAGCTCCTTTGGTTCTCTCGTGGAGTGAAGTCATCCCATTCTCCGACCTTCCTGGGTCGAAAGTCACACGCGGCATCGTGACGTTCACGACACCTGGGACTTGCCGGGCCGCGTGACGCCTGGTGGGCTAGCGTCTGCGCTCATCGAGAGGTTCGGACCGCGGGACGCTGCGGCAGGTCGGGAAGGAGAGGTCCGGTGTCCACCACCGCGGACGACGCAGCTTCGGCTGCGTCACGCCTGGCATTTGCCTCCGGGCAGGTGATCCAGGAGTTCGGCTACGACGACGATGTCGACGAGGACCTGCGTGCGGGTCTGGAGAACATCACCGGCACCGAGCTGGTCGACGAGGACTACGACGACGTCACGGACGGGGCCGTCATCTGGTTCCGCGACGGGGACGGCGATCTGGCGGACGCGCTCGTCGACGCCCTGACCGTGCTCGACGACAACGGGCCGATCTGGCTGCTGACGCCGAAGCCGGGCCGGTCCGGTCACGTGCCGCACGCCGACATCGAGGAGGCGGCGACCACCGCCGGGCTGCACCCGATGACGACCTTCGCCGTGGCGGCGAACTGGTCGGCCACGAGGCTCTCCACCCGAGGCCGCGGCAAGTAGACGTGAGCGTGGACCTCCAGGTGGGTGCTCCGGCCCCCGACTTCACCCTGCCGGGCGCGGCGGGCGAACCGGTGAGGCTGTTCTTGCTGCGCGGCTCGCCCGTGGTGCTCGTGTTCTACCCGTACGCCTTCTCCGGCACCTGCACCGGCGAGCTGTGCGAGCTGCGCGACAACATCGCCGCGTTCGACGAGGCGGGGGTGACGCTGCTCGGCATCTCCTGCGACCCCGCGCACTCGCTGCGGGTGTTCCGCGAGCAGGAGGGCTACTCGTTCGACCTGCTCTCCGACTTCTGGCCGCACGGCGCGGTGGCGCGCAGCTACGGGGTGTTCGACGAGGCCGGCGGCATGGCGATCCGCGGGTCGTTCCTCGTCGACGCCGAGGGGATCGTCCGCTGGGCGGTTGTCAACCCCCGTGGCCAGGCCCGGCCGCTGGCCGCCTACCGCGAGGCGCTCGCGGCTCTGTAGCAGCTGCACCGGAGTTGGGCCACAGGTCCCGGAAGCCCGAGGCGCGCGGCCTTCAACAATGGGCCCGTGACAGCTGGCTCGCGGTGAGCGCGACCTCCCGGTTCCCCCTGGCGCGCCTGATGACGGCGTCGGGCTTCTCGAACCTTGCCGACGGCATGCTGCGGGCGGCCCTGCCGCTGGCAGCCCTGCGCCTCACGTCCAGCCCCGCCCTCATCGCGGGACTGTCGTTCGCGCTGTCGCTCCCGTGGCTCGTCGTGACTCTGCCGGCCGGCGCCCTCATCGACCGCTGGGACCGCCGGGTGACGATGCTCGTCGCGAACACGGTGCGGGCCGGCGCGCTCGGGCTCGTGGTGGCGGGAGTGGCCTTCGGTCCGGAGTCGATCTGGGTGCTGTATGCGGGCGCGGTGCTCATCGGCACCGCCGAGGTGTTCTACGACACCACCGCGCAGTCGATCCTTCCCCAGGTCGTGCCGCGCGACCGGCTGCAGGGTGCCAACGGACGGCTGTTCGCGCTGGAGACGACGGCGCACAGCTTCGTCGGCCCGCCTCTCGGCGGCGTCCTGGCGGCCGTGGGGATCGGCCTGGCGCTCGGTGTGCCGGTTGCGCTGTGGGTCGTGGCGGTCCTCGTGCTGTCCACGCTGCGCGGCACCTTCCGGGTTGAGCGCAAGACCACCACGTCGCTGCGTGGCGACGTCGCCGAGGGCCTGCGCTTCCTCTGGCAGCAGCGTGTGCTGCGCACGCTGGCGACGTCGGTCGGCCTGTCCAACCTCGGCTGGGCCGCGTCGTCGTCCGTGTGGGTTCTCTGGGCGGTAGGGCCGTCGTCGACGCTCGGCCTGAACGAGGCGCAGTACGGCGTGCTGCTCACCGCGCTGGCGATCGGCTCGGTCACCGGCTCGCTGGTGGCGAACCAGATGGCCAAGCGCATCGGGCGGACGGCGAGCCTCATGACGGCAATGGCCGCCAGCGCAATCGGCCTGGCCGCTCCGCTGCTCACGACGAACCCGATGGTCATCGGCGCCCTGTTCGCAGTGTCCGGCGTCGGGATGGCGCTCTGGAACGTCATCGCGGTGTCGCTGCGGCAGCGGCTGACCCCCGACCGGCTGCTCGGCCGGCTCAACTCGGCCTACCGGCTGCTCGCCTGGGGCACCGCCCCCATCGGCGCCGCACTCGGAGGCGCGCTCGGCGAGGCCTTCGGGATCAAGGTCGTGTTCGTCGTCGGAACGGCGCTGACCCTTGCGGTGATCGGTCTGGTCGTCCGGTTGACGCCGGCGCGGCTCGCCGCCGCGGAGGCAGCGGTCGACGAGCCGCTCGCCGAGGGAGCCGCGAGCGGTGAGGTGGGCCCGGCCGGTCTCGAACCGACGACCTCCGCGGTGGAAGCGCGACACTTCGCCACCTCCGACTGATCGGCCGCGATCCGCTGGCCGAGCCGCTCGAGCTCGGCGCCGCTGCGTGAGCACGGCGACGGTCGGTGCCTGATGGGTGGGGGAGACCACAGCGACTTCCGCGCATTCGTGCTGCGGGTCCTGCGCGCCTACTCCCGGCGGGTGGCGCACGCCGACGTGGAGGACCTGGCCGAGCTGCTCGCCGTGCAGCACGCCGTCGAGGAGGCGATCGTGCGGGCCGTGGCCGGCCTGCGCGCCGCCGGTCGCTCGTGGGGCGAGATCGCCGCGGCGACCGGGACCACCCGGCAGGCCGCGCAGCAGCGCTACGGCGTCAAGATCGCCTTGCTACTGAAGACGCCAGCGCCCGTCGCCTCGGACGACGCGGCGGACGCGCTAGCCGCAGGCCCTGAGGCGGGCCCACAGCGCGCCATCGCCGCCGTCGCCGTCGCCCGGTCGGCCTAACGTCCCGGCGTCACGGTGAGCCCCGTCCTCCCTGGAGCCGATAGGTCCCTCCGCCTACAACCGGGAGGGATCAGCAGCATGACCGAGCTCACAGCATGGGCCGCGAAGATGCGCGCAGAGGGGCTGTCCGACCGCACCGTCATCGAGCGTGTGCAGGCCGTACGGCGATGCGCTCGAGCGTCGGGCGCCGACGCCCTGCGGCTCGACGAGGAAGGGATCGTGGCATGGCTCGCGTCTCCGAGCCTGTCGCCCGGGTCCCGGCAGAAGTACTTCGGCTCGATCCGCGCCTGGTCCACGTACCTGCAGCGCACCGGCCGGCGTCCCGACGACCCGACCGAGTACCTGCGCAGCCCACGCGTCCCGCGCCGCCAGCCGCGGCCGGTGGCCGACGAGGGCCTGGCGCTCGTGCTCCAGTCCCGGATGCACCACCGCACCCGGGTGATGATCCACCTGATGGCCTACCAGGGGCTGCGCCGGCACGAGGTCGCCAAGTTCCGCGGTGAGGACATCGACCTCATCGCCGGCACCGTCACGGTGCGCGGCAAGGGCGGCGTCGTCGCGGTCAACCCGCTGCACGACGTCATCCGTGCCGACGCGGCCGCCATGCCCCGGCGTGGCTGGTGGTTCCCCGCCTACCGCGACCCGTCGACTCACGTTCAGGCGCACTCGGTCGGGGGCGTGGTCGCCCGCGCCCTGCGCCGCTGCGGCGTCGACGCCACCGGTCACCAGCTGCGGCACTGGTTCGGCACCTCACTGCTCGGCGCCGGCGTCGACGTGCGCATCGTCCAGGAGCTGATGCGGCACGCCTCGCTGAACACGACCGCCCTGTACACCCGGGTCCACGCCGACCAGCAGCGCGCAGGCCTCGCCAGGCTGCAGTCCCTACCCGAGCGACAACGCCACCGGATCGAGGCTCGGGAAGCAGCGTGAGCGCGGCGCCGGCCATCACGCCGGCCCGCACCTTCCTCGACTCGTGGTCGACCTGGATGGCGGCTCAGGCCATGAGCGCTGCCACCGTCGAGTCTCGGCTCGGCCTGGTGCGCCGCGTCGCGACCGCCGCGCACGTCGACCCCACCGAGCTGGGACCGATCGACATCAGCGAGTACCTCGCCCGCCCCGGCCTGTCTGCCGGTACGCGCTCGACTTACCATGCGGCACTGCGAGCGTGGTCGGACTACCTCCAGCTGACCGGGGTTCGGATCGACGATCCCATGCGTGCCCTGCGAGCACCGCGGGTGGCCAAGTGGGAGCCGCGGCCCATCGAGACGGTGCACCTGCAGGCGCTGCTGGCCCGGCCCCTGCATCGGCGCACACGGATGATGGTGATGCTCGCGGCGTTCGCCGGGCTTCGGGTGAGCGAGGTCGCTGCGGTGCGAGGCGAGGCCTTCGACCAGGGCGCCGAGCTGCTGCACGTCGTCGGCAAGGGGGGCAAGCCACGGCGCGTGCCGCTGCACGGCGAGCTGCTCGCGGCAGCCGTCGGCTGGCCGGTCGAGGGCTGGTGGTTCCCGGGCCGGCGGCCCGGCGAGCACGTGCGCTCGGGATCGGTCTCGGACACCATCAGCGATGCGATGCGCGCCGCCGGGATCGACCGGCCCTACACGCCGCACAGCCTGCGGCACTGGTTCGGCACCACACTCGTCGAGGAGGGCGCCGACTTACGCACGGTGCAGGTCCTCCTCGGGCACAGCTCGCTGGCGACCACGCAGGTCTACGTGCGCGCCAGCCTCGTGCTCGCCCGCGACGCAGTGGCCCGACTGCCGCGCGCCGCGTGAGCGAACTCGTCCTACGTCACTTCCGGCACCGCCCACCGCATGTCCTGCGGCAGGCCGACCGGCACATGCGTGGCGCCCCACCGCTCGACGTCGACGCACCCCTCGGACGCCACGGACCCGCAGACCCGGCACGTCCATCGGGTGTGGCCACCCCGGATCGCGCCGGCGCACCCACACCCGACGAAGCCCTCGCCCGGGCGATCGGGCCCGGTCGAGGGCCATCCCCACCCGCAGCCTGGACACGAGCTCGGCGGGACACGGATCACCGCCCCCGGTCCAAGCTGAAGCCACCGCATCGAACAAGTGTACGAAGCAGAGACGGCCCCGCCCACCGCTTCGCCCGGTGGCAGCCGGCGTGCGC
>JAEXPS010000053.1 GCA_023438885.1 Actinomycetes bacterium
TCCCCGACCGGGGCGGCGGGCCTCGTCGTACCGGAGATCAGCCCTGTGCGGGGGGCGCCGTGGTGGGCGCCGCGGGCGGGGCGAGCGTCTCCAGGGGCGTGCACCCGCTGGCGCCGACCAGCGGCACAGCCGGGTCGAGACCCACGTTCTCGGGTGCCTTGAGCGCGAGGAACGCGGATCCGAGGACGACGTCGACCGTGGCGTCCGGGCGCGTGTCGAGGTGCAGCACGGCGTCGTCGACCTGCGCCGCGATCGTGTAGGCCTGGGCCACGCCGCTGTAGCCGAAGTCGATGCGCGCGGTCCCGTCGAACGAGCCGAGGGCGTTGGCGGTCGTCGCCACCAGGAAGCCGCGCTCGGTGAGGGCGTCGGCGGTGGTCCGGGCCAGCCCGCTGATCTCGGTGCCGTTGTAGACGTTCACGGTGATCTGGTCGGCAGCCACCGGCAGGGCGCCGGCCGGCGGGCACGGGATCACGTCTCGGGTCGGGGTCGGGGTCGGCTCGCTCTGAAACTCGCGGCTCGCCCACGGCATCTCCAGCTTGCCGGAGTAGATGGCCGCCGCCGTGACGAAGGCGAGGGCCAGGAAGGCCAGCAGCACGCCGAACACCACGGCCTGGCGCTCGTGCATGTGGCGCCGGCGCAGGTTGCGGGCGCGTTCCGCGTCACTCATGCGTCGATCACCAGGACCCGGGCGTGCAGGGTCGGCCGCTGCTGGAGCGCAGCGCGTACGGCGCGGTGCAGCCCGTCCTCGAGGTACAGCACACCGCGGTACTGCACCACATGAGCGAAGAGGTCACCGTAGAAGGTCGAGTCATCAGCGAGCAGGGCCTCCAGGTCGAGCGTTCGCTTCGTGGTCACCAGCTCGTCCAGCCTCACCTGACGGGGCGGAACGTCGGCCCATTGCTTGGCCGTCGTCAGCCCGTGGTCCGGATATGGCCGGCCGTCCCCCACAGCCTTGAAGATCACGGGGCGAGTCTAGGGTGAACCTCGGCCTCGCTCCGTCCGACCGCGGTATGACGGGCACAGGGCCGTCCGGCTGGCTCATCCCTCCTGCGCCGGTGCCAGGTAGCCGGCCTCGGCCCGGTCACGGATGCCGCGCAGCATCTTCTGGGTCATCAGCCACGACAGCACGCTGACCGGCTCCACCAGCAGTGGGGCCCACGCGCGGGTGTAGCGGTACCGCTCGCGCACCACCAGGCGGGTGCCCCCGTCGCGGGCGCGGCGCAGCACGAAGGCCCAGGTGAAGTCGTACGGCGGCGTCGCGCTGCCGGGCGAGACAGCGCCTCGCAGCACCAGTGCGCGGCCAGGGTCGGCAGTCACCACCTCGAGCGCCACCTGCGGTGCCAGGTGCACCGCATCGCCGGGGCGCAGGTCCTGGAGCTCCGGGACCACGCGGTCGGCGGAGTGGATGTCGAGGCCGAGGAGGTTCTCGAGCTCGTCGTACGAGTAGAAGCCGCCGCGGCCCTGGCCCAGCTGGGCCAGCCACGGCCACACCGCGTCCGCGGGTGCCGCGATGCCGACGGTGCGGGTGGCCACCAGTCGCGCCGGGCCGAGGATGTCGTCGCCGGGGAGCGTCGCGTCGAGCTCCTCCTCGGTGGAGCCGAACGTCAGCATCGCCGTGCGGACCAGCGGCAGGCTCAGGCCGGCGGCGAACGCGAGCGCGGCGACGACGGTGCGCCGGGGCGGCTTGGGCGGTGGCGGGGGCAGCAGCTCGTTCGGGCGCGGCAGGAGGTCCGACGGTCGGGGCAGGCGGCGGCGGGCCATGGCGGAAGTCGAACACTCGACCGGCGGCGCGGCTACAGGCCGAACGTCCCGCGGTTGCCGCGGGCTCACCGCGCGGTGACCTCCAGCAGGGTGACCTCGACGTCGGCGACGTCGCCGACCTGCAGACCCTCGGCACGCCTCACCTGCTGCTTGACGCCCATGACGAAGCTCTCGCGCCGGCGGTCCGGGAACAGGGAGGTGCGCCAGGTGGTGCTGCCGATGCGCGCCTCCACGCGCACCGAGCCGAACCCGTGCCGAGCGCTCTGCGACACCTCGTCGATCGCGTCCGCCTGCTCGAACGGCAGGGCGAGCATCACCCACGACCCCGCCGAGCCGTTGCCGGAGGAGAACAGCTCGGCGGAGAAGCGGTAGCTCGGGTGGGTCACCTCGGTGCGTCCAGCGCCTGCCGCACGGTGCGGGCCCAGCCGCCGGCCTCGTCGACCACGAAGCAGAACTCGTTGCCCTCGGGGTCCTGGAGCACCACGAACCCGTCGCCGTTCTCGCCGAGGCTGGCGTACCCCGTACGGCGGGCGCCCAGGGCCTCGGCGCGCTCCGCGGCGGCGAGCGCGTCGGTCACCTGGATGTCCAGGTGAAGCCGGTTCTTCGGCGACTGCTTGGGCTCCGGGACCTTCTGGAACGCCACCTGCAGCGGCGTCGCCTCGACCACCGCGAAGCCGTCGTCGAGGCTGGCCCAGCGGGCTTCGAGCACCTGCGCCCAGAACTCCGCCAGCCGCGCCGGGTCGGCGCAGTCGATCACCACTTCCTGCACGCGCACCGTCATGGTGGGCACGCTAGCCCTGTCCGCCGACAGGCGCCGCGACCTGCGGGGCCACCTCGGCGGCGATCAGGGCGAGGTGGTCCAGGTCCTGCTGGTCCACGAGCTGCAGGTACACCCGGGTCACACCGTCGGCGGCCAGGGCGCCCAGCCGGTCCACCACCTGCGCCGGCGTACCGGCCAGCCCGCGCTGCCGCAGCGAGCGTGGGTCCGCGCCGATCGCCTGCGCTCGGCGGAGGAACTCGGCCTCGTCGGCGGCCACCACGGTCGTCAGGGCGACGGACTGCACCAGCGTCGCGGGGTCGCGGCCCGCCTCCTCGCACGCGGCGCGCACCACGGCGATCCGCGGCCGCACGGCGTCGAGCGCCGGGAACGCCTGGTTGTACTCGTCGGCGAACCGCGCCACCAGCCGCGGGGTGCGCCGCGGCCCGGCACCGCCGATGATCACGGGCACGCCCGGCCCGCCCCGCAGCGCGCTGGTCTGCGAGGGCTTGGGCAGCGCCGGGGAGTCCTCGAGCGTGTAGTGCCGGCCGGCGAAGTCGTACCGGCCGTCCGCCGCCCACAGGCCGGTGACGATCTCCAGCTGCTCCTCGAGCCGGCTCGACCGGTCGGCCGGGAACGGGACGCCGTAGGCGCGGTGCTCGGCCTCGAACCAGCCGCCGCCCAGCCCCAGCTCGACCCGGCCTCCGGACATCTGGTCCACCTGGGCCACCTGGATCGCCAGCAGCCCGGGGTGACGGAAGGTGGCCGACGAGACCAGGGTGCCCAACCGGATCCGCGACGTCTCCCGCGCGAGCCCGGCCAACGTCACCCACGCATCGGTGGGGCCGGGCCGCCCGTCGCGACCTTGCGCCAGGAAGTGGTCCGAGCGGAAGAACCCGGAGAAGCCCAGCTCCTCGGCGGCCTGGGCGATGGCCAGCTGGTCGTCGTACGTGCCGCCCTGCTGCGGCTCGGTGAAGATGCGCAGATCCATGTCCCGATCCTGCCCCGCGCTCAGGGATGGATCGCGTCCAGCACCACCCTTCTGGGCGCCAGGGTCGCGCAGCCGTCGCCGTCCGGGAGCGTGTCGGCGCGCACCTCCATCCAGCGGGCGGAGTTCGCCCGGTCGACGACGAGCAGGGTCGCCCGGGCGTCACGCGCCAGGTCGGCGGCCTGGTCCGCCGTCGGGCGGGCCGCCAGACGGTGCCCGACGAGGCCGGCGGCGACCGGGTGCACGCGGGCGTGGCCGTCCGGGTTCAGGGTGGCGAGCAGGCGGACGGCCGGGGCGGTGAACAGGTCGAGGTGGTCGTCGGGAAGTGACGGCTCGTCGCCGGCGGTAGCCGTGGGCTCGTCGTGCCCCGGCCCCGGCGCGAAGGCGGGGATCCGCGCGAACGTGCCCGCAGCGACGGCCTGCGGCGTGAACCGGAACGTCACGGGGTGCTCGCGCTCGGCCCACTCGGCGGGCACCACGGCGCCGAAGTACGGCCGCACGCCGCAGTAGAGGAAGCCGACGTCGTCGCAGGCGGCGAGCGCCTCATCAGGGGTCTGCTTCACCTGCGTGGCGGCGCAGCGCAGCTCGAGCCACCGGGTGTCGTCCCAGATCAGGAGAGTCGCGCGGGGACGTTCGCGCAGGTTGGTGGCCTTGACGAACTCGCGCATGGTGCTGAAGCAGACGTCATGGCCGTCACGCCAGTACCAGACCACGGACGACTGGAGCCGGCCCTTGCCGAAGTGCGTGGTCAGGGCTGCGGGAAGCGGACGGTCGAGGAGGTCCGCATGGCTTGCGGGTACGGCCACCAGGCGAGCGTGCCGCCGGGCCCGGGCGGTGTGCGACGGCCGAACGGCCCAGGCGGGGTCGCGTTCGCTCGCCTGTCGTCGGGCGGACTTCGGGCCGGGAAGCGAACCCAAGTCCACCCACTGTCGGTACGGTCGGCTCGTGGCTGCGTACCCGCGTTCGTCGTCCGCCAATCCCCGCCGGCCCCTGCGGGTGGGGGTGCAGCTGCCGGAGGTGGAGCGCGAGGTGCGCTGGCGCGAGCTGGTCGACATGGCGCGCAGCGCCGAGGACGTGGGCTTCGACTCCCTCTGGTTCGGCGACCACCTGCTGTACCGCTTCCCGGACGGCTCCGCGCGCGGCCCGTGGGAGGCGTTGACGACGCTGGCAGGTCTCGCCGCGGCGACGTCACGCGTGACGCTGGGCCCGCTCGTCGCCGCGACGGCGTTCCGCAACCCCGCGATGCTCGCCAAGCAGGCCGCGACGCTCGACGAGATCAGCAGCGGGCGGTTCGTGCTGGGGCTCGGCGCCGGGTGGAACCGCACGGAGTTCGACGCCTACGGCCTGCCGTACGATCACCGGATGTCGCGCTTCGAGGAGGCGTTCGCCATCGTCTCGTCGCTGCTGCGCGAGGGTCACGTGGACTTCTCCGGGCAGTTCCACTCCGCACGCGACTGCGAGCTGGTGCCGCGCGGCCCGTCCGTGGGC
>JAEXPS010000075.1 GCA_023438885.1 Actinomycetes bacterium
ACCCACGCGTTCGCGACACCCACCCGTTCGCCCGGCACCGCGTCACCGAGCGCCAACTCTTCGCTCGAGCGCCGACTCTTCGCTCGAACGCATGCGATATGCGCGCCATCGGGTGCGCGCTCGGCACAGAAGGTGGCGCTCGGCACAGAAGGTGGCGCTCGGCGGAAGATGTGGCGCTCGGCGGGGCAAGATGTGGCCCGTGGACGGCACTCTCGGCATGGTCATCGACCCCGGGCTCGAGCTGGCGGGCGTCTTCTTCGCGGCTCTCTCCGGCGGCCTTGCCGCAGTCCGCAAGGACTTCGACGTGTTCGGCGTCCTGGTGCTGGCGTGGGCCACCGGCCTGGGCGGCGGGCTGATCCGCGACGTGCTCATCGGCGCCACGCCTCCGGTCGGCATCTCACGCCTGTCGTACGTCGTCACCGCCCTGCTCGCCGGCGTGGTGATCTTCTTCTTCCGCCCCGGCGTGGAGCGGATGCGCCGCGTCGTCGTCGTCTTCGACGCCTTCGCCCTCGCGTTCTTCGTCCTGCTCGGCACCATCAAGGGTCTCGAGTACGGCGTCGGAGTGCTCGCGGCGATCTTCGCGGGCGTTCTCACGGGCGTCGGGGGCGGCATCATGCGCGACGTCCTGGTCAGCGAGGTCCCCCTCGTCCTCGCGGACCGCCAGCTCTATGCGATCCCCGCCTTCGTCGGCGCCGGCGTCACCGCGTGGCTGTGGTCCACCGGGCACCTCTCCGCGCCCGCCAAGGGCGGCGTCCTGGTCCTGGTGATCGGCTTCCGGCTGCTGTCCCTGCGCCTGGGCTGGGTGGTGCCGGGCGCGCGGGCGGGCTGGTCCGGGTGGTGGGGCATGCGCAGGCCCTGGCGTCGGTAGCGGTGTGGCCGGGCGTCAGCCGAGCGCCATGGCGTCGGTGGCGCGCTCCTCCCGGTAGGCGGTGCGGATGGCCCCCACGGCGTCCGCCGCGCACGTCACGACCACGATCGAGATGGCCACCCAGGCCGCGACACCGCCCGATGCGGTGAGCTCGACTCCCTGCTGCCAGGCGACGGCCTCGAGGAACGCGGGGTCGACGAGGGTGCCGGCGGCGATCGGCGGGATCAGCACGGCGCACGCCGCGACGTCGAGCAGCACCTTGACCCCGGCGTACCACCAGCCGCGGCGGCCGCGGACGATCGCGACGACCACGAGGACCAGCTCGGCGGCGACGATCGCGAACAGCGCCCAGCGCAGCCAGGCCCAGGTCTCGTCCTGGAACAGGCGGACGCGGGAGCCGTCGGCCGCGGTGGCGGAGGAGAAGCGCTGCGCGAGGAGGATCACCACGCCGAGCACTCCCAGCCACACCGCCTCGAAGGTCAGGTCGCGGCGCGACGTGACGTCGGGCGCAGCGGGCTCGGGCAGCTGGCTCGGGGTCCAGCTCGCCGCCGGGTCCAGCTTGCCGAGCGTCGCCGGGTCGCGGCGCTCGATGATCGAGAACACCACCGTCAGGCCGAAGGCTGCCCAGACCGCCCCGCTCAGGGCGCCCTCGACGACGCTGCCGAGGATCTGCGCCGGGGTGAGGTCGTCGGCCACCCCGGCCACCGCCGAACCGAGCCCGGCGACCACGGCGATCACCGGCACCATGAGCGTCATCAGCTGGCGCCAGAGCAGGAAGTAGCGCGGCCCGACGAGGTACAGCGGGCGGTCCGCGTAGGTGGCTGCGAGGCGGCTGGGGTGGCCGAGCTCGGCCAGGGCGGCGTACTCGGCGTCGGCGAAGGTGGCCCCGGCGTCCTGCTTCGCCTCGACGGTGTCGGCGATCCGCTCGGCCAGCTCGCGCCGGAACTCGGCGCGCTGGGTCTCCGGCAGGTACCGCGCGGCGGCGTACAGGTAGCGATCGGTCAGGCTGGTGCGGGTCATCGGGCGTCCGTCATCAGTCGGCGCAGGGTCGCGTCGAGGCGGTGCCAGTCGGCGGTGAGGAGGGCTGCGAGCCGCTCACCGGCCGGCGAGACGACGTAGAACTTGCGCGGCCGGGCCTCGTCGGTGTTCCAGGCGCTCGTGACCAGCCCCTGCTTCTCCAGGCGGCGCAGCAGCGGGTACAGGGTGTTGGTGTCGACGTCGAGACCGTCGGCGTTCAGCGTCTCCAGCAGCGACCACCCGTAGTCGGGGGTCCGCAGGCGGAGGAGGCAGGCGAGCGCGACGGTGCCCCGGCGCAGCTCCTGCAGGTGCTGCCCGGCCGTCTCGTCCAGCTCGGGGGAACGGTCGGCGTCCATGACGGTCACAATAGCGTGTGCCACACACTATTACCAGCCATACTGCATCGTGCGAGCGACACGGGATCGGCGTCGCGCTCCCCGTGTGGGGTTCGTCGGGCACCGGCAATAGGTTGAGCACATGGCACGCACCGAGGACCCGCGCACCGCCCCGCCGATCCGCTGGGGGATCCTCGGCGCCGGTGGCATCGCGTCGCACTTCGCCACCACGGTCTCAGCCGGCACGCGCGCGCAGGTGGTCGCCATCGGGTCGCGCAACCGTGACCGCGCCGAGCGCTTCGCCACCGCGCACGCCATCCCGACCACACACGTGGGCTACCGCGACCTGGTCGAGGACCCGCAGGTGGACGCCGTCTACGTCGCCACGCCGCACTCCGAGCACGCCGAGCACGCGCTGCTCGCGATCAAGGCCGGCAAGCACGTGCTCGTCGAGAAGCCGTTCACGCCGAGCGTCGCCGAGGCGGAGACGGTGTTCGCTGCCGCCCGCGAGGCCGGCGTGTTCGCGATGGAGGCGATGTGGACGCGGTTCCTGCCCCACGTCGCGGCCCTGCACCAGGTGATCGACGCCGGCGAGCTCGGCGAGATCGTCCACCTGCGGGCCGATCACGGGCAGTGGTTCCGGTTCGACCCGCAGCACCGGCTGTTCGCGCGCGAGCTGGCCGGCGGCGCGCTGCTGGACCTCGGCGTGTACACGGTGGCGTGGGCGCACGACTTCCTCGGCGAGCCGGACTCGGTCTCGGCCGTGGGCCAGCTCACCGAGACGGGCGTGGACGGCCAGGTGTCGATGACCCTGACGTACGGCGAGCGCACGCTCGCCGACCTCTCGTCGACGCTGTGGGCCAAGACACCGACCACCTCGTCGATCTCCGGCACCGAGGGCTTCGTCCGCGTTGACGGCGACTTCTACGCGCCGACGAGCTTCACCGTGACCCGGCGCGACGGGCGCATCTGGACCTTCGACCAGCCGATGCCGCGCGGCCTGCAACACGAGGCCGCCGAGGTGGCGCGCTGCGTCGAGGCGGGGCTGACCCAGAGCGAGCGCATGCCGTGGGAGGCGACCCTTGCCGTCGCGCGCGTGATGGACGAGGTGCGCCGGCAGGTCGGGGTCACCTACCCGGGTGAGGCGTGAGCGTCGCAGCCGGCGGATACTCTCACGACGTGACCGGGCTGTTCGTCTCCTTCGAGGGCGGTGACGGCTCGGGCAAGACGACGCAGATCCGCCTGCTCGGACCCTGGCTGGAGGCTGCGGGCCACCGCGTGCTGGTGACCTTCGAGCCCGGCGACACCCCGCTCGGCGTGGTGGTGCGCAACGCCGTGATGCACGGCGACCACGTCGATGCCCGCGCCGAGGCCTTGCTGTACGCCGCCGACCGCGCGCACCACGTCGCCACCGTGGTGAGGCCGGCCCTGGAGCGCGGGGACGTGGTGCTCACGGACCGTTATCTCGACTCGTCGGTGGCGTACCAGGGCGTGGGCCGCGACCTCGGGGCCGGCGACGTCGAGTGGATCTCGCTGTGGGCCACCCGCGGGCTGCTGCCGCACCTGACCGTGCTCCTGGACATCGACCCCCTGGCTGCCCTCGGGCGGATGACCGGCGAGCGCGACCGTCTGGAGAGCGCCGGCGACGAGTTCCACCGCCGCGCCCGCCAGGCGTACCTCGAGCGTGCTGCCGCCGATCCCGGGCGCTGGCTGGTGCTCGACGCCACGTTGCCGCCCGACGAGCTCCAGGACCGGATCCGCGACCGGATCTCCACCCTGCTGGAGGTCTGATGTCGGTCTGGGACGACGTGGTGGGGCAGGAGCCGGCCGTCGCCGTGCTCGGCCACGCGGCGACGCATCCCGAGGCGATGACGCACGCCTGGCTGATCACCGGCCCGCCGGGCTCGGGCCGCTCCACGGCGGCGCGGGCGTTCGCGGCGGCGCTGCAGTGCGAGCAGGGCGGCTGCGGCCGATGCCACGAGTGCACCACGACGCTGGCGGGCACCCACCCGGACGTCGCGGTGGTCGCCACCGAAGGCGTGTTCATCCGGGTGGACACGGCCCGTCCGCTCGTCGAGCTCGCGGCGCGGGCCCCGTCGCAAGGGCGGTGGCGCGTAGTGATCGTCGAGGATGCGGACCGGCTGAACGACACCAGCGGCAACGTGCTGCTCAAGGCGGTGGAGGAGCCGGCGCCACGGACCGTGTGGGTGCTGTGCGCGCCGAGCCCGGCCGACGTGCTGGTGACGATCCGGTCGCGCTGCCGCTCGGTGGCACTGCGCGTGCCTCCGGTGCAGTCCGTCGCGGACCTGCTGGTGAGGCGGGACGGCGTGGACCCGCACGACGCGCTGGTGGCGGCCCGCGCGGCATCGAGCCACGTGGGCGTGGCGCCCCCGCGGGCGCGCGGCCCCCCCGCCC
>JAEXPS010000119.1 GCA_023438885.1 Actinomycetes bacterium
GCCCACGCCCGCCCGTGCCGGGTCGGCAGCCGGCCCCGGCTGGGGCCGGGTCGCCGCTGGGTTGTTCGCCGCCGGCGTGCCCGGTGACCTCCTCGACCGGGCGGGGTCGTTCGCCGACGTGCTGGACAGGATCCCCGAACCGCCTCAGCCACCGCGCCGCCCGGCGCAGGTGCTGGCGCTCGTCGGCGCGCGAGAGGCGCTGGTGTCCGTCGCCACCGTGCTGCGTCACCAGTGGCGACTGCCCGACGCGGCGGTCGTCCACGCCGCGGACTGCGGCCTGACCTCGTCGGCCGCGCTGGTCCGCTGGCGCTTCCGCACCGGCGAGGCGCACCACCCGTGGCTGCTCCTGGTCGAGACCGCGGACGACGAGGAGGGCCGTCACCGCACGGCGGGACTCGTGGCCGCCGGCCAGCCCGACCAGGTGTGGGCGGTGGTGGATGCCCGGACGAAGCCCGACGACGCCGCGCGCTGGCTCGCGGACATCGGGTCCGCCCGCCGCCCGGATGCGCTCGCCGTGTGCGGTCTGCTCGAGACGAGCGCACCGGGGACGTTGCTCGGCCTTGGCCTGCCGGTGGCGTGGGCGGACGGCCTGCGACCGTCACGCGTTCTGTGGGCGACGGTGCTCGGCCAGGAGCTCGAGGCGACCCTCGGGCCATGACCACCAGGCGGCGCGCGGCACGGACCTCGCCCACGTCGTGAGCGCGTCCCGTCGAGGTACTGTCGCGCCATGCTCGTGCTCAGCCGCCGCGTAGGGGAGCAGATCGTCGTGGGCGGCGACATCGTCGTGACGGTGATCGAGGTCCGCGGCGACGCCGTGCGGATCGGCATCGAGGCGCCGCGATCGGTGAGCGTGCACCGCGCGGAAGTGCTGGAGGCGGTGCAGGCGGCGAACGCCGAGGCGGCTGCGGCTGACGACGCGACCCAGGCCGCGCTGCTGCGGCTGCGCCCGGGTGCGCGGGGCGAGGCGCCGGCCGGGGACGGCCTCGTGCGGTAGACGCCACCCGCACGAAGCTCTCAGGAGTGCGGCACCCCGGTCGATGGAGCCCGGTGAGCAGCCGCACCGGGAGGGCCCGTCATGGAGGACGTCGACGACATCGTCCGCGAGTTCCTGGTCGAGAGTCACGAGAACCTCGACCAGCTGGACCGGGACCTCGTCGCGCTGGAGGCCGCGCCCGGCGAGCGAGGGCTGCTCGGCAGCGTCTTTCGCACCATCCACACGATCAAGGGGACCAGCGGCTTCCTCGCGTTCGAGCGGCTCGAGCGGCTCGCCCACGCGGGTGAGAACCTGCTCGCCGAGCTTCGCGACGGCTCCCGCGCGATGGACGGCCCGACGACCGATGCGCTCCTGGCCGTCGTCGACGGGGTGCGTGGCCTGCTGCGCGCGATCGAGGCGACCGGCACCGAGGGCGACGTCGCGGTGGACGGGGCGATCGCGCGGGTGCAGGCTGTGCTGGCCACAGAGACGGGCGGGCGGGTCGCCACAGCCGACGTGCCACCCGCCGCCTCGTCGGCCGCGCCGGCGGTCCCGACGCCCCACGCGGCGCCTGACCGCACGCCGCGACCTGAGCCGGCCACGGCCGAGCCCGAGGAGGTCACCGGCCGGGTGTCGGAGACGTCGATCCGGGTCGACGTCGACCTCCTGGACGCGCTGATGCGGCAGGTCGGCGAGCTGGTGCTGACGCGCAACCAGATCCTGCGTCTGACGGGGGTCGGTGCCGACGAGCTGGCCCGCGCCGGGCAGCGCCTCGACGTCATCGCCTCGGAGCTGCAGGAGGGCGTCATGAAGACGCGGATGCAGCCGATCGAGCACCTCTGGTCGAAGATGCCGCGGATGGTGCGCGACCTCGCCGCCACCTGCGGGCGCGACGTCGGGCTCGAGCTGTCGGGCGGCGAGACCGAGCTGGACCGCGGACTGCTCGAGGCCGTCAAGGACCCGCTGACGCACCTGGTCCGCAACGCCGTGGACCACGGCCTCGAGCCGCCCGACGAACGGCTGGCTGCCGGCAAGCCCGCGAAGGGGCTGCTGTCCCTGCGGGCCTACCACGCCGGCGGGCTGGTCACCATCGAGGTGGCCGATGACGGCCGCGGCATCGATGCGGCCAAGGTTGCCGACCGTGCCGTGCGCACCGGCCTGCGCACCGCCGAGCAGGTGGCGACGGCCGGCGCGGCGGAGCTGATCCAGATGCTGTTCCTCCCCGGTTTCTCGACGGCCGACGCGGTGACCAACGTCTCCGGTCGGGGCGTCGGCATGGACGTGGTGCGCACCCGGATCGAGTCGATCGGCGGCTCGGTCGACGTCGAGTCCACCCCCGGCGCGGGCACCGTGTGGCGGCTGCGCATCCCCCTGACGCTGGCGATCATGCCCGCCCTGACCGTCGCCTGCGGCCCCGAGCGGTACGCGGTGCCCCAGGCCAACCTCCTCGAGCTCGTCGCGCTCGACGAGCGCAACGCCGTCGAGTACGTCCACTCGGTGCCGGTGTACCGGCTGCGTGGCGAGCTGCTGCCGCTCGTGTCGCTCTCCGAGGCGCTCGGCCGGCCGGCCCGCACCGATTCGGGCGTCATCGCCGTGGTCCAGTCGGACGACACGCGCTTCGGCCTCCTGGTCGACCAGGTGCTCGACACCGAGGAGATCGTGGTCAAGGCGCTGTCGCCGCGTCTGAAGTCGATCGGCGTCTACGCCGGGGCCACGGTGCTGGGCGACGGCCGGGTGGCGCTGATCCTCGACGTGCAGGGACTCGCCCGGCGCGCCCTCGCCGCGGCGGCATCCGAGGGCCTGCTCCGGCGATCGGCGGTGGCCGCCACCGCGGCGAGCGAGGCCGCCCAGGTGCTCGTCGCGGCGATCGGCAGCGGCCGTCGCGTGGGGATGCCTCTGGCGTCCGTCACGCGGCTGGAGCAGATCCCGCGCGACGCGATCGAGCTCGTCGGAGGGCGCGAGGTGGTGCAGTACCGCGGCTCGATCCTCCCGCTCGTGCGCCTCGACCGGCTCCTCGGAGCGGCGCGCTGCGACGTTGCGGACCCGTTGCAGGTGGTGGTGCACACCCGGGGCGGGCGCTGCGCCGGCCTGGTCGTCGAGGCGATCGTCGACATCCTGGACGACGAGCGGAACGCCTGCAGCGACGTGCGTGACGCCGGTCTGCTGGGCTCCGCCGTGCTGGGCGAGCACGTGACCGAGCTGCTCGACGTGCGCTCCGCGATCCTCGCGGCGGACCCGGACTTCTACGACGACGCGCCGGCCGAGGGCCGACCGGCGCTGATCGGGGCGACGCGATGACCCAGTACGTCACCTTCCAGGTCGCCGACTGCCTCTACGGCATCGACGTCACGAGCGTGCAGGAGGTGCTGCGGCCGCAGCCGCGCACCCCCACGCCCCTGGCGCCGGCCACCGTCGCCGGACTGGTCAACCTGCGTGGGCAGGTGGTGCTAGCCGTCGACCTGCGGGAGCGGCTGTCGCTGCCGTCGCGCGGTGACGACGAGCCGATGATGGTCGTCGTCCGGGTCGGCGCCGAGACGGTCAGTCTCCTCGTCGACCGCATCGGCGAGGTGGTCGAGGCCGACCCCGAGACCTTCGCCGAACCGCCGCAGACGCTCCCGATCGGGCTGAGGGCCCTGGTCCGCGGAGCGCACCGGCTGCCCGACCGCCTGCTGCTCGTTCTCGACGTCGACGAGGCAGCCGCGTAGCAACCCCACCCCTACGAAGCATCCCCGCGCCGCCGATGGGGCCGGGCGGGGCAGACACCACGGACGAGACGGAGAGCCGACGATGGCGATCAAGGAAACCGGACCCACCCAGGTCACGAGCGGTCATGGCATCGGACGCTGGTTGGCGGACCGGTCGCTGGCGCAGAAGTTCGTCGTCAGCATCGGACTGATGGGGCTCGTCGCCGCCGCTCTGACCGTGCTGGGCCAGACCCAGATGGCCGCCATCGCGCACGAGGGCTCGGAACAGCACCACCGGGCGACGCTGCCCCTCAAGGCGCTCGGCGAGATCAGCCTCGACGTCTCGACGCTGCGTGCGCGCACGAGTGCCACCACCGCGGTGGAGTCCTACCCGGAGGGCAGGGAGGCATGGCTCGCCAAGCTCCAGGAGGCGATGGACGCCGCCACCGCGGACGTGGCCGCGTACCGGGAGAGCGCCACGAGCGACGAGAAGTGGCAGGCGATGGACGCCGCGCTCAGCGACTACGTCGCGAACGACGTCCGCCTCATCGCCATGGCCCGCGCGGGCGACCTGGACGGTGTCGGGTCGCTGGTGATGGGCCCGATGCAGGGCCAGGCCGCGACGCTGCTCGAGGCGGTCGCGGCGGAGAACCAGACCCTCCTCGACCTCTCGGCCGAGCTCGACGAGTCGATGGCCGCGACCTACGGT
>JAEXPS010000174.1 GCA_023438885.1 Actinomycetes bacterium
GCCGCCAAGGCCGCAGCCGCCGCGGCCACCGAAGCGGCCGCGCAGCGCGCCGCGTGGAAGGCCTCGCTGCAGGGCTACGCCAACGGCAAGATCCCCCAGTCCGCACTGTGCGCCCCGGCGTTCGACGGGCGCGCCCAGCTGCGGTGCGATGCGGCCGAGGCGCTCTCGCAGCTCGACGCCGCGTACGCCGCGACGTTCGGCTCGCACCTGACGGTCACCGACTCGTACCGCTCCTACGGTGGCCAGGTCGCGTGTCGCCAGCAGAAGGGCTCTCTCTGCGCCCGGCCGGGCACCTCGAACCACGGCTGGGGCGTCGCGGTCGACTTCGGCGGCACGGCCCACTCGTTCGGCACCGACGCCCACAACTGGCTGCTCGCCAACGCCGGCGCCTACGGCTGGATACTGCCCGACTGGGCGCAAGCCGACGGCTCGAAGCCGGAACCGTGGCACTGGGAGTACGTGGGCTAGCAAGCGCCACCCACCTCGTCGCAGCGTCCGAGGTCAGCAGGCCCCAGAGCCTGCCGACCTCGGACGCTGTGTTGTCTTGTTGTGATCGAGTAGTTGATGTCATATAGTACCTGGCGTGACACAGACACCAGCGCCGGCCGACGACGCCTTCGCCGCCGACCTGCTGCGCGGGCACACCGACACGATCGTTCTCGGCGCGCTGCGCGGCGGTGACCGCTACGGGTTCGAGATCTACAAGGTCATCCGCGACGCGACCGGAGGCCGTCATGAGATCAAGGAAGCCACGCTCTATGCCACATACCGCCGGCTCGTGAAGGACGGCCTCGTCGAGGCGTACTGGGGCGACGAGTCCCAAGGCGGCCGCCGCAAGTACTACCGACTCACCGACGCGGGGCGCGCCGTCTACGGCACCAATGTCGCCGCGTGGGTCGCCACCCGCGACGTCATCGACTCGCTTCTCGACACCGCGACTCCCCGGAAAGGTCACACCCGATGAGCTCAGTCCATCGCCTGCTCGACCAGGCGTTCGCCGGCATCCCACTCACCCCCGATGCCGCCGATCTGAAGGAGGAGCTGCGCACCGGGCTGATCGAGCGCGCCGCCGAGCTGCACGCCACGGGCATCTCCGAGGAGCAGGCGGCTGCCCGCGCCGTCGCCGAGCTGGGCGACATCCGCGCGTTGCTCGACGACGGCAGCGGCAGCGGCGCCCCGATACAGGAACCGCGTCCCTCCTGGTCGGCCGACCACGATCTCATCGCCCGGAACAAGGTCCGGCCGAAGGCCGGCTTCGTCGTCGGCATCGTGCTCGCGGCGCTGGCCGGCGTCGGCGCCGCGACCGCGTACACGCTGCTTGCGGTGCAGGGGACGGTTGCCGCACTTCCGTGGCTGGCGGCGCTGGCAGGCCTGGCGGTCGGCTGGATCCTGTCCAGCTCGCTCGCCCAGGAGACGACGACGAACCACCCGCTCCCGCGGGGCCGTGCGGCCGCCTGGGGCCTGGCGGCCATGCTGGTGACCATCGGAGTCGGGGTCGGTCTCGTCGCCGTGCCGGCGTGGGGTGATGACCCCGCCGTCGTCTGGATCATCGCCGGCGGCTCGCTCGTCGTCGCCGGTTGCGTGCTGTTCACCTGGCTCGGCGTCACGCAGACGAACCGGAAGAAGGCCTGGACGCGCCAGCTGTCCGGCAACACGACGGGGGTGGACAACTTCAGCAGGGACCCGGCGAGCGCCGCGCGGTTCGGCATCTATACGGCGGCGATCTGGGCGACCGCCTTCCTGGGCTGTGTCGTCCTGGGGTTCACGGTCGGCTGGAGGCTGGCCTGGACGCCACTGGTCGCCGGATGGATCGTCATGATGCTGGTGCTCGCCAGGATGAACTTCGGCTCCCGCAGGGGTGCGGACCCGTACCATCGGTGACTGTGGACAAACCAGACGCAACGGGACAGAACGTCCCACTGGTTGGACGCGGTGCGGAGCTCGACGACCTCGACGGGCTTCTCGCCTCGGTGGCGGCCCGCGACGGTGCGGTCGTGTTCCTCGAGGGCGAGGCGGGCATCGGCCGGACACGGTTGGTCGCGGCCCTCGCGCCCGGAGCCGAGATGCTCGACCTCGACCGCATCGCGCTCGGCTTCCCCGACGACGCCGACGGGCCCGTCCTGGAGGCGCTGCTGGCCGCCGGGGGCGAGCGCCCACGCGTGCTGGTGCTCGATGACATCCACCTCGCCTCCGACGCCGCGCTGGAGGTCCTGACGCGGTACGCCCATGCGGGCCCACTGGCGGGCACGCTGCTGGTGCTGACGCTGCGTCCGGTTCCCCACCGCCGGCAGGTGCAGGAGACCGTGGTGGCGTGGGTGCGCGCCGGTGCCCGCAACCTCGAGCTACGGCCGCTGGGGGCCGGGGCGGTGGTGGAGCTGGGCGAGGCGCTGGCGCACCACCACGTCGGCCCCGTGCTGCGCGGGGTGCTCTCGACCACCGGCGGCAACCCTCGCCTGGTCAGCGCGGTGATCGACGCCGCGCAGCGCACGGGTGCGCTCCGCGCCGCCGAGGACGGCGTCGTCGACCTCGAGGGCTTCGGCTGGCAGGGCGAGCTGGACGCCGCCGCGCGCCGGCACGTGGACTACCTGGAGCCGCCCGTGCTGGGCCTGCTGGCCGAGGCGGCGGTGCTCGGCCCGTCGTTCGTCGTGCCCGACCTCGCGGCGCTGGCGGACCTTCCGCTGACCGAGGGCTGGCGCACGCTGCGCCACGCGCTCGCCGCCGGGGTGGTCGCGGCGCGGGGCGACCGCCTGGTCTTCCGGCACGACGTGGTGCGCGGCGCGCTCTACTCCGGGCTGGAGCACGAGCAGCGCCGGGCGTTGCACCAGCGGGCGGCGAGCACGCTCGGCGACGCGGGCGCCCCGGACCACGTGGTGGCCGGCCACCTCGAGCGCGCGCGGGCGGCCGGCCGCGCCTAGCGTGAGAGGGACGCCGACGACGAAGGGAACTCTCATGGCCACCAGGAGCGCACGGACAGACTGGGCCGGAACGTTGCAGGACGGCGGTGGGCAGGTCGACCTGCTCAGCTCGCAGGCCGGGCATTTCCCGGTGTCGTTCCCACGCCGCACGTCCGACGACGCGCAGGGCGTCACCAGCCCGGAGGAACTGATCGCGGCGGCGCACTCGTCCTGCTACTCGATGGCGCTGTCGGGGATCATCGCCGGGGCAGGTGGGACGCCGCGCGCTCTGGCGGTCACCGCGGACGTCACGCTGCGGCCGGACGGCTCGGGCGGCCTGGAGATCAGCGGCATCGCGTTGACGGTGCGCGGCGAGGTCGACGGGCTCGACGAGGCCGCGTTCGACGCCGCCGCTCAGACGGCGAAGGAGACCTGCCCGGTGTCGAAGGCCCTCGCGGCGGTCCCGATCACGCTGGACGCCGCCCTCACCTGACCTCCGCCCCACGGGCTCCCGCCCACCCCCTCCCCACCCCACCCCCTCTCCACCCCCTCTCCCTCCCCACCCCTCTCCCTCCCGCAACGTCCGAGGTATGCAGGCCTCTACCCCTGCCTACGTTGCGACGGTGAGCGTGGGGGGTGGCGGGTGAGGGAGAGGTTAGGGGGACCTAAGTCCGCCGAAGGTAGGTAAGGCTCACCTCTACGGTCGTGCCATGGACCTGGCCTGCTGCACCCCGGGTGAGTGCGCGCGGATCCTCGGCGTCGACGTCGAGCCCGGCGTGTGCCTGCGGCTGCAGGAGCTGGGCATCCGGCCCGGCGCGTTGGTGCAGGTGACGCACGGTGCCGGTCGGCAGGGCCGCGTGCTCGCGCTCGGGGCCGAGCGGTTCGCCCTCGACGCGCGCACGTGCGCGCTCATCGCCGTCGAGCCCGTCGTGACCACCGAGCCCGTCGGGCCCGTCGTGACCACCGAGCCCGTCGGGCCTGTCGAGGCGGCGGAGCCGGCCGAGCCGGCTGTGGCATGAGCTGCCACGAGCCGGCCGCGGCGGGGCCCGCCGTCGCGGTCGAGCGCCGGCGCGCCACCGTGGCCCTGGTGGGCAGCCCCAACGTCGGCAAGTCCACGCTCTTCAACGCCGCCACCGGCGCGCGCCAGCACGTCGTCAACGCGCCCGGCACCACGGTGGAGCTGGCGAGCGGGGTGTGGAAGGCGGCGGACGTATCCCTCGTCGACCTGCCGGGTGCGTACTCGCTGCTCGCTCGGACGCCCGACGAACAGGTGACCGCCGATGCGGTGGCGGGGGCCGGGCCCGCCGGCGCGGTCGACCTCGTGGTCGCGATGGTGGATGCCACGGCGGTGGCGCGGTCGTTGTACCTCGTCGGTCAGGTGGCCAGGGCCGGCCTGCCGGTGGTGGTGGCCCTGACGATGCGCGACGTCGCGGCCTCGCGCGGGGTCGTCGTCGAGCCGGCGGCGCTGGCCGCCGAGCTCGGCGTGCCGGTCGTCGGGCTGGACCCGCGCACCGGGCGGGGGCTCACGGATCTCGCCGCCGCCGTGCGCGGCGCGGCCGGCGACCTGGAGTCGGCTCCCTGCGTGCGTGGGCCCGAGCCCGCGTCGCTCGTGGCCGACGACCCGCGCCTGGCCGAGGCGGAAGCGCTGTTCGGATGGGTGCAGGGGATTCTCGCGGCGGTGGAGCACGCCGCACCGTTGCCCACGCGGGCTCGTCGTACCTGGAGCGACCGGGTGGACGGCGTGCTGCTGCGGCCCTGGGTCGGCGTGCCGGTGCTGCTCGCCGTGATGTGGACGCTGTTCCAGCTGGTGACCGTCGCAGCCGCACCGCTGATGGCGTGGGTGGATGCCGCCGTCAACGGGTGGTTCGGCGGCCTCGTCGCCGGCTGGCTGAGCAACGCGCCGGCCTGGGTGAGCGGCTTCCTGCTCGACGGGGTGCTCGCCGGCGCGGCCACGGTGCTGAGCTTCGCGCCGCTGATGGCGGTGATGTTCGTGGCGGTCGCGCTGCTGGAGGACTCCGGCTACCTGGCGCGGGCGGCGTTCGTCGCCGACCGGGCGATGCGCGCCCTCGGCCTGGACGGCCGGGCGGTGCTGCCGCTCGTCGTCGGCTTCGGCTGCAACCTGCCGGCGCTCGCGGCGACGCGGACGCTGCCCCACGCGCGCCAGCGGCTGCTGACCGGGCTGCTGATCCCGCTGACCTCCTGCACCGCCCGGCTGACGGTGTACCTGATGCTCGCGGCGGTGTTCTTCCCCGGGCATGCCGGGACCGCGGTGTTCGCGATGTACGTGCTGTCCGCGCTGCTCGTCGTCGGGCTCGGGGTGCTGCTGCGCCGCACCGCGTTCCGCGACCTGCGCCGTGAGCCGTTCATCCTCGCGCTGCCCGCCTACCAGCGGCCGCGGCTGCGGGCGATCGCCACGTCGACGTGGGTGCGGGTGTGGTCGTTCGTCCGCAAGGCGGGTTCGATCATCGTCGTCACGCTCTCCGCCGTGTGGGTGCTGATGGCGCTGCCCGCGACGTCCGAGCACGCCATCACGCAGGTGCCGGTCGAGGACTCGGTGTACGGGCGGGTCGCCGCGGGCATCGCCCCGGTGTTCGAGCCGGCCGGCTTCGCCGACTGGCACGCCTCGGCCGCGCTGATGACCGGTTTCGTCGCCAAGGAGGTCGTGGTCGGTTCGATGGCGCAGACCTACGCCGTCGCCGAGCCCGAGGACCCGTCGCTGCCCGGTGACCTCGGCACGCAGCTGCGCGCGACGTTCGAGCGCACCTCGGGCGGCGAGGCCGGCGCGGCAGCGTTCGCCTTCATGGTGTTCGTGCTGGCGTACACGCCGTGCGTCGCGACGATGGCCGAGCAGGCGCGGCTGTTCGGGCGGCGCTGGACGGCCGGGGCAGTGGGCGTGCAGCTCGCGCTGGCGTGGGTGCTGGCGGTCGCGGCCTTCCAGGTGGGGAAGCTCCTGTGACCCCCGCCCCCACCCCCACCCCCGCCCCCCGGCCCCCTCTCTCTTTCGCCGAGCCCGGCAGTTCGCGCCGAGACCGGCAGTCCGGAGTGCCGGTCTCGAGAGGAAGTGCCGGGTTCGCGGATGTGCTGCGGCTCGTGGGAGCCGGGATGCGTCCGGAGCTGGTCGCCGCGCGGTTGGGGGTGCCCGACGAGCTCGTCGACCTCGCCCTCGAGCAGGCCGAGGCGTTGGGGCTGGTCTACCGGCGTTGCGGGCCGACGAGCGGACGAGGCTGCCCCACCGGGCCTGACCGGCCGCTCGGCTGCGCGGGCTGCCCCTTCGCTCGCTGAGCCCGATGCGCTGAGCCCGACGCGCTGAGCTCGACGCACTGAGCCCGCCCGGCGGTGCCCGCACTGCGGGCCGTCCCGGCGGGTCCCAGGGCCCTGGTGAGAGACTGCCGCGCATGGCGCCTGCGGCCACGGGCTTGGTCACCGATCTCGTCGGCGAGCTGCGTGCTGCGGTGCGCGGAGAGGTCGACGCCTCGACGCGCAGGCGGGCCGAGTACTCGTCCGACGCGTCGAACTACCGCGTGGTGCCGCAGGTGGTGGTGTTCCCGCGTGACGTCGAGGACACCCTCGCCGCCCTGGACGTCACCCGGACGCTCGGCGTGCCCCTGACGGCTCGCGGCGCCGGGACGTCGGTCGCCGGCAACGCGATCGGCCCGGGCGTGGTGCTGGACTTCTCGCGGCACGTCAACCGGATCGTCGCCCTCGACCCCGAGGCAGGCACGGCGACCGTGGAGCCGGGTGTGGTGATGGCCGCACTCCAGACCGCGGCGGCCCCGCACGGCCTGCGCTTCGGCCCCGACCCGTCCACGTGGACCCGCGCGACCCTCGGCGGCATGATCGGCAACGACGCCTGTGGCCCCCACGCGGTGGCGTACGGGCGGACCTCCGCCAACGTGCTGTCGCTGGACGTCGTTGACGGCACCGGCCGGCGGTTCACGGCGGGCGCCGGCTCGCTGGCGGCGGTCCCGGGGCTCGACGAGCTGGTGCGTGCCAACCTCGCCACCATCCGCACCGGGCTGGGGCGGTTCGGGCGCCAGGTGTCCGGCTACCAGTTGGAGCATCTGCTGCCGGAGCACAACACCGACCTCGCCAAGGCGCTGGTGGGCACCGAGGGAACCGTGGTGACGGTGGTCGGTGCCACTGTGCGCCTGGTTCCGATCCCCGCGTCGCCTGTGCTCGTGGTCCTGGGCTACCCGGACATGGCCGAGGCGGCCGACGCCGTGCCCGCGCTGCTGGAGCACCGGCCGCTCGCGGTCGAGGGCATGGACGCCCGGCTGGTCGACGTGGTGCGCCGTTCGGGTGCGGCCGTCCCGCCGCTCCCGGAGGGCGGTGGCTGGCTCTTCGTCGAGGTGGGCGGTACGACGAACGACGAGGCCATGGCCACGGCGAGGGCACTCGCGGCGGCTGCCGGCACAGCGGCCGTCGCGCTGTTCCCACCCGGGCCCGAGGCCACGCGGATGTGGAAGATCCGCGCGGACGGCGCTGGCCTGGCAGGCCGCACCGCGACGGGGGAGCAAGCCTGGCCCGGCTTCGAGGACTCGGCCGTGCCGCCGGAGCGGCTCGGTGTCTACCTCCGCGAGCTGGCCTCGCTCATGGATGTACATGACGTCGATGGCATGGCGTACGGACACTTCGGTGACGGGTGCGTGCACCTGCGAATCGACGTGCCGCTGGAGCGCGGCGGCTCGACGCTGCGCTCGTTCATGAGCGAGGCGGCCCAGCTGGTCGCCGCGCACGGCGGCTCGCTGTCCGGCGAGCACGGCGACGGGCGCGCACGCTCCGAGCTGTTGCCCACGATGTACTCGCCCGAGATGCTCGAGCTGTTCGGGGCCTTCAAGAACCTGTTCGACCCGCAGGATCTGCTCAACCTGGGCGTGCTGATCCACCCTCGCCCGCTCGATGCCGACCTGCGCCGCCCGGCTGCCCGGCGTCTGGGCGCGAAGGGCTTCAGCTTCACGGAGGACCACGGAGACCTCACCACCGCGGTGCACCGCTGCGTCGGCGTCGCCAAGTGCCGTTCGGACGAGACCGCGGCCGGGGGCTTCATGTGCCCCAGCTACCTGGCGACGGCGGACGAGAAGGACTCGACCCGGGGCCGGGCGCGTGTGCTCCAGGAGCTGGCCAACGGCACCCTCGTGTCGCACGGCTGGGGCTCGGCCGAGGTGCGCGAGTCCCTGGACCTGTGCCTGGCGTGCAAGGCGTGCTCGTCGGACTGCCCGGCGGGCGTCGACATGGCTCGGTACAAGTCGGAGGTCATTCACCGTACGTATCGGCGCCGCCCCCGCCCGCTGTTCCACTACCTGCTGGGCTGGCTCCCGCGATGGACCCGCCTCGTCACCGCGGTGCCCGGCCTGGCGGCGCTGGTCAACGGCGTGCTGTCGGTGCGGCCGATCGCCCGCGTGGTGCTGCGGCTCGGCGGCATGGACCCGCGCCGGTCGATGGTGCGGTTCGCACGCCGTTCCTTCCACGCGCAGGCCCGCAGCCACGCCGGGGTCACGGTGGCCTCCCGCCCACCCCTCCCCCCTCCCGCAACCCTTCCCCCTCCCGCAACGTCCGAGGTCAGCGGGCGTCTACCCCTGCTG
>JAEXPS010000189.1 GCA_023438885.1 Actinomycetes bacterium
GTGGCGACTCGGGATGGGCGCGGGCGTGCGCGGCCGCGTGTGCCGGCGGGCAGCCGGCGGCCAGGGCGGTGGCCTGCACGAGCTGCTCGAGCGTCGCCGCCGCGGCCGCGAGCTCGTCGGTCGACCACGAGCCGAAGGCCTCGTCGACCCGGCGGTGCATCGAGGCGCGGATGTCGTCGGCGATCGCGCGGCCGGCGGACGTGAGGCGGAGGCTGCGGGCGCGGCGGTCGTCGCCGTCGACGGTGCGCTCGACGATGCCGTCACCGACCAGCTCGCTCAGCTGCCGGCTGGCGACGGAGACGTCGACGCGCAGCGCGTGGGCCAGGTCGCCCACCCCGGCCTCGCCGAGCTGGTCGAGCAGCCGCACGATCGAGAGCGACGCCCGGGAGATGCCGTGCTCACGGGCGACACCGAGCGCGATCTCCCGCTGGAGGCGACTCTGCCGCTCCAGGGCACGCAGGATCCGCGCCAGGGTGTCGCGTCGTTCGCCGGGCACTGCTCTCCTTGCCGCGCGATGCTTGCGTTTGACAATTACTGTACGTCGAGCCTTTGCCTTATGCAAGTACCCGCCCTCGGGGCGAAGATGGTGGGGTGACGCACTCGCCCGAGACAGGACCGCGCCATCCCCGTCGACCGGTTCTGCTGGACCCGACCGCCGACTGGCAGCCCGGCGGGGTGGACCCGGCGCTGCGCTCCGACGTGGCGCACGCCACCGCACAGGCGCTGGTGCACCGGGGCCGCGCCTCGTCGGACCCCGCCGTGCTGGAACGGCTGCTGGCTCTGGTCGAGACCGAGGGGCTGGACGTCGTCGCCGCGCTCTGGGCCGACGCGCCCGCCGACAGCCTCCCCGGCGCCCTGTGGCGGCTCTACGTGCTGCGCGAATGGGTTCGCCGGGACCCCCAGACCGTCGCCGACCGCTACCGGCAGGGGGTCGAGGCCGCGCCGGTCGAGGGTGCGGTGGCGGGGGTGTCGACTCCACCCGGCCCGGCCGACGTGCGGGCCGTGGCCGATGCGGTCCTGTCGGGGGTCTACACCGGCGACCTCGCGACCGCCCTCGACCGTGCGGCGGCCTTCTGCCGCGTGCTCGCCACGGGCGCGGCGCTCGACGCCGACCACCTCGACGTCGTCGCCCCCGGTGAGGCCGAGCGGCAGACGAGGGGTGCCTCCTCGCTGGTCAGGACGGCCGACGAGCTCACGAGGGCCGGCGCCCTGTGGCGCGACGAGCGGCTCGACTGACCCGGCACGTACACTGGAGGGGCGTCGGGCCGCGGTAGCCCCGGGCTCCAATATCAGCCGCTCCGAGCGGCCACGCGCCGAGAGGCGCTCCCGGCCCGACGCGCCCCCCGTCCCCCCGTCCCGCACGCACGGGGTCAACCTGCCGTTAGGCTTCTGGTCGCCCGGGCAACCCGGGCTTCATGTAGCTGATCACGGAGCGTGCTGTGCGCCTGCGCCTGACACCGCGCGAGAGCTCGTACTTCGACCTCTTCGCAGACCTCGCCCAGCACTTGGTCACCGGTGCGAACCTGCTGTCCGAGCTGCTCGGGGCGGACCGGCCGGCCCGCAAGGAGATCGGAAAGCGTTTCGCCGACGCCGAGCACCTGGCCGACGATGCGACCCACACGATCATGCAGCGGCTGAACCAGACGTTCGTCACGCCGTTCGACCGCGACGACATCTACACGCTCGCCGCGCGGCTCGACGACTGCATGGACTACATGGAGGAGGCGGCGGACCTCGTCGTCCTCTACAAGGTGGACACCTTGCCGCCCCGGGTCGCGGACGTGGTGCAGATCCTCCAGCGCGCCGCCGAGGTCACCGCCGAGGCGATGCCGCGCCTGCGCACCATGACCGACCTGCAGGACTACTGGGTCGAGGTCAACCGGCTCGAGAACCAGGCGGACAAGGCCCACCGCAAGCTGCTGGCCCAGATGTTCGACGAGATCGACGACCCGAAGCTGCTGATGAAGCTCAAGGAGATCGTCGAGAAGCTCGAGGCGGCCGCCGACGCGTTCGAGCGCGTGGCGAACACCGTCGAGTCGATCGCGGTCAAGGAGTCCTGAGTCGCAGTGGAGGCTGTGCTCGTCGTCGTCGTGATCGCGCTCGCCTTGAGCTTCGACTACACGAACGGCTTCCACGACGCGGCGAACGCGATCGCCACCTCCGTGTCGACGCGGGCTCTGACCCCGCGCGCGGCGCTGATCATGGCCGCGGTGATGAACTTCGCCGGCGCGCTCCTCGGCACGTCGGTGGCCGAGACCATCGCGCACTCCATCGTGCAGCTGCCGGAGGACACCGAGTCGCAGATGCATCTGACGCTCGTCGTCATCCTCTGCGCCTTGCTGGGTGCGATCGTCTGGAACCTGATCACCTGGTGGCTCGGGCTGCCGTCGTCGTCCACCCACTCGCTCATCGGCGGCCTGGTGGGAGCCGGGATCGCGGGCGGCCTGTCGATCTACTGGGGCGCCGTGGTCGACAAGGTGGTGATCCCGATGGTGATCTCACCGGCCGTCGGGTTCGGGCTGGCGTTCGCCGCGATGGTCGGCGTGCTGTGGCTGGTGCACCTGCTGCGTGCCCGGCCCCTGCAGACGATGCGCCGTTTCCGCTACGCGCAGACCGTCTCGGCCGCCGCGATGGCGCTCGGCCACGGCCTCCAGGACGCGCAGAAGACCATGGGCGTCATCGTGCTGGCCCTCGTCGCCGGCGGCTGGGCCACGGCCGGTGACCCCATCCCGCTCTGGGTGAAGCTCGCCGCGGCGGGTGCGATCTCGGCCGGCACGTACTCCGGCGGGTGGCGCATCATGCGGACGCTCGGCCGCCGCATCATCGAGCTGGACCCGGCGCGCGGCTTCGTCGCCGAGACCGTCTCCGCCGGCGTCCTGTACTTCATGGCGATGGGGCTGCACGCGCCGGTGTCGACCACGCACACCATCACCTCGGCGATCATGGGCGTCGGCGCCACCCGGCGGCTGTCCGCCGTGCGCTGGGGCGTCGCGAAGAACATCGTCGCCGCATGGATCCTGACGATCCCAGCCGCCGCGACCGTGGCGGCGGTGCTGTTCTTCGTCCTGCGCCCGTTCCTGACCTGACCCCACCCGCGCCGCCGGCCCACCCCGCTCCCCGTCTGCATCGCCGGGGCCGCCTCGAGCGCGAGCCTTGTTGTGGGTTCGGCGCCACCGGGCCAACAAGGCTCGCGCTCGGCACGCTGCCGGACGACCAACAAGGGCTATCGGGCCGTCTCGGGCCGTGCGCGCAGCGCGTCCTGCGCGAGGTGCGCGCGAATCGTGGCGGCGAAGGAGCCGGACGCGGCGAGATCCTTCGCCGTGAACCGCAGCATGTCCACCATGCCGGTCGCCACGACGGCGTTCTGGCGGCGCCGATCCTCGTAGAGGGCGTCAGGGCCGGAGTGCGGACCGGCGCCGTCGATCTCGGCGATGAGCCATCGGCGCTCACTCAGGTGCCATCCGAGGTCACCGCGCGCCACGATCCTGCCGGCCCGGTCGCGCAAGGGGACCTGGAGGTCGTCGGGCGGGAGACCGGCGTCGACGCAGCACAGGCGCGCGAACGTCTCGAGAGGCGACTGTGCGCGCCCGTCGACCAACGCCCGCCAGTCGTGAAGTCGTGCCGCTCCTCGCCGTCCGCGGGTGAGCCGGCGGATGGCGGAGAGCTCGGTCTCCCGCACGGCGCCGAGCTGGATGGCCGAGTCGAGAACTGCGACGGCGTGGTCGCGCGTCATCTCGCACAGCGCCTCGGCCAGCGCCCACCGCGGCTCTGCCACGCGGAACCCGGCGATCGCGACCGTCGGGATGTCCCCGCTGAAGCGGCGGACCACCAGGCCGTCGCGTGCGGCGCGGCCGCGACCGGTCGGCAGGGCGACCTCCGGTCGGATCGCCAACGGCAGCCCTTGGATGCCGTGGAGCGCGAGCGCACACTGCCCGACGGCAATCGCGTCCGGCCCATGAGCGAGGAGTGCCAGGAATGCGGCGCGCCGTCGTCGTCGGTCCTGGCTCGGCTCATGCGGGAAGTCCTCATCGGTGAGGGCGGGCTCGAGGTCGAGGACCCGACGCGTCGCCGCGACGGCGCGTCCGTCGCGCACCAGGCGATGCCGCCGGTCACGGTCGAGGCCGGCGTCTTCGCACTGGGTGGTCGAGACGAGGCCGGCCTGACGGTTGGCGACCACCAGGAGCGAGAGTGGGATGTCGGTCCGCCGCACTCCCGCGAACCTGCCGGCCGGTCCGGGAGCACGGTGAGAGCTGCCGGGCGCTTGTGGACGACGGATCGTCGGCCGGGGCGGTGGACGGCTCACCCCCTCGGCCGCACGGACACGCCCTCCGCCACCCACACGCGCACCCCCGAACGCGAGCCTTGTTGTGCCGACCGTGAGTCTGGAGCGACGAACCTCGCGTTCGCGCTGGCGGGCCTGGGGGGAGGGGGCGGTCGGGTGGGGGGAGGGGGTAGTCATGCGGGGCGGTGGCGCTCCACCGCCACTGCACGGCGGCCGGCCCGCGTCGTCGCCACGTGGATCACCAGCAGCTCGGCGGTGCGCAGGAACGGGTCCTCGCGCGGCAGGGCGTCCGCGACGTCCCGGCGCGAGTGCTGGGCCAGGACGTCGAGCACCGTGGGCAGCACGGGACGGTGGGTGCACAGCACGGCGTCCTCGACGCCACCGATCAGCTCCGCCACCACGGCCGCCACGCGGGCCGGGATGTCGGCGTGCGCCGACTCGGTCAGACTCGGCTCGATCACCGGGGCCGTCGCCGTGGCGTCCGTGTACGGCTGGACGGTCGACACGCACCTCAGCCACTGGCTCGTCACCACCCGGGTCACCCCGAAGGCCGAGAGCATCGGCACCAGCTGCGTCGCCTGGCGCAAACCGGTGGAGGTCAGCGGGCGGTCGTCCTCCGTGCCGCCCCACAGCGACCGCTTGCGCGCCGCCGCGTGCCGCATCACCACGAGCGCCCGCGTGTCCAGCTGGCCCTTCTCGTACGCGGCGACCAGGGCGTCCAGGGGCTCGCGGTCGGAGGTGCGGGTCAGCCTGCGCGCCGCCACCGCCACGTCGAGCCAGCGGAAGTGGTCGATCTCGTCGCGCCCCGCCGGGGCCACCGGGGGGCGGGCCCGCAGGGCGGGAGCCTCGAGCCGGCCCGCCACCTGGGCCGCCCAGTATCGGACCTTCTTGGTGCGGCCGTCCGGCAGCCGGTAGGTGAGCGAGGGCAAGGGCATCCCGAGCACCACGTCGATGCCGATCTCCTCGGCGACCTCGCGCACGGCGGCCGTCAGCGCGTCCTCGCCGGGGTCCAGCTTGCCCTTGGGCCAGGACCAGTCCTTGTAGCGCGGCCGGTGCACGAGTGCGACCTGGAGCCTGCCCTGGCGCACCCGCCACACCAGCGCGCCCGCCGCCTCGACGACCGACGAAGAGGCGGCGCTCACCGGCCCATTCCCGGCCGCCGCCGCTGCCGTGCCACCAGCACCGACTGCAGGTCCGCGAGCGGCCCGTCGGGGCCGGTGGTGTGACGTTCCCACTCGCCGTCGCTCCGGAGGTGCCACGACGAGGTCGCGTCGTCCATCGCCAGGTCCACCAGGTCGATCAGCTCGGTGATGTGGTCCGGGTCGGCCACCCGCACCAACGTCTCGACGCGCCGGTCCAGGTTGCGGTGCATCAGGTCGGCGGAGCCGATGAACACCTCCGGCCCGGCGAAGTCGTAGCCGTCCTGCGGCGTGCCGTCGGCGTGGGCGAAGGCGAACACCCGCGAGTGCTCCAGGAACCGGCCGAGGTTGGAGCGCACCCGGATGGTGTCCGACAGCCCCGGCACCCCGGGTCGCAGCGCGCAGATGCCGCGCACGTTGATGTCGATCGGCACCCCGGCCTGGGAGGCGCGGTAGAGGGCGTCGATCGTGGCCTCGTCGACCATCGAGTTGACCTTGATCTTGATCCACGACGGCCGGCCGGCGCGCGCAGCGGCCGCCTCCCGGTCGATCCGCTCGATCAGCCCGGACCGCACCGAGCGCGGCGCGACGAGCAGCCGGTGGAACCGCGACTTCGGCGCGTAGCCCGACAGCTGGTTGAACAGCCGGGTGAGGTCCTGGCCCACCTCCGGGTCGGCCGTCAGCAGGCCCAGGTCCGTGTACAGCCGCGCGGTCTTCGGGTGGTAGTTGCCGGTGCCGACGTGGGAGTAGCGCCGCAGCCCGTCGCTCTCCTGGCGCACGACGAGCGACAGCTTGCAGTGCGTCTTGAGCCCGACGATCCCGTAGACCACGTGCACGCCGGCCTGCTCCAGCTTGCGGGCCCAGGAGATGTTGTTCTGCTCGTCGAACCGGGCCTTGATCTCCACCAGCGCCAGCACCTGCTTGCCGGCCTCCGCGGCGTCGATCAGCGCGTCGACGATCGGGGAGTCGCCGGAGGTGCGGTACAGCGTCTGCTTGATCGCCAGCACCTGCGGGTCGGCGGCGGCCTGCTCCAGGAACGCCTGGACCGAGGTGGAGAACGAGTCGTACGGGTGGTGCAGCAGGATGTCGCGCGTCCGGATGGCGGCGAAGATGTCGGTCGGCATCGCCGACTCCACCTCGGCGAGGTGCCGGTGGGTGGTGGGCACGAAGGTCGGGTAGTGCAGCTCCGGCCGGTCCAGGTCGGCGACGACGTTGAGGCCGGTGGCGTCCAGCGGCGCCGGCAGCTCGTAGACGTCTTCGTCGGACATGCCGAGCTCCCGGACCAGGAGCT
Source organism: Actinomycetes bacterium (assembly GCA_023438885.1). Lineage (GTDB taxonomy): Bacteria > Actinomycetota > Actinomycetes > Actinomycetales > Cellulomonadaceae > Cellulomonas. The sequence continues at coordinate 6,713 of JAEXPS010000189.1, forward strand.
TGCGGACCCTGGGGCTGATGCCCTCGGCGACCTCGAGGCGCACCGGCGGGCCGAAGCGGCGTCGCAGCAGCTCCTTCTCCATCGCCTGGAGCAGGTTCTCCGCGTCGTCCTCCTCGACCTCGACGTCCTCGTTGCGGGTGACGCGGAACGTGTGGAACTCCTGGACCTCCATGCCGGGGAACAGGTAGTCCAGGTGCTGGGCGATGACGTCCTCGACGGGCACGAAGCTGGTGCCCTCGCCGCTGGACCCGTCCGGCGCGCCGGGCCGGCCGGTGGCCGAGACCGCGACGTACCGCGGCAGTAGCGGCGGCACCTTGACGCGGGCGAAGTGCTCCTTGCCGCTGGTCGGGTTGATCACCGAGACGGCCAGGTTGAGCGACAGTCCCGAGATGTACGGGAAGGGGTGCGCCGGGTCGACGGCCAGCGGCGTGAGCACCGGGAAGATCTGACGCCGGAAGTACTTGTGCAGGCGGTCCTGCTCGGCGTCGCCCAGGTCGTTCCAGCGCACGATCGTCACGCCCTGGTGGGCCAGGGCGGGCTGGACGTCGTCGACGAACGCCCGAGCGGCGCGCGTCATCAGCTGGTGCGACCGCTCGCTGATCGCCTCCAGCACCTGCCGGGGCGACAGGCCGGAAGCGGCTGTGAGGGCGATGCCGGTGGCGATGCGGCGCTTGAGGCCGGCCACCCGCACCATGAAGAACTCGTCGAGGTTCGACGCGAAGATCGCGAGGAAACGCACCCGCTCGAGCAGCGGCACGGTCGGGTCCTCGGCGAGCTCCAGGACCCGCTGGTTGAACGCCAGCCAGGACAGCTCGCGGTCGAGGAAGCGGTCGTCCGGCAGCGGCGCCAGCGCGAGGGCGGGGGCGGTCACCTGCTCGGTGTCCAGGTGCTCCGCGATGCTCGCAGCCAGCGTGGGCCGCAGGGTCGAGGCCTCGGTCATGCCCCCATCGTGGCACCCTCGGGCAACCTCATCCCGTCGCCGTCCCGTCGTCGCCTGGTCAGCGGCGCGTGGGCCCGACGAGCGACGGTGCCAGGAAGTCCGTGGCGTGCCCGCCCGGTACGTGGTACTCGGAGTTCCGACTCCCACCAGAGGCCGTGGCACAGCCGCGATCCGGCTCCGGGCCAGGCCCTTCGCACGGCAGGATCGGTGGTGCCGCCCTCCGGGGTGTCAGGTCCCGTCCCCGACCCGTCTGGGGTTCCCCATGGCCTTGTTCGCCAAGGAGCAGTCCGCGCCCACGCCGCTCCCGCTGAGCCACGAGCGCATCCTCGCCGTCCTCGATCGCCGGGAGTGGAAGTACGACGTCGACTCCGACGGCGACATCGGCGGCTGGTGGGACGGCCACTGGTTCTACTTCTTCCGCGAGGGCCCCGCCAAGGAGATCCTCTACGTGCGCGGCACCTGGGGCCGGAAGGTGGCCCCGGACGCCAAGGACCGGCTGACCGAGCTCGTCAACGGCTGGCACCTCGAGAGGATGTGGCCCAAGGGCATCGTCCGGGTGACCGACGACGGCGAGGTGCGCGTGCACTCCGAGCACGCGGTCGACTACGAGTTCGGCGTCACCGACGAGCAGATCCTCCAGCACCTCGAGTGCGCCATCAGCACCGGCGTGCAGCTGTTCGACCACCTGGACGAGCACTTCCCCGACGAGGCCGCCGCGGCGCGCGCAGAACAGGGACAGTCATGAGCGTGTTCACGAAGGACGCGGCGCCGCGCACGCCGCTCGAGCCGCTGACCAGGGACCGCGTCGCGGCCTCGCTCCAGGCGAAGGAGTGGTCCTCGTTCGTCGACTCCGACGGGGACCTGGGCGGCTTCTGGGAGAACAACGTCTTCTACTTCCTCATCGCCGGGCAGAAGAAGGAGATCCTCCAGGTGCGGGGGGTCTGGCGTGAGCGTCTGCCCGCAGCGGAGCGGCCGCGCGTGCTGGACCTGGTCTCCGACTGGAACACCCGCAAGCTCTGGCCCAAGGCGGTGGTGCAGGAGGTCGACGACGAGCTCGTCGTGCGCGGCGAGGTCACCGTCGACTACGAGCACGGCCTCACCGACGAGCAGCTGGCCCAGCACGTCCGGTGCGCGATCTCGACGACGCTGGACCTGTTCCGCCACCTGGGCCGGCACTACGCGCATGTCGCGGTCGAGCCGGAGCCCGACGCCAACTAGGGCTGCGTCTCCCGCAGCGCGTACCGCACGTCCAGCGCCGCGCGGACGAATCCGGCGCGCCGGTAGGTGCGGATGGCGGCAGCGTTGTCCCCCGCGACCCAGAGCACGGCGGTCGCCAGGCCGCGCCCGGCCAGGTGGTCCAACCCCGCTGCGGTCAGCGCTCGTCCGAGCCCCGAACCCTGGGCCGAGGGATCGACCCCGAGCACGTAGATCTCGCCCACGGGCTCGTCGGCGAGCTCGCCCGCCGGGTGCACCTTGGTCCAGACGAACCCGGCGAGGCTGCCGTCCGGGCGCTCGGCCAGCAGGAAGCCACGGGGGTCGAACCAGGGCTCCCGTTCACGGGCCGCGAGGTCGCGCTCGGTCCAGCGCCCCTGCTCGGGGTGGCCGACGAAGGCGCGTGCGTTGACGTCCAGCCACGCTGCCTCGTCGTGCCCGGGCCGGAAGGGTCGCAGCACGGGCGGCATCGCCGTGGGACTCGTCGCCCCGGACGGGGCACTTGCGGCCGTCGCCGTCGCCGCCTGCCGTGCGCGCAGGTCCAGGCTCATCCGCCAGAGCTCGTGGACGGGGACGAAGCCGGCGCTCGCAGCCAGCGCCCGTGCGGCGGGCAGGTTGCCGTGCGCCCACACGTCGAGGGTGCGCTCCGCGGCTCCCCGCGCGGTCGGCGCCGCCGTCTCCTGTTCCGCTGTCGCCGCCACTGCCGTCGCTGCGTCGAGCAGCGCGCGGCCGGCCCCGCGCCGCCGGGCCGTGGGGTCGACGACGAGCTGCGCGGTCGGCCTCTGGCCGCCGAGGTCCACCTGCGCGTACCCGACGAGTGCACCCACCGAAGCCGGGACGTCCGGGTTCGTGGCGACGGCAGCCACCGGGTCGGAGGCAAGGGACGTCGAGAGGGCCACGAGGTGCACCGGGGGTGTCGGACCCTCGGGCGTGCCGCGGGTGGGCTCGTCGAGCGCCAGGAGGGCGGCTTCGTCGAGCGGCGCGACGCCGTCCGCCTCCGCCGCCCGGCCCGCGAGTCCTCGCACCGCCGCGCGCACGGCCAGGGACAACGGTCCGTCCAGCGCACGCACGTCCATGCCCAGATCCCACCACAGGGCGTGCGGGCCAGCCCCCTCGCCAGGCCTTCCGGGCCGCAAGGGCTTCGTCGGCGTGGACTACCGTGGACGCGTCATGGATGTCCAGCCCTCTACCGCCACCACGCCCGGCCCAGCGCCGGGCGCGCGCACGCGGCGGGAGCGCCGTGACGCCGCCGCGTTCGCGGCGTCCAGCGGCCCGCCGATGGTCGACGTGGACGTGGTGGTCATCGGTGCCGGGCAGGCCGGGCTCTCGGCCGGGCACCACCTGCGCAAGGCGGGGTTCGTCGCCGTCGGCGCGCGCGGCTGGGAGACGGCGGAACGCACCTTCGTCGTGCTCGACGAGAACGCGCGCCCCGGCGGCGCGTGGCAGCACCGCTGGCCCGCGCTGACCATGGGCGCCGCGCACCGCGTCCACGACCTGCCGGGCATGTCGCTCCCGTTCAACGAGGACGGGCGTCCCGCGGCGGAGGCGGTGCCGGAGTACTTCTCGCAGTACGAGGAGGCCTTCCAGCTCGCGGTCCAGCGTCCGGTGCGCGCGGACCGGGTGACCGACGACGGCACGGGCCGGCTGCTGGTGGCCACGCACCATGTGACGCATCCCGACGTCGAGGTGATCTGGCGGGCGCGCGGGCTCGTCAACGCCTCGGGCACGTGGAGCAAGCCGTTCTGGCCCGCCTACCCCGGGCAATGGACCTTCCGCGGCCGCCAGCTGCACGTCCATGACTTCCGCGACCCCCAGGAGCTCGCGGACGGTCCCGTGGTGGTGGTGGGCGGTGGCACGTCCGCGGTGCAGATCCTGCTGCTGCTCGCCGCGCTGACGCCGACCACGTGGGTCACCCGCCGACCGCCGGAATGGGTCGACGCCGAGTTCACGCCGGAGTACGGCCGCGACTCGGTGGCGAAGGTCGCCGCGCTGACCGAGGCGGGACAGCCGCCGGCGTCGGTCGTCTCGGCCACCGGCCTTCCGCTGACCGAGGCCTACCGCGCAGGCATCGCGTCCGGCGTGCTGCGGGCCCGGCCGGCGTTCGAGCGGATCGTGCCGGACGGGGTGGTGTTCCCGCCAGGGCCGCCGGCACCCGGATGGGTCGACGGCCCGGAGCTGGTCCCGGCGCGGACGATCCTGTGGGCCACCGGGTTCCGCGCGGCCCTGGACCACCTGGCTCCGCTGGGGCTGCGGACGGCCGGCGGGGGCATCGTCATGGCGGGCACGCAGGTGGTCTCGGACCCGCGGGTGCAGCTCGTCGGCTACGGTCCCAGCGCCTCGACGATCGGCGCGAACCGTGCGGGGCGCGAGGCCGTGCAGAACCTGCTCGCGCTGCTGGGCTGACCTGACCGCTCTGCGCCTGACCGCTCTGCGTGAGGCGGTCGCGTCAGGCGGTCGCGTAGGCGAGCGGGTGCTCCTCGTCGGCCGCGTTCTCGGGCGGCGTGGCGTGCGCCTCGGCCGTCCCTGCCTCGAGCCGCTCGGCCTTCTCCGCCTCGAGCCGCTCCGCCTCGATCAGGTGTCGGCGGCGGACGAACCAGGCGATCGAGAGCGGCACCAGCGCCCCGACCCACGCGAGAGGCGCCGCGAGCGAGACGCCGAGAAACCCGAGGTGGTCGATCAGCACCAGGCCCGCCGTGCCGCGCATCGCCAGCTCGAGGAAGCCGGCGATGGTCGGCACGCCCGTGGCCCCGAGCCCCTGGATCGCGTTCCGCACCACGAAGACGAGGGCGAGGATCACGTAGAGCGAGCCCTGGACCACCAGGTACTGGTGCGACCAGGCGACCACCTGCTCCTCGCCGTCGCCGACGAACAGGCGCGTGATCGGTTCGCCGAGCGTGATGTTGACGAGGCCGAGCACGACGGCGACGCCCATCGCGACGAGGCTGATCCGGAACGTGCCGACGCGGATGCGGCGCCACTGCCGGGCGCCGCGGTTCTGCGCCACGTAGGTCGCCATCGCCAGGCCGAAGGAGTTGAGCGGGGCCGCGGCGAGCTGGTCGATGCGGGCGGCGGAGGTGAACGCGGCGACGGCGTCCGCGCCCAACCCGTTGGTGCCGTACTGCAGCATCAGGGAACCGACGGCGATCACGGACATCTGGAAGCCCATGGTGATGCCGAGCTTCGCCGGCTCGCCGACCTCGGCCCGGGTCAGGCGGAAGTCCTCGCGGCGCAGGTGCAGCTCCGGCATGCGGCGCGCGACGAGCGCGAGGCAGAGCCCCACCGAGACCAGCTGGGCCAGCACGGTCGCCAGTGCCGCGCCGCCGACGCCCAGGTGCAGCACGCCGATGAACAGCGCGACCAGCCCGGCGTTGAGCACGCACGAGATGACGAGGAAGACCAGCGGCGTGCGGCTGTCGCCGAGTGCGCGGATGGTGGCGGCGAGGAAGTTGAAGGCCACGGTCGCGGAGGCGCCGAGGAAGGTCACCTGCAGGAACGTGGAGGCGTCCGCCATCAGCTCGGGCGGCGTGTGGAGCAGCCGCAGCAGCGCCGGGCCGTACACCAGGCCGACGACGGAGACCACCGCGGCCACCGCCACCGAGATCAGCGCGCCCGCCGCGACGCTGCGGCGCATGGCAGGCATGTCGCCGGCGCCGAAGTGCCGGGCGGTCGGGATCGCCAGCCCGCCGGACGCCCCCCACGTGAAGCCGATCAGCAGGAACTGCAGGCTGCCGCAGGCCCCGACGGCCGCCAGGGCGTCGACGCCGATCATGCGGCCGACGACCGCGGCGTCGGTGAACGCGTAGAGCTGCTGGAACAGCGTGCCGACCAGCAGCGGCAGCGTGAACAGGACGATCAGGCGGGTCGGCGGCCCGGAGGTGAGGTTTCTGGTCATGACGGGGGTCGAGGACTCCGGGCGGCGGGACTGGTTCTGTGGTTCGGACTCGCGCGCGGCGGGGCGGGTGCGGAGGTGCGCGGTTCGGGTGCGTTCGGATGCGTTCGGGTGCACCGAGGCTCGGTGCCCCTGTCGCAGGAGGCTAGACCCGCAACCGCTCCGTGTCGAATCGTTTCGATGGCGCCCCAACCAGCAGTAACGTCCGAGCAAAGTCACGCTGGGACAGCACTTTCCACGGCCGTGACGAAGCGGTTCCCATCGCAACGTCCGACCCAGTGGTCGCGCTAGCG
>JAEXPS010000066.1 GCA_023438885.1 Actinomycetes bacterium
CCCGTCGGCAGCGCGTAGTCGAGTGCGCCGAGGCCGACGACGCCGAGCACCAGGGGCGCGATGACGCCACGCATCCCGTGATTGACGTCCCGGAGCTCGAGCACCAGGGCCCGGCAGTCCCCGCAGCCGTCGAGGTGGGCCTCGACCTGCACGGTGTCCCGCTGGCCGAGCCCGCCGCGCACGTAGCCGCCGAGCTTGCCCGCCACGGCGCGGCAGCCCTCGTCGAGCTGATCACCGAGGTGCTGCTGGAGGTACGCCTGACGCAGGCCTTCGCGGGCGCGGTAGGCCAGCGCCGCGGTGCTGTTGGCCGAGAGGCCGAGGAGCGGGGCGATCTCCGCCGGGCTCAGGCCCTCGACCTCGCTGTGCCACAGGACCGCCTGCCAGCGCTCGGGCAGGCCGCGGAACGCGCGCGCGACGACCGATCGCTCGAACCCGGCGATCGCTGGCTCCTCGGCACCCGGCGAGGCGAGGCTGCCGGTCTCCAGCAGGTCGACGTCGTCCGTCGGTTCGGCCCGCTTCCGGCGGTCGCGATGCACCGCGGCGGAGCGCCGCACCACCGTGAACAGGTAGGCGCGGAAGGCGTCGCTCGGACCGGAGCCGCGCTGGAGCGCCGACCAGACCGCGGCGAACGAGTCGGAGACGACGTCCTCGGCCTCGTGACGGCCGGACGTGTACTGGCGGGCCACGACGAGGGCTGCTCCGGCGTGGCGCTCGTAGAGCACGCCGAAGGCACCCGCGTCGCCGGTGCGCGCCGCACCGAGAAGTGCGGCGTCCGATCGCGAGTCAGAGACGGTGCTGGTGGGCTCCACCCGCCCTCCGATTCGCCCCGAAAACTCCTGTTCGTGCGCATCACTGTCTCACACTCCGCCGTGCGGGTGAATCGCAGCCGGTCGCCGTCACGATCCGGCTGCATGCCCCTCTCATCCGTCGTGACGACCGACCTCGGCTCGAGCTCCCACCTGCCTGAGGGCCTTCGCGACCGTTGGCGTGCCTCCAGCGTGGAGTCCGCGTGGCTTCGGCCCTCGGACTGGTACCACCCGGCCGTGGACGCCCTGGTCGCCTCGCTCCTCCACGACTGCGACCCGTGCCCCGCCGCGGAGGATCTGGGCCGCGCCCGCGGCTACGACGGCGTGGGTATCGCCGAGGCGATCGACGACCTGGCCTGCCTCTACCGGACGGTCGGAGTCGCCGTGCCACCTCTGGCCGCGATCCGCTCCCTGAGCTCGGGCTGGGCGGACGGCTCGGCCGCGGGGATCGGTTCCGGCTCGGCTCACGACCCGGAGACGGGGCTTCCCACTCGGGCCTACCTGGAGATCCGGCTCCGCGAGACCTACGCGGCCGGCGCGCACGCCGACCATCGCCTCGTGGTGGTCGACGTGGCGGCCGGTGAGGTCAGCGGGATGCTGCGCGCCGCCCGTTCGGCCGCCGCCGGAGCCGCCCTCGCGACGGCCTTCGGCGACGGGCACCCGATGGCGACGCTGGGCGGCGGGATGTTCGTCGCGCTCGTGCGGCCCGGCGACGATCTCGAGGCCCAGCTCGACCGGCTGCGCGGCGACCTCACGGCGCGGCGCGCCGATGTCGAGGTGCGTGTCGCGATGCGCCAGCCGGTGCGGGCGTGGATGGAGCACCTGCCCGACACGCACGGTGGCGCGGTGCGGCTCCTCGGCCGGCTGGTGCGTCCCCGAGGGTAGAACCGCCCTCCGCGCACGGGCGCGAGGTCAAGAGTCGATCAAGTCTTCGTCGTGCATTGTTCCGTTGCTGGTCAGCAAGAAGTTTGGCCCAGCCCTGGCGTGTCGGCCTGGACGCGCCTACCGTCGAGGCCATGACGCCGGAAGGACTGGCCTCCGCGGACGCCGACGCGCCGCGTGCCGGACTCGGGGGCGGCGTGCCGTCGCAGGGCGGGCCGGAGGTCGACCCCGACCCGCCGGGTCCGCTGCTGGCCGCCGGTCTGGCCGCGGACATCTTCGCGCTGTCCGAGGAGCACGTGCTGCGCCGCTACCGCTCGGGCCGGGACGCCTCGGGCGAGGAGCGCATCATCCGGTACGTCACGGATCACGGCTTCCCGGCACCCGCGGCCCGGCACCTCGGCGGCCCGGACCTGCTGCTGGAACGGCTGCACGGGCCCACCCTGCTCCAGGCGCTCGTCGCGGGCGTGACGTCCGTGCACGACGGCGCCCGCATCCTCGCCGATCTGCACCACCGGCTGCACGCGATCCCGGCGCCGGGCGGCGGCGCGGTGGTTCACCTCGACCTGCACCCCGGCAACGTGATCCTCACCGAGCCGCGCGGGCCGGTGCTCATCGACTGGGCGAACGCCCGCGGAGGGGCACCGGCGATGGACGTCGCTCTCACCGAGCTGATCCTCGCGGAGGTGGCCGTCGACGCCGGCGGCGACTACTCCCTGGGCGCCCGCGCGCTCCTCGCGGCGTTCATGGGCGCGGCCGACGAGGACCCGGTGCCGGGTCTGGACGACGCCGTCGCCTTCCGGCGCAACGACCCGGCGCTCGTCTCGGGCGAGTGCGAGCTCGTCGAGCCCGCTGCCGCGCTGGTGCGTTCGTTCGTCGAGCTGATCAAGCACCCGTAGGCGCACGACACCCCTGACCGCGCCGGCCCACGCGGTGCGGCCAGGGGTGTGTCTGTGTGCCCTCAGCGCGGGGAGAACGTCAGGCAGTCGGCCGGGTCGTGGCCGGAGCCGACGCGCACCGAGGGCGCGTGGCACTCGAGCGCCGTGTTGTGGATGCAGTCCTCGCGCTGGCAGGCGCCGACGTGGGCGAGGACCGTGGGCAACCCGCCCTTGTGAGTGAGCGGGATGAACGTGCCGCACGTCGCGTCGGCCGAGGTGGCGGTGATCGTCACGGCGCCCGCGTGGCAGGCCGAGTGGTCGTTGTACGAGCACCCCGCGACCGTGCACTCCGTGACGGTGGGCAGATCCATCAGTGCGGTCATGGTCAGCCTCCCGAGTGAACGAGATCACTCGACGCTAACCCGCCGGGCCCGGACCTACCACTCCGGGAGACTCCGTTCCCCTCGGCTCAGCCGCGCTGGTCGATCGCCGCCTGGAGCGACTCCAGGTACGCGCGTGTGGTGATCGTCGCGCCGGACACCGCGTCGATCCGGGCGGAGTCGGCCGCCACGGCCTCGGCGTTGAGCACCGGGATCGCGTACGCGTTGATCTGCACGCTCTCACCGTGGAACGACGGCGCCTCCAAGGCCTCGACCGCTGTGATGTCCGATCCCTCGAAGGTCACCGAGAGCTGCAGCGGTCCGTAGCGCGTCTGCACCTCGCTCCCCACGATCGTCACCGCGGCCGCCGGCTGGGTCGGCCGGCCTGTGGGATCCGCCGCCGGCTGGGTCGGCGCGTTCGACGAGGCCGGAACTCCGCTCGTCGTGCCGTGCGCCATGTCCGGGGCGCCGGCCGGCGCGGCGGGCTCCGCACCCGCGAACCGGGTGACGGCCGTCGCGGCCACCGCCGCGACCGTCCCGGCGAAGATCAGGGTTCCCCGCCACGGTCTGGTGCTCATGCCAGGCTCAGCTCCTCGGTGTGGACGGACGCCCTCGGGACACCGAGCGCGCGGACGGCCGCGGCGACGGCGTCCACCATCGCCGGCGGACCGCAGACGAAGACGTCGCGCTGACGCACGTCCGCGACCAACCCGGCGAGCCCGGCCGGCGACAGCGGGTCGTAGCCGAGGTCGCGGCGGCGGCCCGGCACCGGCAGGTAGTGCAGCAGCGGGCCGTCCGGGAACTCGCGCGCCAAGGCGAGGCGGCCGGCGTCGTGCGCGCGGTGCAGCACCACCACGTCTCGCCCGCCGGCGACGAGGTCCTCGGCCAGTGCGCGCACCGGGCCGATGCCCGCGCCACCCGCGACGAGCAGCACGCGCCAGGACCGGGCACGCTGCGCGGTCATCCGGCCGAACGGGCCCTCGAGCAGCACCGGCGTGCCGGGCCGCAGCCGGCGCACCGCGGCGGAGTGGTCACCGAGCGCGCCGACCGTGAACCGCAGGTGCTCGCCGTCAGGAACGGCGGAGAGCGAGTAGGGGTGCGCCGTGAACACGTGGCCGGGCGCCAGGAACCGGACCAGGAAGAACTGGCCCGCCCGTGCCGCCAGCGAGCCGAGTCCCCGGCCGCGCAGCCAGATGCTGGCGGTGCCCTCCGCCTCGTCGACCACCGCCGCCAGGCGAACCCGCATCCGGGCCTGGCGCGCCACCGGGAGCGCCACGCGCCACCAGATCACCGCTGCGGCCGTCAGGCCGTAGAGCGCGATCCACGCCGCCCGCGCCACGGGGACGCCGGCGAAGTGCGCACCAGCACTGATCTGATGCAGGAAGGCGGCGAAGACGCCCCCGTAGAGCGCCAGGTGCAGGGCGTACCACCACTCGTAGCTCAGCCGGCGGCGCAGCAACCGCGCGCTCGCCAGCCCCGCGGTGAGGAAGACCGCCGTTCCGGCGAGGGCCCACCACAGGTCGTCGGTGGTCGCCAGGAGCGTGCCGAGCGCCGCCCACGGCGTGGCGTTGCCGACCAGCGCCTCCCCGGCGATCATCCCCGCGACGTGGACCACGACGAGCAGCACCACCGTGGTGCCGAGGGTGCGGTGCCATGCCACGAGGCGGTCCAGGCCCACGGCCCGCTCGAACCACGGCACGCGCGCGACGAGCAGCAGCTGCGCGCAGACGAGCACGGACGCGAGCAGGCCGAGGAGCTCGGCGGCTGCGACGAGGGCCGTGCCCGGGGCCGCACCGACGGAGGCCGGTGTGCCGGCCCACCAGAACCAGGTGACGGCCAGGCACGCCGTGACGATCAGAGAGCGGACCGGGGCGCGTCTGGTCGTCATGCGAGCGAGGCTCGACCCGCTTCCTCGGCGGCCCCTCGGTACTGCCTGCCAGTTCCCTGGGAGTTGCGCAGTCCCTCGCCCGCCGAGCATGAGGCCCGCGGACGGCGCGCCGTGGTTGGTTCCGAGGATGACTGCTGACCGCACGTCGAGGTTCAACGGGCGCCTCGCCATCCTCCTCGCCATGGCGATGTTCGTGCTCGTGGTCGACACCTCGCTCATGAACGTCTCGATCTCGGCCGTCGTGCGCGACCTGGGCACCACGGCGAGCGCCGTGCAGGGCGCGATCGCGCTCGAGGCACTGGTGTCGGCGGCCTTCATCCTCATCGGCGGCAAGGCCGGGGACCTCGTCGGCCGCAAGCTCGCGTACGTGCTGGGTCTGCTCGGCTACGCGGTCGGTGCGGTGGCGATGACCCTGGCCCAGAGCATCACCGCCGTCATCGTGTTCTGGGCGCTGATCGGCGGGATCGGGGCGTCGCTCCTCCTGCCCTCCATGCAGTCGCTGATCCACGGCAACTTCACCGGTGCGCACCAGAAGCGCGTCTACGCGCTCGTCGGCGCCTCCGCCGCCATCGCGGCGGCCGTGGGACCGCTCCTCGGCGGCTTCATCACGACCTTCCTGTCATGGCGGGTCGGGTTCGCGCTCGAGGCCGTGGTCATCGCGGTCGTGCTGCTCGGGATCGGGCTCGTGAAGGACGTCGCGTACACCGGCGACCGCTCCGTCGACCTCGTGGGGGCGGGCCTCTCGGTGATCGGCATGGGCGGTGTCGTGCTCGGGATCCTGGTGTGGCAGGAGGGCGGCGGTTACGTCGGCCTGCTCATCGGGCTCGGCCTGGCCGCACTCGGCGGGCTCGTGTGGTGGCTCCGGACGCGCAAGAGCCGCGGCAGGCCGGTGCTCCTGGACCCCGCGCTGTTCTCGTCGAAGCCGTTCCGCACCGGCGTCAGCGGCCAGCTCCTCCAGCAGGTCGCGCTGGGCGGCACGATGATCGTGCTGCCGCTGTACCTGCAGATGGTGCTGGAGTACAACGCGCTGCAGGCGGGTCTGTCGATCGCGCCGCTCTCACTGAGCATGTTCGTCGTCGCACTGCTCGCCGGCCGGCGCGCGAAGGGGCGGCCGGCCAACCTCGTCCTCGTCGGGTTCGCCATGGCGGCCGCGGGCCTGATCGCCATCGTGCCGCTCGTGCCGATCGCCGACTCGGGCTGGTACCTGACGATCCCCCTGATCGTCGCCGGCTGCGGCCTGGGCCTGCTGGTGTCGCAGCTCAACAACTACACGCTCTCGCCGATCTCCGACGAGCGGGTGAGCGAGGCGGCGGGCGTCAACTCGGCGGCCGGGTCGTTCGGCCTCTCGTTCGGCCTCGCGTTCGCGGGGGCGATCATGCTCGCGACGCTCGCGGCGAGCTTCACGTCGCTGGCTCAGTCGAGCACCGTGCTCACCTCGGACCAGCAGGAGAGGGTCGCGACCGTGCTCCAGGACGACGCCCAGCTGCTGTCGAACACAGGGCTTGCGGAGCTCCTGGCCGACGAGCCGGCAGAAGCCTCGGCGGAGGTCATCCGGATCAACACCGAGGCGCGGCACACCGCCCTTCAGGTCGCACTGCTGATCCCCGTCCTCGCGGCAGGGCTCGGCGCGCTCAACGCCGTGCGGATGCGGCGCCTGCCCGATCCGGAGCCGGGCGCAGCGGCGGAGGGCACGCTTCTGGGCTAGCCGGCGGCGAGCCGCGGGCCAGAGGGGACGGTGAGCACGGCGGCGGCGCCCTGCGCCTTGGCCCAGTCCGCCCCCGGCGGGCCCATCGCCAGGACCGTCGTGGCCAGCACGTCCGCCGTCGTCAGGTCGGCGGCGACCACGGTCGCCGCCAGCAGCGGCAGGTCCCGGGAGCCGGTGCGCCCGTCCCACACATGCGCTCCGCGCTGGTACGTGCCGGAGGTCGCCACAGCGCCGTCGCGCAGGTCGAGCACCGCCAGCACCGCTGCCGGGTCACGCGGGTCCTGGATCGCCACGCGCCACGGCTCCCCCGGTTCCGGCTCGCCGTGCACCACCACGTCGCCGCCCGCGTTCAGGCAGAAGTCGACCACGCCGGCGGCCACCAGAAGGTCCGCCGCCCGCTGGGCCGCCCAGCCCTTGACCACGCCGTTCGCATCCAGCCGGCCCTCCGGCGTGCGGATGTCGAACACGCCGCCGGAGTCCACGCGCGCCCGCTCGGCGATCGCCAGCACCTCGCGCATCTGGCCCGACACCTCGTCCGGCGCGACCTGTCCACGGTCGAGCCGCGACAGCTCGCTGTCCTCGCGGAACGGGCTGAACCGCTCGTCGGCCGCACGCAGCAGGGCGAAGGCTGCGTCCAGCGCGGGCTCCGCGACCGAGGCCGCCGCATGCCGCACGTCGACGGACACCACCGTGCCCATCACCTCCTCGACGCGGCGCACGGCTCAGCCCAGGGCGTCGATCGCCGACTGCAGGGAGGCCTGGTAGCCCGTGGAGGTGTAGGTGGCGCCCGAGACGGCGACGATCTGCGCCGAGTCGCGTTCGATCGCGCTGCGCGTCAGCAGCGGCAGCGCCGCCTCACTGATCATGCTGCTGTTGGAGTCCCCGCCGGGAGCGCTCAGCACGTCCACCGCGACAATGTCGCGGCCCGCGAACGTCACCGCCAGCTGGAGCGTGCCGTAGCGGGTGAGCACCGCGTCGCCCACCACGAGCACCGTGCCGTCCGGCTGCGGCTGCACCGGGTCCGGGGTCGCGCTCGGGCTCGGCGTCGCCTCCGGCGTCGGCTCGGCGGTCGGGGCGTGCGACGACGGCGCGGCGGTGGGTGCCACCGGCGTCGTCGGCGGCGCGGTGGGC
>JAEXPS010000194.1 GCA_023438885.1 Actinomycetes bacterium
GCCCACCCCACCGCGACCGCAGACTTCTTCCGCCAGCGCAGACTTCTTCCGCCAGCGCAGAACTCGTCACCCAACTGGTGTGTTTCGGCGGCCGAAACCCACGGTCTCGCGCACGAGTTCTGCGCTCGGCGGATGGGGGTGCGCGCGTTTGCGCGTGGGCGCGCGGGAAGGTGTTGGGGGCTGAGCCAGCGGGGCTGGGGCGGCGCTGGGCCGGCGGCGCTACACCTGGCGGGCGAACGCGAGCACCGCGTCGGCCATCAGCTGAGCGGCGATCGCGGCGAGCAGCAGGCCGGCGATCCGGCTGACGAGCAGCGTGCCCGAGTCGCCGAGCACGCGGTGCACCCCCGAGGCGAACCGCATCGCCAGCCAGAGGCACACGTGCACCAGCACCACGGCGACCGCCAGGGCCAGCCAGTCCGACGGCTCGGTGGACTGCTGGACGTAGACCATCGTGGCGACGATGGCGCCCGGACCGGCGAGCAGCGGGGTGCCGAGCGGCACCATCGCCACGTTGCCGGCGGCCACGTCGTCGGCCGGCGGCTTGTCGGCCTGCCCGGTGAGCAGCTGCATCGCGACGAGGAGCAGCAGCAGGCCGCCCGCGGCCTGCAGCGCCGGCAGCGACACGTGCAGGTACGAGAGCAGCGACTGCCCGAACAGCGCGAACCCGACGATGACCCCGAACGCCACCGCGATCGCCTGCCAGGCGGCGCGCTTGCGCTGAGTCGGCGACATCGGCCGGGTCAGCGCCAGGAACAGCGGCACCGTGCCCGGCGGATCCATGATGACGAAGAGGGTGACGAACACGGAGATGAGCAGCTGCCAGTCCATTACCGCCTGACCACCCCGACAGCTCCTTGCTCCTCGATCTCCGCCAGGACCTCCGGCGCCGTCACATTCTCGCCCAACCTGTTGAGCTTTCCCGCACCGTGGTAGTCGCTCGACCCGGTGACCAGCAGGCCGAGCCGCTCCGCGATCGCCGAGAGCCGGGCGCGCTGGGCCTCGTCGTGGTCGCGGTGGTGCACCTCGAGGCCCGCGAGGCCGGCGTCCGCGAGCTCGTCGAACACGGAGTCCGGGACGATGCGCCCGCGCCCGTCCGCGCCAGGATGTGCGAACACCGGCACCCCCCCGGCCGCACGGATCGCCCGCACGGCCGCGACCGCGTCCGGCGCGTAGTGCGGCACGTAGTACCGGGAGCCGTTGCGCAGCAGGGTCGCGAACGCCTCGTCACGGTCGCGCACCACGCCGTTGGTCACCAGCACGTCGGCGATGTGCGGACGCCCCACCGCCGCCGCCCCGCCGGCCTGCGCCAGCACCTGCTCCCACGTGATCGGCACGTCCGCCGCCAGGGCGGTGACGATCCGCTCCGCACGGTGTAGCCGTGCGTCGACCACGCGGGCGAACTCGTCGGCCAGCGCGGGGTGAGCCGGGTCCTGGAGGTAGGAGAGCAGGTGCACGGACACGCCGCCCGACCGCGCCGAGACCTCCGAGCCCCGCACCAGTGCGATGCCGACCTGCCGCGCCGCGGCGGCCGCCTCGTCCCAGCCGGCCGTGGTGTCGTGGTCGGTCAGCGCGACGACGTCCAGCCCGGCCTGCGCTGCCGCGGCGACCAGCACCGCGGGCGGCTGGGTGCCGTCGGACGCGGTGGAGTGGGTGTGCAGGTCGATGCGCACGCAGCCACTGTAGGCGGACACCTGCCGGCGGCCAGGACTCCCGGTAAGCCTGCGGGGGCCAGTGGCAGGATGGCGCGGTGACCGAGTCTCCCGAGACCACCCAGCCCCTGCAGGCCCGCGGCTCCAACCGCACGCTGCGCCCCGACTCGAAGCGGTTCCTCGACTTCGTGACGTCCGGCTGGGCGCCGCGGCCCTCGCTCGGGTTCACCCGGGCGCCGGTGGCCGACTTCGCCGCCGCCCGGCGCGAGCGCATCGGTGCTCGGTTCCCCGGCCAGCGGCTCGTCGTGCCCGCCGGGCGCCCGAAGGTGCGCTCCAACGACACGGACTTCCGGTTCCGCCCGCATGCGGCGTTCGCCCACCTGACCGGGCTCGGCATGGAGCAGGAGCCCGAGGCGGTGCTGGTGCTGCACCCGACGCAGGACGGCGGGCACCACGCCGTGCTGTACCTCAACCCACCGGCCGGCCGCGACACGTCCGAGTTCTTCGCCGACTCCGCGCACGGCGAGTTCTGGGTGGGGGCCCGGCCCGCACTCGACGACATCGCCGCGCTGACCGGCATCGACACCGCCCACCTCGACGAGCTGCGCGACGCGTTGGCGAAGGACGTCGGCCCGGACGGCGTGCGGGTGCTCGTCGTGGCCGGGGTCGACGAGGCGGTCGACGAGATCGTCGAGCAGATCCGGGCCGACGAGGCGGCCGGGCGGGCCGACGAGGCGCTGGCCGAGGCCCTGAGCGAGCTGCGGCTGGTCAAGGACGCCCACGAGGTCGAGCAGATGCAGCTCGCGGTGGACACGACGATCGCCGGCTTCGAGAAGGTGGCCCGGGCGCTTCCCGAGGCGCTCGCGCACCGGCGGGGCGAGCGGGTGGTGGAAGGCACGTTCCTCGGCCACGCACGCCAGGAGGGCAACGATGTCGGGTACCACACCATCGCCGCCTCCGGAGAGCACGCGACCACCCTGCACTGGACCGACAACGACGGCGCGGTGCGCGCGGGCGACCTGCTGCTGCTGGACGCCGGCGTCGAGGCCGACTCGCTGTACACCGCCGACGTCACGCGCACGCTGCCGGTCAGCGGCACGTTCTCGCAGGTGCAGCGGCGCGTCTACCAGGCGGTGCTCGACGCCGCCGACGCCGCGATCGCGGTGATCCGCCCCGGCATCCGGTTCCGCGAGGTGCACGCCGCCGCGATGGCAGTGATCGCCGCACGGGTGGCCGAGTGGGGGCTGCTCCCGGTGAGCGCCGCGGAGTCGCTGGCCGACGACGTGCAGTACCACCGCCGCTGGATGGTGCACGGCACGAGCCACCACCTGGGCATCGACGTCCATGACTGCGCCCAGGCCCGCCAGGAGCTGTACCTGGACGGGATCCTCGAGCCGGGCATGGTGTTCACCGTGGAGCCGGGCCTCTACTTCAAGGCCGACGACCTCATGGTCCCCGAGGAGTACCGCGGGATCGGCGTGCGCATCGAGGACGACATCGTGGTGACGCAGGACGCCTGCCGGGTGCTCAGCGCCGCCCTCCCCCGCGACCCGGACGCCGTCGAAGCCTGGATGGCCGCGCTGCGCGGATGACGTCGCGAGTCCGGCCCGGTGCGCCGGGACGGCACGGTGGCCGGTGGGCGCGGCCGTCGCTGCCCCCGACGATCGACGCGGCCTGTTCGTTGTCGACCTGAAGTCCGTTCTTCATCGGGGGAACCGCGGCTAGGTTCCCCGTATGAGGCGGGGGGCCGCGCTGGTCGCGGTGATCGGGGTGCTCGTGGCCGGATGCACCGGCGGCGTGCCCCCCGACGAGCGCTCGTCGGGCGCTCCGGAGGCGCCGGCGCCGACCGTCGAGCCGTTGCCGGAGGAGGCGCTGCTCGACCACTTCCGGACGTCGGCGGAGGACGACGAGGCAGAGCTGGTGCGACGCGCCCAGGAGGGCGTCGCCCGGTGCATGCACGACAAGGGCTTCGAGTACATCCCGGTGATCCCGGCCGATGCGTCGTCCGGGACCGCGTCACCGCCCGTCGACGAGGAGTACTACGCCACCCGCGGCTTCGGCATCAGCATCGAGCCGCCGCCGGAGGACCTCGCTCCCACCGACGAGCTCGTCGACCCCAACGAGGAGTACGTCGCATCGCTCTCGGAGCCAGGCCGGCGGGCGTACGAGGAGGCGCTGCTCGGAAGGCCGGTCGACGAGTCCAACCGCGGCAGCCATGATCCCGACGACCTCGGCTGCATGCTGGTGGCCAGCGAACAGGTGGCGGCCCCGACGAGCGCTCGCCCGGTCCCGCCGCTCGTCGCCGAGCTCGAGGAGAAGTCGACGGTCACCTACTACGAGCGGCTGGAGACGGATCCGCGGATGGCCGACGCGGCGCTGGCGCTCGAGGACTGCGCCGTCGCCGCCGGCGCCACCGACTTCGACCCCACGCCGGACGGGGTCCAGGTGGGCTACGGCGAGCACACGTTCAGCCTGTTCGCCGGTTGGGGTGCCTACGACCAGGTGTGGCAGGCCTGGGTGGAGCTGACGGCCGGCGGCGCGCCCGACGAGGACGAGCTGGCGCGGTTCCAGACCTGGGAGCGCGAGATGGCGGTGGCCCAGTACCGGTGCAACGCGCCCGTCCAGGCGGTGATGCGCCAGATCAACGAGGAGGTGCTGCGCGAGGTCGTCGGCCCGCACCGCGCCGAGCTGGAGGACCTCGCCGCCACCTGGGACGACCACTGACGTCGGCGCCGGTGGAGCGGTCGATCGCCCCGGGGACCGGTCAGGGGTCCCGACCGGGATCGAGGGTCAGCACGCCGAGCTCGGACCACGCCGCGAGCATCTGGCGATCCCCGCTCACCGCGACGGTCGTCGGGCCCGCCAGCAGTGCCGCGGCGGCGCAATGCACGGCGTCGTAGCCCCGCAGGCCGAACCGCCGGGCGTAGCCGGCGGCCGTTCGGACGAGGGACTCGTCGATCTCGATGACACGGATCTCGGGCCAGAGCTCGTCCAGGAGGTCGAGAGCCGCATCGACCTGGCGTCGGGTTCCCGCCCGCTCGGCTCTGGCCAGCGCGGCGGCCGCCTCGACGTACGCCAGCCTGGTGGCGAGGACCGTGTCGGCGGCGTCCCAGGCACGGCGACACTCGCCCGACGTAGATTCGGCGACGAGCAGCGGAACCAGTGCGGAGGTGTCGAAGTAGGCGAGCACGGCTAGCCGCGCTGCTCGTCGACGAACTCGGTGGCTGTGAAGCCTGCCTCGACCGGCTCGCGGCTGGGTCGCTTGGGCCGGGCGGCCGGGCTGATCCTGCCCTCGGCGACCAACCGTTCGAACGCCGTCGGCACGCCGAGGGGAACGATGCGTGCGATCGGGCGCCCGTGGTCGGTGACCGTGATCGTGTGCCCCTCGCGGACGGCATCGAGGTGCTTGCTGAGCCCGTCCCTCAGGTCCTTGATCCCGACGTCCACGTGACCCACCCCGCTTGTCGCCACTTTCCGTCTCCTCATTATGGCCACCGAGACACCGGACAGCCACGAAGAGTCCGCTGCCATGGCCGCGGGGCAGTGCGGCCGGCCAGCTCACGGGGGTCGACGCAACGGGTCCCCGGGCTGTGGACGGCTGAAACCGCCCGGGTGCCTCGGGTAAGCGCAGGTCAGCGCGGGGGCTCGGGAGGCGCCTGCGGCGGGGCCGCGGGCGGCGGGTACGCCGTCGTCGGGTCTGACGGAGGCGTGCCGAAGGGGGCCGACGGC
>JAEXPS010000231.1 GCA_023438885.1 Actinomycetes bacterium
CCCGCGCAGGGGGGGCCCCCCCCCCCCCCGGGCGCGCACGTTGTGGGGGGAAGGGAGGGGGCGCCCGGCGAGCGGGCGCCCCTCGTCAGCCCTTGAAGCGGGGGAACGACGAACGGCCGGCGTAGACCGCCGCGTCGTCCAGCTCCTCCTCGATGCGCAGCAGCTGGTTGTACTTGTTGATGCGCTCGCCGCGCGCCGGGGCGCCGGTCTTGATCTGGCCGGCGTTGGACGCCACGGACAGGTCGGCGATCGTCGTGTCCTCGGTCTCACCGGAGCGGTGCGACGTCATGGTGCGGAACCCGGCGCGGTGCGCCAGCTCGATCGCGTCGAGCGTCTCGGTGACGGTGCCGATCTGGTTGAGCTTCACCAGCAGGGCGTTGGCGGCCTTCAGCTCGATGCCGCGGGCCAGGCGCTCCGGGTTGGTGACGAACAGGTCGTCGCCCACCAGCTGCACCTTGTCGCCGACGGCCGCGACGAGGGCGGCCCAGTCGCTCCACTCGTCCTCGGACAGCGGGTCCTCGATCGAGACCAGCGGGTAGTCCGCGATGAGCTTCTCGTAGTACGAGATCATCTCCGCGCCGGAGAGCTGCTTGCCCTCGAACGCGTACGCGCCGTCCTTGAAGAACTCGGTCGAGGCGACGTCGAGCGCCAGCGCCACTTCCTTGCCGGGCACGTAGCCGGCCTTCTCGATGGCGGAGACGATCAGGTCCAGCGCGTCGCGGTTCGACGGCAGGTTCGGCGCGAAGCCGCCCTCGTCGCCGAGGCCGGTCGACAGGCCCTTGCCCTTGAGCACGGACTTGAGCGAGTGGTACACCTCGACGCCCGCGCGCAGGGCCTCGCGGTAGGTGGTGAAGCCGATCGGCGCCACCATGAACTCCTGGATGTCCACGTTGGAATCGGCGTGCGACCCACCGTTGAGGATGTTCATCATCGGCACCGGCAGCACGTGGGCGTTCGGGCCGCCGAGGTAGCGGAACAGCGGCAGGTCGGCCGAGTCGGCGGCGGCCTTGGCCACGGCGATCGAGACGCCGAGGATCGCGTTGGCGCCGAGCTTGCCCTTGTTGGGCGTGCCGTCCAGGTCGATGAGCGCCTGGTCGACGATGCGCTGCTCGGAGGCCTCGTAGCCGATCAGCTCCGGCGCGATCTCGTCGATCACGGCGGAGACGGCGCCCTCCACGCCCTTGCCCAGGTAACGGCCCTTGTCGCCGTCACGGCGCTCCACGGCCTCGAACGCGCCGGTGGACGCCCCGGACGGGACGCCGGCGCGGGTGATGGTGCCGTCGTCGAGGGCGACCTCGACCTCCACAGTGGGGTTGCCGCGCGAGTCGAGAATCTCGCGGGCGCCGACGGCCTCGATGCTGGCCATGGCTGCTCCTTCGGACGTTGAGGGGTTTGCGCACCCACCCTAGTGCTGGGGCGCACGGCGAGCAGAGGACCGGCCTGGGACCGGGGCCTGCATCGTCACAGGGCCGGCCGGGTCACCTCCTCGAGCAGCTCCAGCACGTGCCGGTACTGCTGCCCGGTGGCCCGCGTCATGCCGAGCTCGCACGTGCGGTTGCACGACGCGTGGGCATCGCCGCCCAGCGCCTTGACCGAGGCCGCCTCGCGGGCCGTCGCGGACGCGGTCAGCTCCGGGTGCAGCATGCCGCGGTCGCCGGCGAACGCGCAGCAGCCCCAGTCGTCGGGCACGCGAACGTCGTCGGCCACCGCGGCGGCCACCGTCGCCAGGGCCGGGTTGAGCCCCATCCGCGTCGAGGAGCAGGTGGGGTGGACGACGAGCGAGCCCAGCCGCTCCCCACCGGGCAGCGCCGGCAGCACGCGCTGCGCCACGAATTCGACGGCGTCCATCACCGTCAGCGGCGAGCCGAGGTCGTCCTCCAACGCATGGACGATCCCCTCGGTGCACGAGACGGCGTCGCAGATCACCGGCAGCTCGCCGTCCCGGGTCGCCTCCCGCAGGGCGGCGAGCGTCCGCTCGCGCACCACGGCCAGCCCGGTGGCCAGGCCCTTCGACGACCACGGCGTGCCGCAGCACAGCGCGTCGACGCCCTCCGGTACCAGCAGCGTCACCCCGGCCCGCGCGCACAGCGCCTCGACGGCCGCCTGGACCCCGGCCCCACCGTCGGCCGGCCCGAACATCGCGTTGACGCACGCCGGCAGGTACACCGCCTCCGGTTCGCCCGACGAGGCCGGCGGCGCCGGCCGCGCCCGCCGCTTCCCACCACGCGGCAGCTCCGCCGAGTGCAAGGGCACGTTGTCCGCACCGAGCACCGCCCGCGCCGGCACGTTCGCGACCATCACCAGCGGCTCGGGCAGCCCCGCCGCGACGCCGAGCATCGCGGAGGCCGCCCTCGTCGTGCCCGCCCAGTGCTTGGCCGCCGCGCCCCAGGCGACGTCCGCGGCCCGCGCGGCGCCCTCCCGACGCAGCCGCTTGACCAGCAGGCCGGTGTTGATGGACACCGGGCAGGCCGTCTGGCACATCCCGTCCACCGCGCAGGTGTGCACCGACGAGTAGTCGTGGTCGGCCTCGATGGCCCGGGCCAGCGCCTCGTCGCCGGCGGCACGTGCCCGGGCGATCTCGCGCCGCGCGACGATCCGCTGCCGCGGCGTCAGCGTCAGGTCGCGGCTGGGGCACACCGGCTCGCAGTAGCCGCACTCGACGCAGCGGTCGACCTCCTCCTCCACGCGCGGGCTGGTCTTGATGTGGCGCAGGTGCGCGTCGGGGTCGTCGTCGAGCACCACGCCGGGGTTGAGCACGCCGTGCGGGTCGCACAGGGCCTTGACCTGCCGCATCACGTCGTAGAGCTCGTCGCCGTACTGCCGGCGGACGAACGGCGCCATCACCCGGCCCGTGCCGTGCTCGGCCTTGAGCGAGCCGTCCTCACCGAGGATCAGGTCGACGAGGTCCTCGGTGAACGCGCGGTAGCGGGCGACCTCCTCCGTGGACGCGAACCCGTCCGTGATCATGAAGTGGACGTTGCCGTCCTTGGCGTGCCCGAAGATCACCGAGTCGCGGTACCCGTGCTTCTCGCAGATCGCGGTGATCCGGGTGCACGTGCGCGCCAGCGACGCCACCGGCACCACGACGTCCTCCAGCAGCGCGGTGGTGCCGCTGGGGCGGGCGCCGGCCACCGCCGTGTAGAGGCCCTTGCGCAGCTTCCACAGGTTGGCCCGCTCACCGGCGTCGGCCGTAAACCGAGCGGGTGCGGCGCCGGACAGCCCGCGCAGCACGCGGTCGCCGTCGCTCCGCAGGGCGTCGAGGGCCTCGTCGTCCGCGGCCTGGTACTCCACGAGGAGGCCGGCCTGCCCCTCGACGTGCAGGTCCATGATCTGCTGCGGCGTCCCCGCCAGGCCCTGCCCCACCCGCAGCGAGATCGCGTCCAGCAGCTCGAGGGTCGCGGCGCCGGTCTGGACGAGGGCCGGGAGCGCGTCGTTGGCGGCGTGCAGGTCGTCGAACACGACGAACGCGGTGGCGACCCTGGGGAGGATCGGCACGGTGCGCAGCACGGCCTGCGCGACGAAGCCCAGCGTTCCCTCGGAGCCGACGAGCAGGTGGGCCAGGATCTCGACCGGCCGGTCGAAGTCGAGGAACGAGTTCAGGCCGTAGCCCATCGTGTTCTTCATCGAGAACTGGTGGCGCACGGTGCGCACGGACGCGGCGTCCCCGCGCACGCGGTCGCGGAGGCCGGCGATCCCCTCGTACAGGGCCGGCTCGGTGGCGCGCAGCCGCTCGTCGGCGTCGGGCGCGCCGGTGTCGACCACCGTGCCGCTCGGCAGCACCACCGTGAGGGACTCCAGGGTCCGGTAGGTGTTCGCCGTGGTGCCGCAGGTCATGCCCGACGAGTTGTTGGCGACCACTCCGCCGATGGTGCAGGCCACCTCGCTGGCGGGATCCGGCCCCAGCTTGCGGCCGTGACGGGCGAGCAGCGCGTTGACCTGCCGCACCGTGACGCCCGGCTGCACCCGCACACGCTCGCCGCCGCCGAGCACCTCGACGTCGCGGAAGCCACGGCGCACGTCGAGGAGGATGCCCGCCCCGGCGCTCTGGCCGGACAGGCTGGTGCCGCCGGCGCGGAACGTCACCGCGCCACCGTGCCGAGCGGCCAGCCCCATCACCCGCGCCACGTCCGCGGCGTCGCGCGCGATCACCGACGCCTGGGGCAGGAGCAGGAAGTGCGACGCGTCGTGCGCGTGCGTCAGCAGGTCGATCGGGCGGGTGCGGACCTGGCTCGCCTCCGCGGCCGAGGCACGGAGGTCGGCGAGGAGCCGGGAGGTGGACGCGTCGTTGGGCACACCGTCATCTTGCCCGCCCCGGCGGCCGCGACGCGCCGCCCTCCGCGGGGCTCACCGCCCGTGGCCCTTCATCGCGCGGACCTCGTCGGCCACCTCACCTCGCACCTGCGGGTGTCGGTCCACTCCAGCGGTTCGTCGAACGTCGAGGAGAAGACGACCTGGCGGGGACAGGGCGACCCCCCGGCCACCAGAGTCCACTGGAACCG
>JAEXPS010000072.1 GCA_023438885.1 Actinomycetes bacterium
CAGGCGTCCGACGTGCTGGTGCACCGCTCCGCGGCCGATGCCGGCGCGGGACGCGAGCCGCCGCCGCTCCCGGGGCTGCGGTGGGCGAGCCTGCGCGACGCGGGCGCTGCGCTGCCGGCGTGGGACGCCGGGCTGGCGACGGAGGCGGTCGCCCTCGACGGCTGGCATACCCGGCATCCGCGCTGCCCGCGGTGCGGGGCGCCCACCACGGCGGCCCAGGCCGGCTGGGCGCGCGTGTGCACGCAGGACGGCTCCGAGCACTACCCGCGCACCGACCCGGCGATCATCGTCGCGGTGGTCGACGACGAGGACCGCCTGCTGCTGGGCCACAACGCGCTGTGGCCGAACAACCGGTTCTCGACGCTCGCCGGGTTCGTCGAGGCGGGAGAGGCGGCCGAGCACGCCGTGCGCCGCGAGGTGTTCGAGGAGACGCACGTGGTCGTCGACCGGGTGGAGTACCGCGGCAGCCAGCCGTGGCCGTTCCCCGCGTCGCTCATGCTGGCGTACCGGGCCCACGCCGCCGCCACCGACGTGGTGGTGGACGGCGCGGAGGTCTCGGCGGCGCGCTGGTTCACGCGCGACGAGCTCGACGCGGCCGTGCGCGCGGGAGAGGTGCTGCTGCCGATGCGGACGTCGGTGGCCCACGCCCTCATCACCGACTGGTTCGGCGCACCGCTGCCGCCCTCGGCCTGACCCGCTCGGTGTCGGCCGGGGCTGGGAGGATGGGGGTGATGTCAGCCGATGCCCTCCTCGACGTGCTCGACCCCGAGCAGCGAACCGTCGCCACTGCCCTCACCGGCCCGGTCTGCGTGCTCGCCGGCGCGGGTACGGGCAAGACGAGGGCGATCACCCACCGCATCGCCTACGGCGTGCGCACCGGCGTCTACAAGCCGGCCAGCGTGCTGGCCGTCACGTTCACCGCCCGTGCCGCCGGCGAGATGCGGGTGCGGCTGCGTGGCCTGGGCGTCGCCGGAGTGCAGGCCCGCACCTTCCACGCGGCCGCCCTGCGCCAGCTCGGCTTCTTCTGGCCGAAGGTGGTCGGCGGCGCGCCGCCGCGGCTCGCCGAGCAGAAGGCGCCGATCGTCGCGGACGCCGCCCGCCGCGTCGGCCTGGAGGTCGACCGCATCGCCGTGCGTGACCTCGCCTCCGAGCTCGAGTGGGCCAAGGTCAGCCTGGTCCCGGCCGACGACTACGTCGCCGCCCTGGCCTCGTCCGGCCGTCCGGCGCCCTCCGGCTTCGACCCGCAGGAGGTCGCTCGCCTGATCACGGCGTACGAGGACGCCAAGACCGAGCGCGGCGTCATCGACTTCGAGGACGTGCTGCTGCTCACGGCGGCGATGATCGGGCAGCGCCGCGACGTCGCCGAGGAGATCCGTGGCCAGTACCGCCACTTCGTGGTCGACGAGTACCAGGACGTCAGCCCCCTCCAGCAGTACCTGCTGGACCAGTGGCTGGGCGGGCGTCACGAGCTGTGCGTCGTCGGCGACCCGAGCCAGACGATCTACTCGTTCACCGGCGCCAGCCCGCACCACCTGCTGACGTTCGCCCGCACCCACCCGGGCGCCACCCAGGTGCAGCTGGTGCGCGACTACCGCTCGACGCCGCAGGTGGTGACCCTCGCCAACCGGCTGCTCGTGGCCGGGCGCAAGCGCGGCGAGCCGACGCCGCTGCAGCTCGTCGCCCAGCGGTCCGACGGCCCGCCGGTGCGCTGGACGGCGTACGACGACGACGAGAGCGAGGCCACCGGCGTCGCCGCACGCATCGCGCGGCTGGTCGCGGACGGCACCCGAGCGAGCCAGGTCGCGGTGCTGTACCGCACCAACGTCCAGGGCGAGGCGTTCGAGGAGGCCCTGGCCACCGCCGGCGTCGGGTACCAGGTGCGCGGTGGCGAGCGGTTCTTCGCCCGCCGCGACGTGCGCGACGCGATCGTGCTGCTGCGCGGGGCCACCCGCTCCGCCGACCCGGACGCCCCGATGCCCACCGTGGTCAGGGACGTGCTGCGCAACGCGGGCTGGTCCGAGACGGCGCCGGCCACCCGGGGCGCTGCCCGCGAGCGGTGGGACGCGATGGCCGCGCTCGTCGGGCTCGCCGACGACCTCGCGGCGAGCGGCGCCACGACGATCGCCGCCCTCGTCGCCGAGCTGGACGAGCGCGCCGCCGCCCAGCACGCGCCGGTGGTCGAGGGCGTGACGCTCGCCTCGCTCCACGCGGCCAAGGGCCTGGAGTGGGACGTCGTCTTCCTCACCGGCCTCTCCGAGGGGCTCTTGCCGATCTCGCTCGCGGAGACCCCGGCGGCGCTCGACGAGGAGCGGCGGCTGCTGTACGTCGGCATCACGCGGGCGCGCGAGCGGCTCGAGATGTCCTACGCGCGCTCGCGGACGCCCGGCGCGCGCGCCACGCGGAAGGTGTCGCGCTTCCTCGACGGTCTCTGGCCCTCGCCCGCTGCCGCCCGGCGCGGTCCGGGAGCGCCCGCCGAGCCCGATCCCGAGCTGCTGGCTCGGCTGCGCGACTGGCGTGCCCGGGAGGCCGGCCACGTGGACCGGCCCGCGTACACGGTGCTCGCCGACCACGCGCTGAACGAGGTCGCGGCGCGCCGGCCGGCCACGGTGGCGGAGCTGGCGCAGGTGCGCGGCATCGGCCCGGTGAAGATCCAGGCCTACGGCACGGCGCTGCTGGCGCTGGTCGCGGGGCGGGACTCCGCCGCGAGGTGACCTTCGTCCCGGCCGCCAGGGGCCGGACGAACCCGCCGAAAGAAGTCCTCGAGAACTCGTGGAAATACCGTTGCCGCATCCCGGCGCACCGCCTACGGTGTACGAGGTTCAGGTTCCGGGCGCCGCCGAAGAGGCGGGCGCCATCGCCGGGGAGGAGGTGCTGGTCGCGATGATGACGACGAAGACCCTTGCGTTCGCATGCGGCGCGACGGCGCACCTGCTCGCGGACATCGTGTCGCCGCTCCAGGGGAGCACTGTGTCCAGCTTCCGGCCTCGCGCTGCTGCGCAGGGGATCGCTGTGCCCGCTTCCGGCCTCCCCGCCTCGGCTGGCGTCGCTGTTGTCGACGCGAACCCGATCCACGGGACATCCATGACCTGACGACTGACGTCGCCGAAGGCCGTGGATACCCCAACCGGATCCGCGGCCTTTCTGTTTGCCCGGTGATCCCGGGCCGCAGGGCCGCAGATCCCTCCTCGATCTCGCTGACAAGCCACCTGGAGGAATCGTGCAGCTGACGACGCTGCTCGACACCGCGTACCACCAACCCGACGAGTTCGACCGGCTCGTCGCCGACCTGATCCCGTGCCGAGTGAACGACCCCGAGCTCTGGTTCGCCGAGCACACCGCTCAGGTGGAGCAGGCCAAGGCCCTGTGCCGCACCTGTCCCATCCGGGAGGGCTGCCTCGCCGGCGCCCTCGACCGCGAGGAGCCGTGGGGCGTCTGGGGCGGCGAGGTCTTCATCGCCGGCCAGGTCGCGCCGATGAAGCGCGGCAGGGGACGCCCCCGCAAGAGCGACCAGTGCGTCGCGTGAGGCAGGACCCGCAGGGGATCGGGGAACGTCCGGACAGCAGGGCCCCGCACCGGCTCGGTGCGGGGCCCTCGCCGCGTCTACGGCCGGTCCGGCAGGCCGGCGCAGCCGCACCGCGGGTGCACGGACCACAGGCGCTCACGGGGCACGGCGTCCGGAAGTCCGACCTCCCACGTGCGGCCGACGTGCGGCGGCAGCCCGTCCAGGACGTTCAGCGCCGCCGCAGCGGCCAGCCCGGCGGCGACCGCCGCGACCGGTCCGGGTTCGGGAGCCTCGGCGGTGAGCAGCTGGGGCAGCACCAGCGCCCACGCCGGGTCGAGGTCGGCTCGCAGCAGGTCCAGGCAGCGCAGGCAGGGCCCCGTTCCGGGCACGACGAGCGGGCCGACCACCGTGTCGGCCTCGCGCACCACGACGGAGACCTGCGGGATGCCGGCGCCGAGCACCCGCAGCGCCCGGTCCGGGTCGGCCGCACCCGCCTCGACGGTGACGATCACCCGCGGCTCGATGGGCCCGTCCAGGGCCAGGCCAGGCGCCACGTCGCGTAGCACGCGGGCCGCCGCGACCTCGCGGGGCAGGCCGACGTCGGCCCAGCCGAACCCGCCGACACCGACGTCGAGGGCGCCGACCGCCCGATCGTCGTCGACCTTCACCGTGCCGACGCCCGCCGCCGCGAGGGCCACCGCGACGCCGAGCCCCGTCGGCCCGAGCCCGACGACCCCGGCGCAGGTGGCGC
>JAEXPS010000097.1 GCA_023438885.1 Actinomycetes bacterium
CCACCCCGGCCTGCACCGCGAGCCTCCGCGCCCGCGCCGACGGGTCGTCGCCCACCCGGCGCCGGGCGCTCGCGACCGCCGCGGACTGGGTCGTGACGACCAGGCCGGACTCGGTCGCGGCGACGCCACCCGCTCGGCTGCCGCTCCGGCGGTCGCCAGCACCAGCCCCACCCCGGCCTGCACCGCGAGCCTCCGCGCCCGCGCCGACGGGTCGTCGCCCACCAGGCGACGGGCGATCGCGACCGACGCGGACTGGGACGTGACGACCAGGCCGTACTCGGTCGCGGCGACGACGCCCGTCGCCACCGCCTGGTCGGCCCCGTCGCGGGCGAGCAGGCCCGGCATGAAGGTCATCCCCGTCGACAACGCGGAGACGAGCGCCGCCGTCCGCTCGGCCGGATCGCTGCCGGCCACCGTGGTTCCGAGCCTGCGGGCGATCGCCGAGGGGTCCATGCGCCGATCCTCTCCCTCCACGTCGCCCCGCGCGCGACCTGCGCCGCGGCAGGCCCGGAGCGCGGCGGCGTCCGCTCGGCCTCGCCGAGTGCCGGCGTCGTTCGCAGGACGCGTGCAGGGCGGGGTGCGACGCGGGACCTGGTCGGGTCAGGAGCCGGTGTGGTCCGCCGCGATCGCCTCGTGGTGGCGGATCACCTCGGCGACGAGGAACGCCAGGAACTTCTCCGCGAACTCCGGGTCGAGGTCGGCCTCGTGCGCCAGCGCCCGCAGCCGGGCGATCTGCCGCGCCTCACGGGCCGGATCGGACGCCGGTAGTCCCAGCTCGGCCTTGAGGTGCCCTACCTGCTGGGTGGCCTTGAACCGTTCCGCGAGGATGTGCACCAGTGCGGCGTCGATGTTGTCGATGCTGTGCCGCAGCCGGGACAGCTCCGGCGGCACGTCCGAGGTCGCGCTCACGCGCTCTTCTCACGCGGGGCGCGCTTCTCGCGCGGCACGTCCCGCGGCACGAGGGTGGGGTTGACGTTCTTCAGCACCACGTCCCGCGTGACCACCACGCGGGCGACGTCGTCGCGGCTCGGCACCTCGAACATCACCTGCTGGAGGACCTCCTCCATGATCGCCCGCAGGCCGCGGGCGCCCGTGCCGCGCAGCAGGGCCTGCTCGGCGATGGCGTCGATCGCGTCCTCGCCGAACTCCAGCTCGACGCCGTCGATCTGGAACATCCGCTGGTACTGCTTCACCAGTGCGTTGCGCGGCTCGGTGAGGATGCGCACCAGCGCCGTGCGGTCGAGCGGCGAGACGGCGGTGATCACCGGGACCCGGCCGATGAACTCGGGGATCAGCCCGAACTTCAGCAGGTCCTCCGGCATCACCTCGCCGTAGACGTCGATGTCGTCGGCCGAGTGCAGCTTCGCGCCGAACCCGATGCCGCGGCGGCCCGCCCGGCTGGTGATGATGTCGTCCAGGCCGGCGAAAGCGCCGGCGACGATGAACAGCACGTTCGTCGTGTCGATCTGGATGAACTCCTGGTGCGGGTGCTTGCGCCCACCCTGCGGCGGCACGCTGGCCGTGGTGCCCTCGAGGATCTTCAGCAGCGCCTGCTGCACGCCCTCGCCGGAGACGTCCCGCGTGATCGACGGGTTCTCGCTCTTGCGGGCGATCTTGTCGACCTCGTCGATGTAGATGATCCCGGTCTCGGCCTTCTTGACGTCGTAGTCCGCGGCCTGGATCAGCTTGAGCAGGATGTTCTCGACGTCCTCGCCGACGTAGCCGGCCTCCGTCAGCGCCGTGGCGTCCGCGATCGCGAACGGCACGTTGAGCATCTTGGCCAGGGTCTGCGCCAGGTACGTCTTGCCGCAGCCGGTGGGGCCGATCAGCAGGATGTTCGACTTGGCGATCTCCACGTCGTCCGACCGCCCGGCATCCCCGGCCTGGACCCGCTTGTAGTGGTTGTAGACCGCGACGGCCAGCGAACGCTTGGCGGCGTCCTGGCCGATGACGTACTGCTCGAGGAACTCGAAGATCTCCTTCGGCTTCGGCAGCTCGACCAACCCGGACTCGGTGGCCTCGGCGAGCTCCTCCTCGATGATCTCGTTGCACAGGTCGATGCACTCGTCGCAGATGTAGACACCTGGGCCGGCGATGAGCTTCTTGACCTGCTTCTGCGACTTGCCGCAGAACGAGCACTTGAGGAGGTCGGCTCCGTCTCCGATACGGGCCACTGGGTTCCCCTTCCTGGTGCGGCCGCGAGGCAGTCACTTGTCGCGCGCGTCCCCCCCATTGCACACCACGGGGGGCGCCATGTCAGCCGTACCCGCGCGAACGCTCGGCGTGTCTCAGGAGGCCTTCACCGTGGTGGGTGTGACGCCCTTGCGGCTCTCGAGCACCTGGTCGACGATCCCGTACTCCAGCGCCTGCGCGGCGGTGAGGATCTTGTCGCGCTCGATGTCCGTGCGGACCTGCGCCACGCTCTGACCGGTGTGGTTGGCCAGCGCCTCCTCGAGCCACTCGCGGATGCGGATCAGCTCGTTGGCCTGGATCTCGATGTCGGACGCCTGGGCGTAGCCGGTGCCCTCGATCGCGGGCTGGTGGATCAGCACCCGCGAGTTCGGCAGGGCCAGGCGCTTGCCCGGCGTCCCCGCCGCGAGCAGCACCGCCGCGGCCGAGGCCGCCTGGCCGAGGCACACGGTCTGGATCTGCGGCTTGACGAACATCATCGTGTCGTAGATCGCCGTCAGCGCCGTGAAGGAGCCGCCCGGGGAGTTGATGTACAAGATGATGTCGCGGTCCGGGTCCGTGCTCTCCAGCACCAGCAGCTGGGCCATGACGTCGTCGGCCGACGCGTCGTCCACCTGGACGCCGAGGAAGATGATGCGGTCCTCGAACAGCTTGGTGTACGGGTCCTGGCGCTTGAAGCCGTAGGCGGTGCGCTCCTCGAACTGCGGCAGCACGTAGCGGCCCTGCGGCGAGGCCGGGGCCAGCCCGCCGGGGCCGGCGAGGTGGCCGGCCCGGGCGACGAACTGCGATTCGGTGCTCACTGGATCTCCTCGAGTCGTTCGGTCGGTGGGCGCGGGCTCAGGCGGTGCCGCCGCTGCCGGTGACGGACCCGGCAGAGGTGACGACGTGGTCGATGAAGCCGTACTCGAGGGCCTCGGCCGCGGTGAACCAGCGGTCCCGGTCGGCGTCGGCGTTGATCTGCTCGACGGTCTTGCCGGTCTGCTGCGCGGTCAGCTCGGCGAGCTGGCTCTTCATGTGGAGGATCAGCTGGGCGTTGATCCGCACGTCCGTGGCGGTGCCGCCGAACCCGCCCGACGGCTGGTGCATCAGCACCCGCGTGTGCGGGGTCGCGTACCGCTTGCCCTTCGCGCCCGACGAGAGCAGGAACTGCCCCATCGACGCGGCCATGCCCATCGCGATCGTGGCGACGTCCGGCTTGATGTACTGCATGGTGTCGTAGATCGCCATGCCCGCGGTGATCGAGCCGCCCGGGGAGTTGATGTACAGCCAGATGTCCTTGTCCGGGTCCTCGGCGGCCAGCAGCATCATCTGCGCGCAGATCGCGTTCGCGTTCTCGTCGCGCACCTCGGAGCCGAGCCAGATGATCCGCTCGCGCAGCAGCCGGTTGAAGATGTGGTCGTTGAGTCCCAGCCCCTGGGTCTCGGTGCGGGCGACTGCCGGCACAAGCTCGTTCACGACTGGCTCCTCGTCTTCCCCTGGTTCGGCGGACGCAAGCGACACTAACGCGAGCGACCCCCGGGACCGTTCGGCCCGGGGGTCGTTTCGCTGACGGCGCAGTTCGCGGACGACGAGCCGCGCGGGCTCGTCGTCCGCCTGTGCTCAGGGCTTGAAGACCGAGGAGACGTCCGTCGCCGAGTCGGTGTCGATGCTCGCCTGACCGGGGTCCGCCTCCGCAGGCGCGGGCGCGGCGGCCGCCACGGTCTCGGCCTCGGCGGCGGCGCGCGCCGCCTCGTCGTCGGCGTCGGAGCCGATGTACTCGCTCAGGTCGACCGGCTCACCCTTCGGGTCGACGACCTTGACCTTCCGCAGCGCGAGGGCGAGCGCCTTGCTGCGCGCGACCTCGGCGACCATCGACGGGATCTGGCCCTGCTGGTCGAGGGTCTGGATGAACGTGTTCGGGTCCATCCCGTACTGCCGCGAGGCGTTGACCAGGTACTCGACGAGCTCGCCCTGGCTCACCTTGATCTCGAGGCTCTCGGCGAGCGTGTCCAGGAGGATCTGGTTGCGCAGCGACGTCGTCGCGTCGGTGCGGACCTCGGTGCCATGCTCCTCGTCGCCCGCGCGGTTCTCGGACTCCAGGTGGCGCACCACCTCGGCCTCGATCACGCCGCTCGGCACGGGGATCTCGGTGCCCTCGACGAGCGCGGCGAGCAGCTTGTCGCGCGCCTGCACGGCCCGGTTGGAGCCCTTGATGCGGCCCACCTGCTCGCGCAGGTCGACCTTCAGCTCGTCGAGCGTGTCGAACTCGCTGGCCAGCTGGGCGAAGTCGTCGTCCGCGTCGGGGAGCTGGCGCTCCTTGACCGTGGTGGCGGTGACGGTGACCTGGGCGGCCTCGCCCTCGTGCTCGCCGCCGGCCAGCGCCGACTCGAACGTGGTGGTCTCACCGGCCGACAGCGACGTCAGCGCGTCGTCGAGCCCCTCCAGCATGTTGCCGGAACCGATCTGGTAGCTGATGCCGGAGACCTTGTCGATCTCCTCGCCGTCGATCGTCGCCACGAGGTCGAGCTGGACGAAGTCGCCGGCCTGCGCCGGGCGGTCCACTCCGACCAGGGTGCCGAAGCGCTCGCGCAGCGCGTCGAGGCGGCCCGCGACGTCCTCGTCGGTCACCTCGGAGTCCTCGACCTCGACCGTGATGCCGTCCAGCTCGGGGAGCGTGACCTCGGGGCGCACCTCGACCTCGGCGGTGAAGTGCAGCTCGCCCTCGTCGCCGGCCAGGCCCGGCACCTTGGTGACGTCGACCTCCGGCTGGCCGAGCGGGCGCAGGTTGTTGTCGCGGATCGCCGCGGCGTAGAACTCGCCGAGACCCTCGTTGACCGCGTGCTCGATGACGGCCGGCCGGCCGACGCGCTGGTCGATGATGCGCGGCGGCACCTTGCCCTTGCGGAACCCCGGCACGGTCACCTGCTCGGCGATGTGCTGGTAGGCGTGGTCGATGCTGGGCTTGAGCTCGTCGTAGGTCACCTCGACGGTCAGCTTGACCTTGGTGGGTTCCAGGGTCTCGACGGCGCTCTTCACGTTGCTGCTCTCCAACTGGCTCGGGGGGCCGGCGAGTCCGGCGGGCGCCGCGCTGCGGGCATGATCGACCGCGCAAGGGCGACCCCCGATCGTACGTCCTCGCGTGCACCGGCCCCAACCTCGCGTCATCCCCCGGAAGCCGCTCGGCAGGGCCGCCCCGCGGCACCGGCGCGGATGCCAGACTCGTCGGATGACTGGACCGGACCCTGTGAGCACGGGAAAGTTCGTCGGGCAGACCTACGCCGCGATCCTGGCGCCCCAGCCGCGCGAGGAGATCCTGGCGACCCTGTCGCGGGAGCGCTTCACCGGCTGGGTGGGGCCGCACGGGGACGGCTGGTGCATCGCCGTGCCGGAGGCGCCGCTCGGGCACGTCGCCCGCAGGCGCCAGCGGGTCGAGGACGTGGCGCAGGTGCTCGCCGCGGACAGCGAGACGCCGGTGGTGGTGGTGCTCGTCGAGGCGGACGCGGTGCTGCGGCTGTGGGCCGACACGCGCCAGGGCGAGCTCCTCGAGTACGTCTCGGACGTGTCCTCGCCGGACGACGAGTGGACCCTGGACCCGTTCGGCAACCCGACGCCACCACCCGACGGGCCCTCCGGGGCGGAGCGAGCCGGCGCGCTGGCCAGCGCACTCGGCCGTCCACAGGTGGCCGACGAGCTCGTCGAGCTGCTGCTGGAGGACCTTGGGGAGTCGATGTCGGAGTCCGAGCGGCTCGAGCGGGCGGCCGGGCTGCTCGGCCTGCCGCGGTGGCTCGTGTCCGTCGGCTCCCTGCCGGGGGACGTGCCCGGCGGGCCCGGA
The DNA here is from genome assembly GCA_023438885.1 of Actinomycetes bacterium. GTDB lineage: Bacteria > Actinomycetota > Actinomycetes > Actinomycetales > Cellulomonadaceae > Cellulomonas. The sequence goes on from JAEXPS010000097.1 coordinate 6,002, forward strand.
CGCCGGGAGTTCACGCGGTTGCGGGCGGGCCGGGGCGGCGCGACCGGTGTCGCGCTGGAGCGGGCGTCACGCGTGGTGCGACGACGCACCTGACCGCCCGCGGGGGCCGTGGCGCCGGAGGCCCGCGCCGATGCGGCAGAATGGCCGCGCATCGCGGGTGTAGCTCAGTGGCAGAGCCCCAGTCTTCCAAACTGGCAACGCGGGTTCGATTCCCGTCACCCGCTCCACGGGTGGTTTCGGTTTCACCGGCCTTGCAGTTCCGGAAATCGGCGTTCGACACCTCATCGAGTGACTACCGCTGGTGGATCCCGCGCGCATGCACACTGATCGAGCCCTACCCCGAGGCAAGTCGAGGCGCCGCGACCAGGTCGTGCGACTTGCAGTGACCCTCGTGAGCATGGAGCCGTCGGGTCCGCGAGGCTCACGCCAGTACGACCCAGGTCATGCGCAGCCGCCGTGCTTCGATGAGCCCTGAGCCGGTGGGTGATGCGAGCGAGAGGGCGGCGTAATGACAGAGAGCGGCTTTGATCCGCTTGGTGCGCACTTCATCTCCTACCGCCAGAGCGATGGCACCGGAGTCGCCAACGAGTTGACTTGGCGACTGCGGTCCGCTGGCGTGCCGGTCTGGCGAGATGCCAGCGACCTGCTCCCGGGCAGCACGACCGCGCGGCTGCGGGAGGCCCTGGACAGTGGGCTCGCGGGCGGGGTCCTCGTGATCACGCCCGAGGTGGGCGACAGTCACGTCGTCAAGACCATCGAGGCACCCCGGCTCGCGGACCTTGCCGCCAACACCAGGTTCGGGCTCGCCATCGCGAACGCGGTCAGGAGCGAAACCGGCCTTGACTATAGGGCGCCCGACCGCCTGCTCGCGATGCCCGAGGGCACGCTGACGGACGTCCTGCAGTACGACCCCGGCGACCCTGCTCAGATTCGCCGTCTCGTCGACGGCGTGCGGATGGTCAGGGTGGCGAACCTTGTCGACACCGTCGCTACCTCGGGTGGCGTGTTCACCATCGACGTGCAAACCCGGAACGTCGGACAGGTCCACGACCGAACTGACGCGGAACTCGACATCCGCGTCAAGCCCCCGAGCAGTGGCCGACGACCGGACGAGGACGGCCTGGGCTACTTCGCCGACGGCGCCAATGGACTTCCCGCCGCCGTGACCAGGACCGGGGCACAGACTCTCGTTCTGCGCGGCGGCGCCCACCTCAGCATCGCAATCGCGCTCGGATGCCTGTTTCCCTCGACACGCATCGGGCGGATGACCGTCGAGGACCACCAAGGCAACCGATGGGAAGGCCTGGGCGACAGTGCGGACCCTGCACCCGGCGACTGGCTCCGCAGCGTCGAGATCGGCGGGACCGGCAGTGGACGCGTCGCGATCTACGTCGACCTCAGCGACGAGCGCAACGATGCAGCGTTCGACGCGTTCGTCGCCGAGCACGATGCGCGGTTCGCAGCCTTCAAGCACGTCACCGCAGCCACACCCGGGCGGCTTGACCCACGTCACGCAAACGCCCTCGCCGCAGCACTCGCCGCGACCGTCCGCCAAGCCTCGTACGCAAACATGAGCGCCGAGGCTCACCTGCTCTACCGGGGACCGTTTGGGCTCGCCCCCCTCGTCGGACGCCGGCTCAACACCATTCGCTCCGTGCTCTACGAATGGGAGGACCTCAACGGCCCCCCGCGGTACGTGGCGACGCTCGCCTGCACCCCCTCGAACCTCGACGCCCCGATCCGCGCGGTGCAAACGCCCGTCTGATAGCGGGCATCACGTACGCGCACCATGCCGTCAGTGCATGTCAGTGGTGCTGTGTACGGTTCGCCTCAGCAGATCGACCTGATGAAAGCGGGGCCGGAGATGGCGAGTGTGCTCGACGCGTTCGACGAGTTCCGGAAGGCCGTCGACGCGGATCCCGACGCGGTGACAGAAGCCCGCCGTCGCCGCGGCCTCTTCCGCGACGCCCTACTCGAGTACGACGACATCCTCGAGATCGTTCCGTCGGGATCGCTGGCGCGCGGCACCCACAAGGATCCAATCCACGACGTCGACCTCATCGCCGTCTTCGACGCCGCCGCCCACGCGAACTGGGGCAGCGACGGCGGCTCGGCCCAGGAGTCGCTCTCCGTCACCGGCAGTCGGGTCAACCAGAAGCTCGGCGCAACCAACGGCACCTTCGCCAGGGCCGTGCGTCTGGCGTCGCCCCGAAACCACGCGGTCAAGTGCTTCCTCGATGACCCCGACGACCCTGACGCGTTCACCGTCGACGTCATGCCGGCCTTCCGTCGCGACGACAAACTGCTCGTTCCGGAGGCACTGAACTCAACCTGGGTGTTCACCGACCCGGAGCTCCTGATCGAACGTGTCGCTGAGCGTCACGCGCAATGGCGGCAGTTCGCCAGCACCGTGCGCATGCTCAAGGCGTGGAGCGCCGGTCAGTCGTTCAAGATCAAGTCGTTGGTCATGGAGGTGCTCGCCCTCGAGCTCCTGCCCGCGTCGAATCGCCCCGCCGCGCTCGCCGGCTTCTTCACCGCCGCGAGCTGGCACGTCGAGAACGGCGGCCCCATCGAGGACCCGGCCAAGCTCTGCGGCGAGATCCAACCCGATCTCGACCGTGAGGCGCTCGCCGCAGCGCTGCGCGGTGCAGCAGACGCCAGCACGAAGGCGATGAGCGCCGCCACCAACAACAACCCCGACCGCGCGATCGAGCTGTGGCGTGAGGTGTTTGGCGACAAGTTCCCTGCGCCGACGGGCCAGCCTGCGACCACCGGAGCCGCTGCCCCTCTCATAGCGCCTCGGCCGGTGAAGGACACGCCGCAAGGATGACGCGACGGCTGCCCGAGCCGGTCTACTGGACCGCCGACGACCCGGCTCGCCTCGCCCGCGACATCGCGGAGGTCGAGGCGTTTGCACCAGACCTCGTCTTCGAGCCACCTTCGGCCGCCCCGAACGACACACACCACGGTCGGTGGGCCGGGATCCTCCCGGTGTGGCCGTTCGACCGTTCCCGTCCTCGCGGGATCGACCGGCTCGTGCCGGTCGGCCTGCGTGTGGAGGTCGACTGTTCAGCAGCGCATCCGATGGTGCCGCCCATGGTGCTCCCCGTCGAGCCAGAGCCGTTGATCATCGAGCGGAGCCAGCACGACTGGCACGTCGCACCGAGCGGTCACCTCTGCCTCATGCAGTCGGTCGGCGACTGGACGCCGACCGAGAGCATCGCCGACCTCTTGATCAAGGCGTGCGGATGGCACATCGAGTACGCGTTGATGAAGGCCGGGGTAATCACGGCAATGACGACCGCAGGGATCGTCAGCGATGACTCGCGCGACCACCTCGTCACGACTGCCGCGAGTCGCTCAGACCCGCCCACCAGCAGCGCGGGGGAGGATGACCGGCCAGGTGGATGAGTTCATCGCAGTCACCCACGAGGCGCTGAACAGGATCAAGGCCGCCCAGACAACCGGCGGCGACCTGCACTTCGGGTACTCCGAGATCGACCGGCTCTACGTTGCCACCAAGGTCGAGCATGCCGGCGTGACACTGCCCGTCAGCGACCTGAGGTCCTCCGACGCCTTCGCGCGCGCAGCTGCCGGCGTCGACGTTCGAGGGCAATGGCTGACCGACGTCCCTTACGAGGCACACGTACTGCACCATCAACTCTCTGTCCGCCGCGACGCAGCAGCATCCTTTGAAGCTTTCCGTGGCCTCGTCAACGTTCGAAACCCGCGCGGCACTTTCTTCCCGCTGGTCACGCACGCACCGGCCATCCCCGAAGAACTCGCCGCCCATGGCGTGTCCGAGTACGTCGGCTGGAGTGTCTCCGACGGTCAGGTGACCGCGATCCCCCTCGCTGTCCAAGCGTCGATCCATGGCATCGATCGTCTCCGTGACCAGTGGCCGGTCAAGACGCTCCAGGAGCGGCGCGTGGCGGTGATCGGCGTCGGAAGCATCGGCGGTGTGACGGCGCACGCACTCGCCGCCTGCGGGGTGGGCACACTCGAGCTCGTTGACCCGGATCGGTTCCTGTGGCACAACACCGTGCGCCACGTGCTCGGCGACGAGAGCGTCGGGCGGCTCAAGGTCGACGGCGTGCGTGACCTCATCGAGGGCAGGTGGCCGAACACGAAGGTTCGAGCCCACGGATGGGACGCTGTCGACGAGGCGCACCTCCTTCGTGGACTTCTCCGCGAGGTCGACGTGGTGGTGTGTGCTGCGGACGGGATCGCGCCTCGGCGCACTGTGAGCCACCTCGCACGACGTGCCGGGATACCGGCCATCCTCGCCTGTGTGCTGCACCATGGCGCCGTCGGAGAGGTGCTCAGGCTCCGTCCGGGCTCGAGGCATGGCTGCCTCCTTTGCCAGCGAGAGTCGCTCCGTGCTGCCGGAGCGATGGACGCTGAGGCCGACCAGGAGCTCGACTACGGCACAGGGCTTGCTCACCAACCGATGACGGCCGTTGGCCCGGACCTCTGGCTTGTCGGTGAGTTCGCTGCCAAGGTCGCCGCCTCGACCCTGCTTGAAGCATCCGGCCGCGGCGACCATCGACTGCCAGGCGAGTACGCGGTGCTGTCACTTCGGGCCGGCAACGACCTCGCCGCGCCGTTCGACGCCGCACACTCGGGCATCGTGACGTGGCGCGAACCGACACCCCCGCGCGATGACTGCCCCACCTGCTCCTGACGGTCTCGCGGCGCACAATCGCGGTGAGTGGCGCATCTCTATGAGCGCAGAAGTCCTGTCCGCGATCCTCCAGGAGGCCGCGCGCGGCGGCGAGCTGGAGACCGGAGGGATCCTGCTCGGACGAGAGATGGCGCCTGCTGCCGAGACGCGCATCGACATGGCGGGGGGTCCAGGGCCGCTGGCCGCTCGAGGCCCGCGCTCGTTCTCGCGAGACCTCGGCCATGCGCAACAGCTTGCTGCCGAAGCATGGCGGGAGTCCGGCGCGTTGTGGGTGGGTGACTGGCACACCCATCCGGACAGCGAGCCGGTTCCGAGCCCGGTTGACCTTCGGTCCTACGCGGCACACCTGGCGGACCCGGAGCTCGATTTCCAGCGGTTCGTGTCGATCGTGGTCGGTTGTGCCCACGGAGTGCCCCAGAGCATCGCTGCGTGGCTGATCAGCGACGGCCGAGTCGAGCAGGCCCAGCTTCTCGTCACTTGACGAGCGTTCCGAGCGCCCCGGCCGATGCGGCGTGGCCGCAGGCACTCCGGGCCGCCACCTTCGACCGTCGCAGGACCGCGAAGCGGCCTCACCAACAGTTGGGCCGCTTCGTTCGGCTTCAGGGCTCCTCGAGGCGACGGCCAACCTCTGCGAGGACGGCTGCGATCGCCGAGCACAAGGCGGAGGGACCGTTCGCTGCTGGGCGTAGGTCCCACCGGCCGCGCCGGGCACCCTGCGCCGGGCCTACACCCCACCGACAATGCTCCGCCTTGTGGCCACACCAACCGTCGGCTCGGGCCACGACTCGTGCGGCGCCGCTCTTGGGAGTTGCGATCGCACGAGACGCGCCGGAGGTCAGAGGGCACGTGTGGAGGGCGTGACACCTTTGGTGTGGAGGGCCGCGCAGGATGTCACCGATCCGCGAGGTCAGACCCTTTTCCGGAACCACCCTCCACGTGTGACATGACGAACGGCCGGACCCCTCGGGGCCCGGCCGTTCGTCCGTGATGGGCTTCAGCTCACCGTGGCGGTCGCCGCAGCGGGGCCCGAGGCGGGCGTGCCCAGGAAGGACACCGTCCAGGTCCCTGCCCCGGCGCCGTCGACCGAGAACGCGCCGTCGGCGCCGGTTGTGGCGGTGGCCGTCTCGGCGTCGCCGCCGCCGGCCGGCCGGAACACGAGCGTCAGGGCCGCGTCCGCGACGCCCTCGTCGGTCCCCGCGACGACGAGCCGCCCGGACACCTCGTCGCCGCTCGCCTCGACGGTCAGCTCGCTCTTCTGCATCTCGACGGTCTCTTCCGCCTCCGGCGTCTCCTCGGCCTCGGCGGTGGGGCTCTCCTCGGGCGCGGCCGACTCCTCGACCGTCGCGGTCGGCGACTGCGTGTCCTCGCCGGTTCCAGTGCTGCACGCCCCGAGCAGGCCCACGGCAAGGACCCCGACGATCGCGGTGAGGATGGTGCGCTTACGCATACTTGCTCCCAGCTCTTGGTTGATTGCACGTCGGCGGCATGCCGACAGACGTCTCCGTCGGGAGACGTGTGTGGGTGGTGTGCTTGCCACGATAGCCCCGCCCCTAGGGGTGACCGCACCTCGATAAGTCCCGCCCAGGTGGCAGGATGCCCGCGTGCGACCGCGCGCCCCCGTCCTCACCTGGGCTGCGCTCGTGCGCAGGCGCGCGGTGGCCCTGGCACTCGTGGCGGCCTCGGTGCTCGTCGCCTGCGCCGCGCCGGTCGCGGTCGCCGCGGCGGGCGAACGCGGTGCGCACCAGAGCGCCGGCTCGACGGCCGCCGCCCTGGACGCGGCCCAGCGCGGGGTGCGGATCACCACCGTCTTCGCCGCCGACCCCGAGGCTCAGCAGGAGGCCGCGGACCGCGTCCTCGACGGCCTGCCCGCGGGTGTCCTCGCCGTCCGCACCGTCATGTCCTCCGCGCTCC
>JAEXPS010000195.1 GCA_023438885.1 Actinomycetes bacterium
GCGCTCGACTCCGCGCTGCGCTCACTGGCCCCGCGCCAGCGCGCGTGCCTCGTCCTGCGCTACTACGACGACCTGCCGATCGCGGAGATCGCCGCCGCCCTCTCACTCTCCGAGGGCACGGTCAAGCGGTACCTCTCCGACGGCACCCAGGCCTTGATCGCACGGCTCGGGCCTCTCGACGTCGCCGATCCGGCCGACGAGACCGTCCCTGTGAACCTGAGGAGGACGCGATGAGCCACGACCTCGAACGAGCCTTCGGCGACCTGGCCGACGCCGCGGCCCGCGCCGCGGGGCGCGGACTGCTCGCGGCGCCGAGCATGGAGCCGACCCTGCACCGGATCGTCGGGACGGTGCGCCGCCGGCGGGCGGCACGGGCCGTCGGCGCCAGCGGGCTGGCGCTCGCCCTCGTCGTCGGGACCGCGGGCGCGGTGAATGCCGGGTGGTTCGGCAACGGCCCGGCGGTGGTCCCCGCGACACCCTCCCCGATCGCCACGCCCGTCAGCACGGGGCTGTGCGGCGCGACGACCGCACAGCTCGAGGCGCTCACCAGCGCGCTGCCGTCGCTCGTCGTGACGAGCATGACGGCGGACGCCGTCTCGGCGGGCGATCCGTTCCGGTTCATGGCAGACGCGTCCGTGCCGTTGGCGGCGACGAGCGACTCGTCGGTCGCGCTGGTCCGCGACGGTCGGGTGGTGGGTGCCGGCGTCGTCGCCGAGCCGGCCGAGATGGGCATGACCTCGAGCTGGAGCGGGCCGGCCGTGGTCGACGGCTGCGCGACGCTCGACGGCGTCACCCGCGCCGGCGCCGGCGACTACGAGATGTGGCTGGTCTCGACGGTGACGCTCACCGGGGGCGAACCGACCCTCGTCGCGCGTGGCCCGTGGAGCATCACCCTCTCCGACGGCTTGCCTCCCGAGCCGGGGCCGACCGAGTCGCCCGCTCCGCCCGCGACCGTCTTCGCCTGCGGCGCGTCCGACGAGGCGCTGTATGCCCTCGACGATCCGTTCACCGCCCCGCAGCCGATCGGTATCACGGCACCTCCTGTCGATCCGGTGGCGCTGGATGGCGTCCCAGGCCTGACGATCAGCGTCGACAACCTCGATGCCGAGCCGGTGGACCTCGCCGGCGCGCAGCCGGCGGTGGTGCTGACCCGAGGCCACGTCATCGTCGGCGGGGCAGAGCTCGGCATCAGCTCGATGGGGCCGGCTCGCGTCGGGGAGTCGACGGAGTTCGTGCTCACCTCGCCGCTCCACTCGTGCCCGGCTGGTGGCGACGCCCTCGACACCGGCGGCCCGGCGCTGACTGCCGGCCAGTACGGCGCGTTCGTGGTCCTGACCGTGCAGCGACTGGGCACCACGTCGCAGACGCTCGCGGTGGGTGGCCCGTTCGCGCTGACCCTCACCGCACCGTAGGTCCGGGGGCACGACGAGCCCGTGGCGGCGGGTGCGGCCGTCGCGGGCTCGTCGTGCGCGTGGGTACCCGTGGCGCTGTCGGTACGGACCCGTGTCAGTGGCCGTTCGTACACTTGTTCGCATGACGACGGCGCTGGCGGAACCGCTCCGGGCACTCCCGGTCAGCGGCGGGCGTGCGCTGCCGGATCTGCGTGACGGTCTGCCGGCCGGCGATGTCGCCGCTCTTGCTGCCGCGCTCGAACACGTGGACGTCGCCGAGTGCCGGGACGCGGATGTGCTGGCCGTCGCCGTGGGTTGGGAGCGGCTGGAGGCGATGGCCGCCGCGGGCAAGGCGAGCGCTCTGGCCGAGCTGGCTGGGCGAGCAGGTGTGGGCGCAGACCGCGTGGTCGACGAGTGGGAGGCGGCCACGTCCTGCACCCAGGCATTGGCACGCCGGGTCGTCGGGCGCGCCGTGAGGCTGGCGGCACAACCCGCCCTGGCCGGCGCGCTGCGGCGCGGCGACCTGGACGTGCGTCGCGTCGACGCCGTGCTCGACACCTTGCCGGTTGCCGGCGACCCGCGCCGCTGGGCCGGGCTGGTCGACGCGGTGCTCGACGACGCCGAGCTGCTGTCCGCACCCGCGCTCAAACGCCTGACCGCGCGGCTGGTGCTCGCCGCTGAGCCAGAGCAGGCCGCCACGCGCTGCGCGCGGGCGCGCGCCGATCGCGGGGTCGAGCTGCAGCCGGTCGAGGACGGCATGGCGATCCTGCACGCCTACCTGCCCGCGCCCGCCGCGGTGACGGCGTTCACCGTCATCGACGCTCTGGCCGGCACGTCGCGGGCTGCGGGCGACGACCGGACCGTCGACGAGCGCCGGGCCGACGAGTTCGCGGACCTCTTCGCGCGCATCGCCGAGACGGGCTTGCTGCCGGACGGCCGGAACCTGCCCGTCAAGCACCGTCGACGGGCGCAGATCCAGGTCACGGTCGCCGCCACCACCCTGCTCGGGATCGACGACCTGCCCGGCGAGCTGGCCGGGTACGGGCCGATCCCCGCCGAGCTCGCCCGCGAGATCGCCGCTGACGGCACCTGGCGGCGCCTCCTCACCGACCCCGCCACGGGCGCGCTCGTCGAGCGCGACAGCGCCACCTACGCCCCGGGAATGCTCGTGGCACGCGGGGAGGCCACTTACGCGCCTGGGACGCACCTCGCCGCTCTCGTCGCCGACCGCGACGTGACCTGCACGTACATGGGCTGCGGCCAGCCCGCGTGGCGTTGCGAGATCGATCACCGCGAGCCGTTCGACCCGAGCCGGCCTGCCGACGAGCAGACCACGGCTGCGAACCTCGACGCCCGCTGCAAGCACCACCACGACCTCAAGGGCGCCGGCGGCTGGACCGTGCGCCGGGTCCCCGGCTCCGGCGCCTGCGAGTGGACCGACCCGTGGGGCATCACGTTCACCCGGCTCGCAATCCCCCTCGTGGTGACGGCCGCCGCTCTCACGCGCCTCCACCGAGACGGTCACCCGCCACACGGGGATCCCGACCCGGCGGGCGGCGGCTACCCAGACGAGCCACCGTTCTAGCCTCGCCTGATCACGTCGCCGGTAGCTGGCGGGGCCTGGCCGTAGCGAGAGTGACACTGGCGAGCGCCGCGCACGCGGACGGCGCCTTCGAGGCGACACCGATCGGTGAGCAGGTCGTCGTCGGCCCGCCCACGCTGGTGACGATCGGCGACTGAGCCGGCGACGTGCGGCACCTGATGAGGGCCGGCGACGGACGGTCGGCGGCCCGCCCGTGTCACTCGGAGCGCCGCACCTCGAGGATGCGGTCGACGTTGAACGTGCGCACCTGCCGGCGCAGGTGGCAGTAGGCGATCAGCCCGGGGAAGCCGGTGCCGGAGTACGACATCGCGCCGAACGACTGCGGCGTCACCACCCGGGTGGTGCGGGTGTTGTCGCCCTTGAGGTACACCATCTCGACGTCCGAGCCGTCCTCGATCGCGCGCTGCAGCAGCTCGAGGATCTCCTCGCCGTCCCACGCGTTGCGCGCCAGGTGCACCTGGATCCCGGTGAGGAACCGCACCACGCTGCGGTCGAGCCGCACGTCGGTGGCCCGCATCGGCCGCGCCAGCCCGAGCCCCTCCAGCGACCGCGCCCGGCTGAGGGCGACGTACGCCTGGCCATGCTCGAACGTCGTCCGCTCGAAGTCGACCACCACCCGGTCGAACGTCTTGCCCTGCGCCTTGTGGATCGTCACGGCCCACGCCAGCCGCACCGGCAGCTGCGTGAACGCCCCGAGGCTCTCGCGCACGATCGACCCGGCGTCGGCGTCCCACCGGTTGTACGTCGCCTCCCAGGTGTGCGGTTCCACCTCCACGGCGTCCCCGCCGTCCAGCCGCACGACGAGCGAACCGGCCTGCCGGTCGATCGTCTCGACCGTGCCCATCGAGCCGTTGACCCAGCGGTCGCTGGCGTCGTTGGTCAGCAGCATCACCCGGGCCCCCGTCCGCAGCGTCAGCACCACGTCGGTCGGGCGGTAGCCGTCGGGGAAGTCGCCGCTCATCTGGGCCGTCGAGGTGAACGCCTGGCCCGGAAGCCGCGACAGGTGGGCGTCGTTGATCTCGGAGGCCCGCTTGTTGGTCGTCGTGAGGAACAGCGGCCCGGCCGGCTCGTCGAGCGCGGCCGCGACATCGACGACCCGGGCGTTGATCAGGTCGAGGTCGTCGGCCTCGACGGCCTTGGACCGCACCTTCTCGAGGAAGCCGACGAAGACCGGGTCCACCTGCCGGTAGATCTTCGTCAGCTCGACGTACGCGAAGTTCTCCAGGTTCTCCTCGTCGCGCAGGCGCGCGAACACCTGCGAGGAGAAGAAGTACGGCGAGTCGTAGTGCTGACGGAAGAGTGCGCGCTCGTCGGCCGTCACCACGGGCGGCAGCTGGTACAGATCCCCGAACGCGACGATCCGCACCCCGCCGAAGGGTTCGGACGACGAGCGGACCGCCCGCAGGAAGGCGTCGACGCCGTCGAGCAGGTCGGCGCGCACCATCGAGACTTCGTCGATCACCACCGTCGCCAGCCGCCGGTAGACCTCCGCGCCGCTCGCCTGCCCGATGCGGCGCCCCGCCTCGGCGGCCTCGCCCGGGGTCTGGCCGGGCCGCATCCGGAAGAAGCGGTGGATCGTCTCGCCGCCCACGTTGAGGGCGGCGACGCCGGTGGGGGCCAGCACCACGGTGGTCGCCAGGTCCGCACTCTCGAGGTAGTGCACCAGGAGTGTCGACTTGCCGGTGCCGGCGCGGCCGGTGACGAAGACGTGCTTCGACGAGTGCTCCAGCGCGTCCAGCGCGGCCGCCACCTGCTCGTTGACCTCGAAGGTGGCGCTCACCGGGTCATTGTGGGCCTGGACACCCACGGCGCCGCTCAGTCGCGCACGACCGCGAGCGCCGCGCGGTACTCGGCCGTGGTCCCCTCGGCACGCACCTGCTGGAGCACGTGCTCGGCCACGCCCAGGTCGAACAGGGTGTCCGTCAGCTCCCGGACGTCGTCGTCGGTCATCACCGTCGGGTCGACCGTGGTGCGGACCGTCACGTCCACACCGGCGGCCAGCACCATCCGCAGCGACTCGAAGGCGCGGTCGGCCGTCGTCGTCGGCCCGCCCACCCGCGTGATCGCCCGGTACAGGCGAGCCGGCGCCTTGACGTCGAACCCGATCCAGTCGACGTGCGGCAGCAGCGCGGCCAGGCGGGCGGGGTAGGCACCACCGGTGTGCAGGCCCACCTGGTAGCCCTCGGCGCGCACCTGGCGCACCGCATCCAGCAGGCCGGGCTGACGGGTCGGCTCCCCGCCGGAGAACACGATGCCGTCGAGCAGCCCGTGCCGGCGGTCCATGAGCTCACGGACCGCCGACCACGGCACTGTTCCGGGCGTCGCCGGGTCGAGGATCGCCGCGTTGTGGCAGTAGGTGCATCGCCACGGACACCCCTGGAGGAACGCCGTCGCGGCGAGCTTGCCCGGCCAGTCCACGGTGGACAGGGGGACGAGCCCGGCGATCGCGAGCGTGTCGGCCTGGGTGGCCATGGCGATGACCGTCATGCGCCGACGGGGGTCGCCAGGGACTCGTCGTGCGCGAAGCCGTGCATGCCGGGCACCTCGCCGAACGCGACGTCCTCCTGGAAGGCGACCCGCTCGGACTGCTCGCCGCGCTTGCCGACGTTGAACGACGACACCGGGCGGAAGTACCCCATGACGCGGGTCCAGACCTCGCACTCGACCGTCTTGCCGGCGGCCTCGCAGGTGGGGCACGTCCAGTGCTCGCCCGAGAGGTAGCCGTGGGCCGGGCAGATCGAGAACGTCGGCGTGATGGTCAGGTACGGCAGCCGGAAGTTGGTCAGCGAGCGCTTCACCAGCTCACGGCAGGCCTCGGACGACGACATCCGGTCGGCCATGTACAGGTGCAGCACCGTGCCGCCGGTGTACTTGGTCTGCAGCTCGTCCTGGCGGGCGAGAGCCTCGAACGGGTCGTCGGTGAAGGCGACCGGCAGCTGGCTGGAGTTCGTGTAGTACGGGTTCTTGTCCGTGCCGGCCTGCACGATGCCCTCGAAGCGCTTGCGGTCCTCCTTGGCGAACCGGTACGTGGTGCCCTCGGCCGGGGTGGCCTCGAGGTTGTAGAGGTTGCCGGTCTCCTCCTGGAACTCGACCATCCGGGCGCGGACGTGGTCGAGCAGGCGGACGGCCATCGCGTGCCCGCGCGGGTCGGTGATGTCGTACTCGTCGCCGGTGAAGTTGCGCACCATCTCGTTGATGCCGTTGACGCCGATCGTGGAGAAGTGGCTCTCCAGGCTGCCGAGGTAGCGCTTGGTGTACGGGAACAGACCGCGGTCCATCAGCTCCTGGATCGTCGTGCGCTTGAGCTCGAGGGACTGCTTGGCCAGGTCGAGCAGGCGGTCGAGGGCCGCGATCAGGGCAGCCTCGTCGCCGGCGTGCACGAAGCCGAGCCGCGCGCAGTTGACCGTGACGACCCCGACGGAGCCGGTCTGCTCGCCGGAACCGAACAGGCCGTTGCCGCGCTTGAGGAGCTCACGCAGGTCGAGCTGGAGGCGGCAGCACATCGAGCGCACGTCGCCGGGCTTCATGTCCGAGTTGATGAAGTTCTGGAAGTACGGCAGGCCGTACTTCGCGGTCATCTCGAACAGGCGCTCGGCGTTCTCGGACTCCCACGGGAAGTCCTGGGTGATGTTGTACGTGGGAATCGGGAAGGTGAACACCCGGCCGGACGCGTCACCCTCCGTCATCACCTCCATGTAGGCGCGGTTGAGGATGTCCATCTCCGCCTGGAGGTCGCCGTAGGTGAAGTCGACCGGCTCGCCGCCGACGAGCGGCACCTCCTCCTTGAGGTCCTCGGGGCAGGTCCAGTCGAACGTCAGGTTGGTGAACGGCGTCTGGGTGCCCCAGCGGCTGGGCACGTTGAGGTTGTAGATCAGCTCCTGGATGCCCTGACGCACCTCGTCGTAGGTGAGACCGTCGACGCGGACGTAGGGCGCCATGAACGTGTCGAAGCTCGAGAACGCCTGGGCGCCGGCCCACTCGTTCTGCATGGTGCCGAGGAAGTTGACGATCTGGCCGATGGCGCTGGAGAAGTGCTTCGGTGCGGTGGCCTCCACCTTGCCCGGGACCCCGTTGAGGCCCTCCTGGAGCAGGTTGCGCAGCGACCAGCCGGCGCAGTAGCCGGAGAGCATGTCGAGGTCGTGGATGTGCATGTCGCCGTTGCGGTGCGCCTCGCCGACCGCGGCCGGGTAGACGTGGCTCAGCCAGTAGTTCGCCACCACCTTGCCGGCGGTGTTGAGGATCAGGCCGCCGAGCGAGTAGCCCTGGTTGGCGTTGGCGTTGACGCGCCAGTCGCTGCGGTCGAGGTACTCCTCGATCGACGACCCCACTTCGACGACAACTGGCTCCTGCGACATCGCAACCCCTCTCGGACTCTCCGCCCGCGCTTCTGGGCGAACCCCCATATCGGAGCCCAGAACACAACATGTTGTGGTGCGACACGCCCGGCGTGCCTACATGTTGCATTCTCTCATCTGGGTGCGACGCCGCCCCGGGCCCTTCGGCGTGGGACCTTGGTCCCGTTTCTTGGGTGATCTTCGTCCCGGACCAGCGAAGCCCCCACCGGGCGGGCCGATGGGGGCTTGCTCGTCGCCGGTGAGGTCAGCGGGTGGCGCGACGCGCCCGTCGATGCGTCGCGACGACCGCTGCCGCTCCGGCGGCGATGATGCCGATGGCCAGGGCGGCGAGCGACGTGACGTCCGAGCCGGTCTCGGCCAGAACAGCCGTGACAGCCGGGGCATCCTCGGGGTCGGTCGCGTTGTCGTCGGCCAGCACGGCGGTGGTCGGGGTGGAGGTCGGGGACTGGCCCGGGGCGGGGTCGACGACGTCGCCCGGGTCGGAGGGGTCGTCGCCCGGGTCGGACGGGTCGCCGGGGACCTCGCCGCCGTCGCCGGGGTCGTCACTCGGGTCGTCACCGGTGGACGTCGGGGTCACGCAGAGGTTCGCGTACGTCGCCTGGCCGGCCGCGTCCCAGTTGCGGCCCTCGAACGCGACACCGTCGACCGTGAACGGCGGGATCACGTCGCCGTCGTGACCCTCGTGCCCGTTGAGCACGCCACTGGCACTGGGGGTGATCTCCACGAGGCCGTCGCCACCGCCGGTGTGGCAGATCGTGACCCTGAACGGGCCGGGGTCGGTCACGGCCGCGTGCGCCGCGGTGGCCGGTCCCGCCGCAAGGCCCGCCAGCACGAGCCCGAGAACCAGCGCGGGGCGCCGGTGACGGGATGCGGTGAACGCCATGGACAGCTCCTCGAGGCAGTCGGACGAGCGCCCAACTGACGGCGCAGAACCGTAATCTAGCGGACATTTCGGACACCCCGGGCGGCCTCGAGGCTCTCTCCGGGGGTGAAGTTCCGGGAGCCCGCCTACCCCGCGCGGACGACGAACCGCACGCGGTCGCCCGGGCGGCACTGTGCGGCACGCGTCACTCCGTCCGCCGTCAGCACCGCCACCACGGGGTACCCGCCCGTTACGGGATGGTCGGGGCCGAACACCACCGGCCGCCCGTCCGGAGGCACCTGCACCGCCCCGAGCACCAGCCCCTCGGACGCGAGCTCGCCCCCGCGCGCCCGGGTCAGCGGCTGCCCGTCCAGCCTCAACGCGACGCGGTTGCTCGCGGCCGTCACCGTCCACACCTGCTCGCCGAGCCGCCGCCGCGACTCCTCCGTGAGCCAGTCGGACCGCGGCCCCACCGTGACAGGCAGCTCCACCACCGCCGGCAGCCCCACGACCGCCGGGACGGAGCTCGCACCCCCGGTCGCGGCGGCCGGCCCCGGCTGCGCCTCAGGGTCGGGCGCGCGGGTCGCCTCCGCCTGCGCTGCGGTCGCACGCGCGGCGTGCATCTGCCGCACCGCGGGCGTGCCGACGCACCTCGCGTCCTCGTCCAGCACGGGCAGACCGTCGAAGGCGTGGCCGAGCGGCAGCCAGTCCCCCGGCGCCAGCGGCGCCGGGCCGAGCCCCGACAGCACGTCCGACGAGCACGAGCCCAGCACCGCCGGCGCCTCGATCCCACCCCGCACGGCCAGCCAGGTGCGCAGCCCGGTGTCGGGCGCCCCCAGCACCAGGGTCGCCCCGGCCGGCACCCGCACCGCCCGCCAGAGCGGCACCGGAACCCCGTCCAGCTCGGCGTGCGCATCGGAGCCGGTCAACGCGACGGCGGTCGTCCGCGTGAAGCGCACGACGAGCCCACCCAGCACCGCCTCGAGACCCGCCGCACCCGCTGCGTTGCCCACCAGCCGGTTCGCGGCACGGAGCGCGGCCGGGTCCGCCGCTCCCGAGCGTGGTACTCCGACCGCCGCCAGCCCCGCCCGACCGAGGTCCTCCACCAGCACCAGCACCCCGGTCGCCAGCACCTCCACCCCGGCCACCGGCCCCGCCTCTGTGGACGCCAGCACCTCCACCCCGGCCACCGGCCCCGCCTC
>JAEXPS010000224.1 GCA_023438885.1 Actinomycetes bacterium
TGTCGCGCGCCTGGCGCTCGACCACAAGTGGCTCCGGCCCGCCGTAGGGGCCAGACGGCGGCGTGACGTCGTCGGCCGCGACCAGGTGCCGGATCGTCGCCCAGTGCTTGCGCCGCCGGAACCCGTCGATGTGCGTGGTGAGTATGGTGCGGCGCACGTACGCCTCGGCCGAGACGACCTCGTGGGCCGGGCGGCCCCGCGTGAACACCTTGACCAACGAGTCCTGAAGCAGATCCTCGGCCTCGCGCAGGTCGCCGGTCAGCAGGTACCCGTACCCGACGAGCGCGGTGCCGCGCTCGCGGACCAGCGCGTCGAGCACCGCCTGCCAGCCGCCCGCCACGTGTCTCCCGTCCGCGAGCCCTCGTCGGCCCGTCACCCAGGATGACGGGTGGCAGTCGGAAAAGGTTGGGTCCCGACGGCAGTTCCCGGGCCCGGGGCTACGGGCCGGCGAAGCTCACCGGCTGGGGAGGCCCGACGAGCAGCACCACTCCTGCCGTGGGGTCGGTGTAGTCCGGCTGCGAGGTGCTGCCGTTCGACGTGACCTGCGTGACCACCACCGAGACCAGCGGGTAGGCCTGGTACGTGCCGGCCGGGAGGCCCTCCTCGGCCCACGAGGCGGCGGCCGTCCCGTCCGGCCCGCACCCCACGAGCGACGCCGGGGCGCCCGGCGACGTCCAGCCGTCAGCCCCGACGACGCCGTGCGTGACCGTCTCGACGACCGGCGCCGTGAATCCTTGCACCCCATCGGGCCCGACGAAGGCGAAGTGAGGTCCGACCAGGACATCGACCTCGACCTCGTCGGCCTCGAACGGCCTCAGCGTCGCCGACCAGTCGGACCACGATGGCGACGGGTAGCCGGCCGGGACGTCCACCGAGCTGATCGCCACCGGGGTGGTCCTCCGCTGCGCGTCGCTGTACCCGAGCGCGACGGCGAGAGCG
Organism: Actinomycetes bacterium; assembly: GCA_023438885.1. Taxonomy (GTDB): domain Bacteria; phylum Actinomycetota; class Actinomycetes; order Actinomycetales; family Cellulomonadaceae; genus Cellulomonas. The sequence goes on from JAEXPS010000224.1 coordinate 940, forward strand.
TCGGCATCCGGCACCTGCCCGCACGGGAACAGAGCGTCACGCTGGGCGAATGCCGTGTCCCACCGCGCGGTGTCGATGTCGCTCTGCTCGCCTGGCGTCGGGCGCGGGTGGAGTGTCAGCGGCCAGGGGCCGGCTGCCATGAGCGCGTGCTCGCCGCCACGGGACAGGTTGAGGCCGAGCCACAGCTCGTAGTCGCCGGCCGCGAGCGGGAAGCCGTCCTCGGGCTCGGACTTCGCCGCGGCCCGGGCTGCGCAGTCCTGCGGCGGCCCGCTCTCGACGCGGCTCGCGCCGTTGGCGAGCGGCGTGAAGGAGTAGTCGACGTCGCCGACGATGGCGCCGTCACTCGTCAGTACCGCGCGTGCCTCGCCGACGGTCCACTCGCCGAGTTCGAGGGTGTAGCCGACCGGCACCCTCTGGCCCACGAGCGCGTCGCCCTGGAACTCCGCCTCGACGGCGAACGCGTGCGGGTTCAGCTCCGGGTCGGCGAGCTTGGCGAGCTCGTCGTCGGAGGCGCCGCACGCGGTGGCCGACTCGAGGGTCGGCCCCGCGACCGGGTCCCCCGCCGTGATCGTCAACGACGCGGCCGTGCTGCGGCGCAGGTCGTGGCGGGTGCCGTCGGCGTCGAGCACCGAGGCGGTCTGGGTGATCATCAGGTGGTAGTCGCCCGGCGCGAGCTCCGAGGGCCCGCCGCCCGTCAGGTACTGCTCGCACGAGGCGAGTCCCAACGACACGTCGCCGACCAGGGGGAACGGCTCCAGGGCGAACGACGGCGCCGCCCCGGCCAGCCACTCGTCGATCCCCTCGGCGTCCGGCACCTGCGCCGCCGTCTGGACACCGACCACGGTGTTGCTGTCGTCGAAGACCGTGAGGTCGGTGCCCCACGTCCAGCCCTCACGGCCGTCGAGGCCCGGCCCCGCGAGCGTCAGAGTGCCGGCCCACTCGCCGTCGGCCGGCATCGACGTGGTGGCGCCATCGACCCGGAGCGCGGCGCCCTGGAGCGCCGAGCTGTCGCCGTACGACGGCACGTCCGGCAGCACGAGCTGGACCCCGGAGCCCATCGGCTGGCCGCACCGCGCGAACTGCCCCGCCCAGTCGCCCACCGCGGCGAGCGACGAGCCATCGGCAGGGGGGCCGCCCCGCCACGCGCCCAGGCCGGCGTTCACCCCACCGGCAGCACCGCCGACCACCAGCACGGCCAGCGCCGCGACTCCGCCGGTGCGCAGCGCGCGCCGGCGCCGCACGGCTCGCCGCACCGACGCCACCGGCACGACGAAGGACCGCGCCTCCGGCAGCGACCCGGCGTCCTCGACCGCACGCGAGAGCGGGTTCTCGTTCACCGGGTCCTCCTCGGGGTCACCGGCACGGTGAGGGCGTCGGACGGCTCAGGCAACGGCCCGAGCAGCGGCTCGAGCTTGCGCCGCGCGTCGGAGAGGTACCGCTTCACCGACCCCTCCGCGAGGCCCATCCGGGCGGCGACGTCCGCGACCGAGAGGTCCTCGCCGTAGTGCAGCACCGCGGCGGCGCGCTCCGCCGGGGACAGCCGCAGCAGCGCGAGCCGCACGTCCGTCTTCGCGGCGACGGCGGCCTCGGGGGAGGGGGCCGTCGGTTCGTCGGGCGAACCGAACAGGTGCCGCACCCGGGCCCACCGGGCGTTGCGGCGTGCCCCGTCGAGGTACGCGGACAGGATGGCGCGCCGTACATAGCGCTCGGCGTCGTCGGGCTCGAAGCCCGCTCGGGTCCGGGTGAACGTCCTCACGAGCCCCTCCTGCACCAGGTCGGCGGCGGCGTCGCGGTTCCCGGACAGCAGGTAGGCGTAGCCGAAGAGCGCCCCGGCACGCTCGCGAGCGAGCAGTTCCAGGGCGTCGTCGGCCGTGCTCCTGTTCACGTCACCTCTGTCCGCGGGCGGCGCCATCACCGGCCCAAGACGCTCAGCGTGCCGGAACGGTTGGGGGTACGGGGCCCAGTTCGCCGTTCGTTAGGACTTAGGTCACGGGTCGTCGGTAGACTGCCGCCTTCCGCGGGCGGCGCCGCCTGCGACAGCGTGGTCGCTGACGACCCAGGGCCGCGTGCCGCATGCAGGGAGGACTCATGCTCCAGCTCGACGCCACGAGCGTCGTCATCGTCTCGGTCGTCGGCGTGCTCGCCCTGGCGGCCCTGGTCGTCGCGGCGGTGCTCGCGCGTTCGGTGCTGGCGGCCGACGAAGGCACGCCCCGGATGCAGGACATCGCCAAGGCCGTGCAGGAGGGCGCCCAGGCGTTCCTGCGCCGCCAGCTGCGCACGCTGGCACTGTTCGCCGTCGTCGTCGTCGCGCTGCTGTTCCTGCTGCCGGGGGACGCGGGCGTCAAGGTGGGCCGCTCCGCGTTCTTCCTGGCGGGCGCCGCGTTCTCGGCCGCGATCGGCTTCCTCGGCATGTGGCTGGCCACCCGGGCGAACGTGCGCGTCGCCGCCGCGGCCTCGCGGCCCAACGGTCGTACCGAGGGCGCGCGCATCGCGTTCCGCACCGGCGGCGTGGTGGGCATGGCGGTGGTGGGCCTCGGCCTGCTGGGCGCCTCTCTCGTCGTGCTGATCTTCCGCCTCGAGGCCCCGGCGGTCCTCGAGGGCTTCGGCTTCGGCGCCGCACTCCTGGCGATGTTCATGCGCGTCGGCGGCGGCATCTTCACCAAGGCGGCGGACGTCGGCGCGGACCTCGTCGGCAAGGTCGAGGTCGGCATCCCGGAGGACGACCCGCGCAACGCCGCCACCATCGCGGACAACGTAGGCGACAACGTGGGCGACTGTGCCGGCATGGCCGCGGACCTCTTCGAGTCGTACGCCGTGACCCTCGTCGCCGCGCTCATCCTCGGGCGGGCGGCCTTCGGCGAGCAGGGGATCGTGTTCCCGCTCGTGGTCACCGGCATCGGCGCGCTCGTCGCCGCGCTCGGCGTCGCGATCACGCGGGTGCGCGGCAACGAGTCGGGCCTGACCGCGATCAACCGGGGCTTCTACATCTCGGCCCTCGTCGGCGTGGTGCTGGCCGCCGCCGCGGCGTTCGCCTACCTGCCCTCGTCGTTCGGCGACCTGACGGGCGCCACCGCCGGCCTGGAGACCCACGCCGGCAACCCGCAGCTCGTCGCCATCGCCGCCGTGGTGATCGGCGTGGTGCTGGCGGGCGTGATCCTCTGGGTCACCGGCTACTTCACGAAGACGACGAGCAAGCCGACGCTGCACGTCGCCCGCACCACGGTCACCGGCCCGGCCACCGTCGTGCTGTCCGGCATCGGGGTCGGGTTCGAGTCCGCCGTCTACACCGCCGGCATCATCGCCGCCGCGATCTGCGGGGTGTTCCTGGTGGCGGGCGGCTCCGTGCCGCTGGCGCTGTTCCTCATCGCGCTGGCGGGCTGCGGCCTGCTGACCACGGTCGGCGTCATCGTCGCGATGGACACCTTCGGCCCGGTGAGCGACAACGCGCAGGGCATCGCGGAGATGTCCAAGGACGTCACGCCCGAGGGCGCGCAGATCCTCACCGACCTGGACGCCGTGGGGAACACGACGAAGGCGATCACCAAGGGCATCGCGATCGCGACGGCCGTGCTGGCCGCCACGGCGCTGTTCGGCTCGTACGCCGACGCGGTGCAGCGGGCGGTGGCCGGGGTCACGGGGGCCGTCGACCCGCTGGTCGCCGCGATGCTCGACTACGACGTCATCTCGCCGGTGACCCTCGTCGGTGTGATCCTCGGCGGCGCCACCGTGTTCCTGTTCTCCGGGCTGGCCATCGACGCGGTGACGCGGGCGGCCGGCTCGATCGTCTTCGAGGTGCGCCGCCAGTTCCGCGAGCACCCGGGCATCATCAGCGGCGCGCAGCGGCCGGAGTACGGCAAGGTCGTGGACATCTGCACGCGTGACTCCCTGCGCGAGCTCGCCACGCCTGGCCTGCTGGCCGCGTCCGCTCCGATCGCCGTGGGCTTCGGCCTCGGCATCGGGCCGCTCGCCGGCTTCCTGGCCGGGGCGATCGGGGCCGGCGTCCTCATGGCCGTGTTCCTGGCCAATTCGGGCGGTGCCTGGGACAACGCGAAGAAGATCGTCGAGGACGGCCACTTCGGCGGGAAGGGCTCGCCCGCGCACGCCGCAGCCGTCATCGGCGACACCGTCGGGGACCCGTTCAAGGACACCGCCGGGCCCGCGATCAACCCGCTGATCAAGGTGATGAACCTCGTCGCGCTGCTGGTGGCCCCCGCGGTGGTGACGGTGAGCGTCGGCGACGGCGCCAACCACGCGCTGCGGCTGGCCGTGGCGATCGCCGCGGGCCTCGTCGCGCTGGTGGCCGTGGTGATCTCGCGGCTGCGCGCCGCGAAGGACGACCGCACGGGCCGGCTGGAGGCCGAGGCCTCGCTGGCCGGCGCGGAGTCCCTCGCCGCCGTCCTGGCCGACGAGGAGGCGCGTCAGACGCGGGGCGTCACCGCAGGCTGACCGTCAGCGTCGGGTCAGCTGGTACGTGAGGATCGTCAGCCCGCCGCTCTCGCGGGATGTGACGGTGACGTCCCAGGACTCCGTCGTGGCGGTCACCTGGAACGACGTCACGACGGTGAGCACGGTCACCTCCGCGAGCGTCTCGTTGGCCGTGGCTTGAGTGAGCGCCGCCGACGCCTCCTCGAGCCGCTGCCGGGCGGTGTCCGCCTCCGCGAGCGTCCGCTCCAGGTCCGCGCGGTCCGCCTCGGCGTCCGCCTGCACCGCGGCGACGGCGGCGAGCGCATCCGCCGCGGCGTCCCTCGCCTGCGTGAGGCGCTCCTGGAGCGCCGCGAGCTCGGCCGGGTCGACCACCGGCGACGAGCCGACGACCTCCGTCGGCTCGGGCCAGGACTCGATCGTCTGGTTGCTCAGGGTGACCCACTCCGCGGCGGCCGCACGCAGGGCCTGCGCCACCCGCGTCAGTCCGTCGTCGCCGGCGACGGCCACCTGGACCTGCCACCCGTCGTGCGCGAGGACGCCGCCCTCGTGGACGCCCAGCAAGGTGCCGCCGACCACCGGGACCTCGTCGGCGGGATACGCGTCCGGGAGGCCGGTCACCGGCGCGGGCAGGTCGAGCAGCGTGACGCTCAGGCCGTCCGGCTCCGCGCGGACCAGGCCCTGGGCGCCGCCGCCGTCGGTGGCCGGCACCAGATAGACGACCGAGTACGCGCCGTTCGGGACGCGGTCGGGGGTGGTGCCCTGCGCCGTGGGGCACGGAGCCAGGTCGGCGGTGACCGGTTCGACGGTCGCCGCCGACGACTCGAAGAACGTCTCCCCGCCGGAGCCTTCGGGCTCCAGCTCGCCGACCGCGACGACCGTGCCGGCCGAGGTCAGCACGACCAGGCTGCCCGCCGCCATGCCGCTCGGCTCGCTGCTCACCACCGACGCGGCCAGGCGGCGGCCTGCGATCTCGCCGAGGTCGTCCCCGCCCGCACCGACGACGAGGTTGCCGTTGCCGTCGTCGCTCAGCGTCGTCGTGCCGGGCGCCAGGCGGCTCGTGGTGTCGACCCCCGCGAGCTCGGCGGGGTCGTGCCCGCACAGCTGGCGGCCGATGGGCGGCAGCGCGACCGCCGCCGCCGGCTCGGCCGGCCTGTCGTCGGCCCCCCTGCTGCCGACGACGAGGGAACCGGACAACGCCACCGCACCCGCGGTCGTGACACCGACCGCGGACAGGACCGTGACCCGGGCACGCCGGCGGCGCCGGATGCGGGTCGACAGGGTGGCCAGGTCGAAGCCGGCGGGGTCCTCGCCGACCACGGCGTCGAGGCCGTGGCCCGGGCCGTCGACGGCGTCGCGGAGCCGGGCGGAGAGGTTGAGGGTCATCGCTTCCTCCGGCTCACCAGCACCACGTCCACATCCTCCGCGTCGGCGATCGGCCCGAGCAGCGCCTCGAGCTGGCCGGTCGCGTCCGAGAGGTACCGCTTGACCGACCCCTCCGCCAGGTCGAGCCGCCGCGCGATCTCGGGCACCGTCAGGTCGTCGTAGAACCGCAGCACCACGCACGCCCGCAGCCGCGGGCTCAGCGTCGACAGGGCGGACTGCACGTCGATCCGGTCGCCGACGGCGGGCTGGGGTGCGGCCTCCTCCTCGCCGCGCGCCAGCAGGTGCACGACTCCGCCCCAGCGCCGCCGCCGGCGCGTCTGGTCGAGGAACAAGGTGAGCACGGCGCGGCGCACGTAGGCCTCGGCCGCCTGGTCGTCGCGCAGCGGACGCGCCTGGCCGAAGCACTTGACCAGCGCGTCCTGCACGAGGTCCTCGGCGGACTCACGCTCACCGGTCAGCAGCGCGGCGTAGCGGACCAGGGCGCCGCCGCGATGGCGCACCAGGTCGTCGAGCACGTCCTCCCAGGAGCGCACCGTCCGCACCGCCTTCCTCAGCCGTCATCATCCAGGACGCACAGCACCCGGGAACCGTTGTGTCCCGCCCGGGAGCGGTCGCCGTCCGGCCCGGTCCTAGGCTGGGCGGCATCCCCGTGGAAGGACCCTCATGTCTGCCGACCCGCGCGTCGCCGTCGCCGCGCTCATGCCCCGCGCCATCGCCGAGCTCGCCGAGCTGGTGGCCATCCCGTCGATCGCCGACGAGCGCATCGTGCCGCTGGCCGAGTGCGACCGGGCGGCGCAGTGGGTGGCCGACGCGTTCCGCGCGGAGGGCATCGACGACGCCCGGCTGGTACCGACCCCGGACGGCACGTCCACCGTGGTGGGCCACCGCCCGGGCCCGGCCGGCAGCCCCACCGTGCTGATCTACGCCCACTACGACGTGCAGCCCACGCTCGACGAGTCCGCGTGGACCACGCCGCCGTTCGAGCTGACCGAGCGGGAGGGCCGTCTGTACGGCCGCGGAGCCGCGGACTGCAAGGGCAACATCGTCGCGATCCTCACGGCGCTGCGGGCGCTGCGCGACGACGAGGGCAACTACCCGGTGGGCATCCGCATCGCGGTCGAGGGCTCCGAGGAGCAGGGCGCGCCCGGGTTCGAGGAGCTGGTGCCGGTGCGGCCGGACCTGGTCCAGGCCGACGCGGTGCTCGTCGTGGACGTCGGCAACGTCGCCGTGGGCCGTCCGACGCTCACCACGTCGCTACGGGGCACGGTCGACGTCGTGGTCCACGTGGCGACCCTGGCAGGGCCGGTGCACTCCGGCATGTTCGGGGGCGCGGCGCCGGATGCCGTCGCGGCTCTCGTGGCGATGCTCGCCACCTTGCGCGACGAGCGCGGCGACACCACCGTCCGCGGTCTGGACGCCTCGGCGACGTGGCCCGGTGCGGGTTGGGACGCCGCCGGTTTCGCGGACGCCGCCGGCGTGCTGCCGGGCGTGGCGCTGCTGGGCTCCGGGGCCGTCGCGGACACCCTGTGGGCACGCCCGGCCGTCACGGTGGTCGGCATCGACGCCCCGCCGGTGGTGGGCTCGACCCCCTCGGTGCAAGGGCGGGCCTCGGCCCGCCTCAACCTGCGCGTACCGCCAGGGACGGACCCCGTCGCTGCCCGGGACGCCCTCGCCGCGCACCTGCACTCGGTGGCGCCGTGGGGCGCGCAGGTGACCGTCGAGACCGCCGGGTTGGGCGAGCCCTTCCTGGCCCGCACCGACACACCGGCGTTCGCCGCCCTCTCGGACGCGATGGCCGAGGCCTTCGGAGCGCCGACCGTCACGGTCGGGGAGGGCGCCTCGATCCCGCTCTGCAACGTGATCCAGCGCGCGGTGCCGGACGCCTCGATCGTGCTGCTCGGTGTCGAGGACCCCGCCTCGTCGATCCACGCGCCGAACGAGTCCGTGCACCCTGCCGAGATCGAGCACCTCGCCCTCGCCCTGGCGCTGTTCCTGGGCCGCCTCACCGACTGACTCGGCGCCGCCTTCACAGGTGGCACACAGGTTCTCCCAGCAATCGTCCCAGGCAACGGCCCTAGCGTCGGCGTGCCAGCGACGGACGAGGTGAGGACGACATGTTCAGGCGATGGAGGGCCGCCCGGCCTGGGAGGAGGGTGGCCGCCGTCGTCGTGGCCGTCCTCGTCCTCGCGGGCGCGTGCACGGGCGTCTGGTGGTTCGTCGTGCGCGACGAGGCCAGCGCGGCGACCGCACCGGACGCCACGACCACCACCGTCGCGGCGAGCCTGTCGACGATGGAGAAGTCCGTCAGCTCGTCGGGCACGCTGGCGCCCACCGTGAGCGAGTCGGTGAGCTTCGCCGTCAGCGGCACGGTGACCACCGTCCAGGTGGCCGCGGGCGACACCGTGACGCAGGGCCAGGTGCTCGCCACGGTCGACACCCTCGAGCTCAACGCGAACCTCCTGTCGGCGAAGGCCGACCTCGCCACGGCGCAGGCGACGCTGGCGAACCTCCGGGACGCCGACGACGACTCTGCCGCCGCCGACGCGCAGATCGAGGCGGCGGCGGCCCGGGTGGACGTCGCGCAGGCGGCTGTCACGGCTGCCGAGGAGTCGTTGGCCGACGCCACGCTCACCGCCCCTGCCGCCGGACTGGTGACGAGCGTCGGCATCGAGGTGGGCGACCGCGTGGGCTCGTCGTCCGGCGGCGGGATGATCGGCGCGGCGAGCGAGACGTCCTCCGCTGCCTTCACCATCGTCGGCACCGACTCCTACGAGGTGGAGCTCTCGGTCGGAGACTCGCAGATCGCCCTCATCACCGTCGGTGCCCAGGTGGAGCTGACGTCCGACGACCTCGACGGCACCGTGTTCGGTGTCGTGCGCAGCATCGGACTGATGTCGACCGCCACGGGGGCCGCCGCCTACCCGGTGATGGTGGACGTCACGGGCGACACCTCGTCCCTCCACGACGGGATCGCCGTGGACGCCGAGATCATCTACGAGCGCCGCACCGACGTGCTGACGGTGCCGAGCGCGGCGATCACCACGAACGCCGACGGCACCACCACGGTGACCAAGGTCGCCGCCGACGGCTCCACCCAGGTGGTCGTCGTCACCACCGGTGAGACGTCCGGTACCTCGACCGAGATCCTCGACGGCCTCGCCGAGGGCGACCAGGTGCAGGTGACCACCTACGCGCGCGGCTCGGGCGACCAGCAGCAGGGCGGCTTCCAGTTCCCGGACGGTGAGTTCCCCGGCGGGGACTTCCCCGGTGGCGAGTTCCCCGGTGGCAGCTTCCCCGGTGGAGACTTCCCGGGCGGCATGCAGATGCCGCCGATGACAGGCGGCGGCAATGGCTGACGTGATCGAGCTGGTGGGGGCCCGCAAGACCTACACCACCGGCAGCATCGCGTTCGAGGCGCTGCGCGGCGTCGACCTGCGGATCCAGGAGGGCGAGTACGTCGCGGTGATGGGCCCGTCCGGCTCGGGCAAGTCCACGCTCATGCACATCCTCGGCTGCCTCGACGTGCTGACGGAGGGGACGTACCGGCTGGCCGGCGAGGACGTCGAGCAGCTCGACGAGGTCGAGCTCGCGCAGATCCGCAACCGGCACATCGGGTTCGTGTTCCAGCAGTTCCACCTGCTGCCGAGCCTGCCGGCGTGGCGCAACGTCGAGCTGCCGCTGCTCTACACCGGGATGCGGGCCGCCGAGCGCAAGGAGCGCGCCATGCTCGCCCTGCAACGGGTGGGCCTGGGCGACCGCACGGCCAACCGGCCCGGCGAGCTGAGCGGCGGGCAGCAGCAGCGGGCGGCCATCGCACGGGCCCTGGTGACCGACCCGGCTCTGATCCTGGCCGACGAGCCCACGGGCAACCTCGACTCGGCCTCCACGGACGAGGTGCTCGGGCTGTTCGACGAGCTGCACGAGGCCGGTCGCACGGTGGTGCTCATCACCCACGAGGCCGAGGTGGCGCAGCGCGCCCAGCGCGCCGTGCGGGTGCGCGACGGGCTGATCGTCGCCGATGGCGCCACCGCAGGGCAGGCGGCGGTCCGATGAGCTGGTCGCAGACCCTGCACACCGCGTGGTCGGCCGTGCGCTCCCACGTCATGCGCTCGTCGCTGACGGTGCTGGGCATCCTCATCGGCATCGCCGCGGTGATCCTCACGGTGGGCCTCGGCCTGGGCTCGCAGCGCGACGTCTCGGCGCAGATCGACTCTCTGGGCTCGAACCTGCTGATCGTCACCCCGGGCTCGTCGACCACCGGAGGCGTCCGCGGCGGCTTCGGCTCGGCCACCACGCTGACCCGGGCCGACGCCGAAGCGCTCTCCTCGCCGGTCAACGCCCCGGACATCGCCGGCGTGGCCGCGGAGAAGTCGACCGTCCTGTCCCTCGAGGCCGGCGACACCAACTGGACCACCACGGTCACCGGCACCACCGGCTCCTGGCTGGACGTGCGCGCCCGCGCCCTGGCGGCGGGACAGTTCGTCACGGACGAGGACGACATGGCCCGGGCGGCCGTCATCGTTCTCGGCTCCGACACGGCGACCGAGCTGTTCGGCACCACCAACGTGGTGGGGCAGCAGGTGACCATCTCCGGGACGCCGTTCACGGTCATCGGCGTGCTGGCCAGCGCCGGCTCGAGCGGCGAGTCCAGCCTCGACGACCTGGCGGTGGTGCCCTTGTCGACGGCGGCCGAGACCCTCGTCGGCGGCCAGACCCGCAACGCGGTCAGCCGCATCTACGTGCAGGCGGCGGACACCGACCGGCTGTCGGCCGCGTACCAGGAGGCGGAGCGGACCCTGCTCAACCTCCACGGCGCGAGCTCGTCGGACGACGCGGACTTCACGATCTCCTCCCAGGAGGCGCTCGTGTCCACGGCGACCGCGGTGTACCGCACCCTGACCGTGCTGCTCACCGGCATCGCGGCCATCTCGCTGCTGGTCGGCGGCATCGGCGTGATGAACATCATGCTGGTCTCGGTCACCGAGCGGACCCGCGAGATCGGCCTGCGCAAGGCGCTCGGCGCGCCGCCGTGGGCGATCCGCCGACAGTTCCTCGTCGAGGCCTCGATCCTCGGCCTGGCCGGAGGCCTGCTCGGTGCCGGCCTCGGCATCCTCGGCGCCCGCACCCTGCCGTCCCTGCTCGACTCGACGATCGTCATCTCCGGCGGGGCGGTGGCGGCGTCGCTCGTCGTCGCCGTCGGCCTCGGGCTGGTGTTCGGCGTCTACCCCGCCACGCGGGCCGCTCGGCTCGCCCCCATCGACGCCCTGCGGTCGGAATGACCGTGGGCACGTTCCTCCGGAGGTTCCCCATGACCCGCACCCGTTGGCTCGTCCCCGTCGCGCTCGCGCTCGTCCTGGCCGGGTGCTCGTCCGGTGGGGACTCGACACCGGCTCCCGCCCCATCCACCTCAGCCGGCGACCCGCCGGCCGCCGCGGGCCAGCGGCCGGGCGGCGGAGGCACCAGCGGGCTGATCGCGTACGTCTCCGGCCAGCTGATGCAGGTGCAGACCGACGACATGCAGACGGCGGTGACGTGGACCGACGCCACCGAGATCACCGCACAGGTGCCCGCCTCGCTGGCCGACGTGGTGCCGGGCGTGTGCGTCACCGCCACGCGTTCCGTGGCGGCGGGCTCGTCCGACGCCGGCGAGGACGCCCCGGTGGCCCAGGTCGCCATCACGCAGCCCGTGGACGGGGAGTGCGGCCTGACGTTCGGCCCGATGGGTGGGGCCGGGTGGGACAGCGACGACCTGCCGTCGGGGTTCCCCACCGACCGGCCGGAGGGCTTCCCGACGGACCTTCCGGAGGGTGCGCGGCCAGGGGGTATGCCGACCGACATGCCGACCGACATGCCGATGCCCGGTGACATGCCCGACGGCATGCCCGGTGACATGCCCGGTGACATGCCCGGCGGCGGGTTCGGTGGCGTCACGGCGGGGCTGGTGACGACGGTCTCGGGCTCGACGATCACCGTCGAGACGACCGAACGCGACGGGACGTCGAGCACCGCGACCGTGACCGTCGACGACGCCACCGCGTACACCACCACCGCCGCGTCCGACGCCGGCGCGATCGTCGTCGGCCAGTGCGTCCTGGCGCGCGGCGAGGCCGACTCGACCGGGACGGTGACGGCGACGACGCTCGTCGTCTCGGCGCCGACCGACGGCGAGTGCACCGCCCGGGGCGGCTTCCCGGGCGGTGACGGGATGGGCGGCTTCCCGGGCGGAGCGGCGGGCGGCGATGACTGACCTCCGGAGGCGTCGGCGGCTGCGACCCGTGGCGATGACGCTCGGCGCGGTCATGGTGCTCGTCGGGGTCGGCGGAGGCGTCGCGTTCGCGATGGCCGGCCGCCCCGCCGACCGCTACACCACCGCCACGGTGACGACGGGCGAGGTGCAGCAGACGGTGTCGGCCGCCGGGACCGTCGCCTCCGCGACGCGCCGCGACGTCGCGTTCCCGGTCGCCGGGACGGTCGCCTCGGTCGCGGTGCGCGTCGGCGACGCCGTCACCGCGGGCCAGGTGCTCGCCAGCCTCGACCCGACCTCGCTGCAGGAAGCCCTCGACCAGGCGAACGACGCCCTCGCACAGGCGCAGCAGAAGCTCTCGGACGACCTCGACTCGCAGTCCGCGTCGTCGACGGCGTCGTCGTCCTCGTCGTCGCAGTCGTCCGGTTCGTCGTCCTCCCCGCAACCGTCGAGCTCGTCCGCACCGGCGACCGGCGGCGCGGCGGACGTCACCCCGCAGCTCCGCGCGGTGGCCGAGGCGCAGCGGGCGCTGCTCCAGCGGTACGACGAGGCACGCACGGCCCTCGGCTCCTCGACGAGCGCGCTGACGGCCGCCCAGGCGGCGTGCGCGGACCTCACGGCACTGGACCCCACCCTCGTCGTCCCCGATCCCACCCCCACCCCCACCCCGACCCCCACGACCACGACGTCCGAGGAAGGCAGTGCTCCACCCCTGACGTCCTCGGACGTTGCGATGGAGACGGGGAGCGGCGGGGTGCCCGTCAGTGACGTGCAGACCTGGCTCGCGGCCTGCCAGGCCGCGCTGACCACGGCGTCCGGCGCGCAGGACGCGACCGCGGCGGCCCAGCAGGCGGTCGACGACGCAGCGGGGGCCCTCGACGCGGCGGTCACGGCGCTCCAGGACGCGCTGCGCGGCTCGTCAGGCAGCCCCTCGGGGCCGACGAGCCCCGCGGCGACGCCCGGTACCACCGCGAGCTCCGCCGCGTCCGAGCAGGGCGACCCCACCACCTCACCGTCCTCGGACGCCTCGGGCTGGAGCGGGGCTGGAGCTTCCAGCGGGCCGGCGACGGTCGCGTCGGCGGCGGACATCCTCGCGGACCGCGCGGCGATCGACGCCGCGCAGGCGGCCGTCGACCTGGCAGCGCGCGACCTGACGCTGGTGGACCTGACGGCTCCGGTGGCCGGAACCGTCGGCGCGGTGTCGATCGCGGCGGGTGACCAGGTGGCGGCGTCGTCGACCACCGCGGTGATCACCGTGCTCGGCACCGACGGCTACGTGGTGGACCTGACGGTCCCGGTGGGGTCGATCGACCTGCTCGCCGTGGGACAGCGGGCGACCGTCCAGGTGGCGAGCAGCGCCGAGCCCCTGGCGGGAGCGGTGAGCAGCATCGGCGTTCTGAACGTCTCGGACACGTCGTCCCCCGAGTACGCCGTGGTCGTCGCGCTGGAGCCGACCGCCGCCCGCCTCTTCGACGGCTCGGCGGCACAGGTGACCATCGCCGTGGCCGGCACCGGCCAGGTGCTCACCGTGCCGACCAGCGCCGTGCGGGTGGAGGGCCGGACCTCGACCGTGCGGGTGCTCGAGGGTGACGAGGTGACCGAGGTGGAGGTGGAGCGCGGGGCCGTCGGCACCGAGCTGACGGAGATCGTCTCCGGCCTCTCCGAGGGCCAGAGAGTCGTGCTCGCGGACCGCTCCGAGCCTCTGGACACCGGCTCGAGCTCGTCGTCCTCCGGCCTGTCGTCCCTGACCAGCGGCGGGCGGCAGGGCGGCCTGACGGTCACCGGCCCCGGCGGCGGCATCCCCCGCGGCTGACGCTGCGAGGGGTCCGGGCAATAGGCTCGCCGCCGGGAGGTCGGACATGGCTGAGCAGGGTGATGCCGCGCGGGCCCGGGTGCTCGTCGTCGGCGGCGGGGTGATGGGCGGCACGCTGGTCACGGCGGTGCTGGCGGCCGGCTGGTCGGCTCGGGACGTGGAGGTCGTCGAGACGGACCCGGGGCGGGCCGAGGGTCTGCGTCGCGATCACGGCGTCGTGACCAGCGCGTCCGCGGCCAACGCGGCGGCGCGCGCCGACGTGGTGCTCATCGCGGTCAAGCCGGACGTCGTCGGAGCGGTGCTCGCCCAGATCCGCCCGAACCTGCGCAGCGGCGCGCCGGTGATCACCGTGGCCGCGGGCGTCCCGCTGGCGTACTACGAGGAGCGGCTGCCGCCTGCGACGCCGGTGGTGCGGGTGATGCCGAACACCCCGGCCGTGGTCGGCAAGGGAGCCGCGGCGAGCGCCGCCGGCTCGTCGGCCGACGAGAAGCACCTGGCGCTGACCGAGACGATGCTGGCCCCCACCGGGCTGGTGGTCCGGGTCGCCGAGAAGCACCTCGACGCCGTGACCGCGATCAGCGGTTCCGGGCCGGCGTACGCGTTCTACCTCATCGACGCGATGGCCGAGGCGGGCGTGCTGCTCGGCCTGCCGCGCGACCTGGCGACGCGCCTGGCCGCAGCGACGGTCGAGGGTGCCGGCGCGATGGTGACGAGCAGCGGCGACCACCCGGTGGTGCTGCGCGAGCGCGTCTCGTCACCCGGAGGCACCACCGTCGCGGCGGTGGCCGAGCTCGACGCGCACGGCGTGCGCGCGGGCGTGGTGGCGGCGGCCGTCGCGGCGGCCCGGCGCTCCCAGGAGCTGGGCGCGGCGAAGTCGTAGCCGGACGCAGGCTACGCACCGAGCGCCAGGTCGCGCCGCCGGAAGGCCAGGAAGCCGAGCGCCCCGAGCCCCACCGCCGCCCCGGCCAGCCACAGCACGGGCACGGCGGCGAACGCCTCCGCCGGAACGGCCGGCGCGTGTGTGAACGGCGACAGGTCGAGCATCCACTGCGGCAGCTCGAACACCGCGCCGAGCTGCCCCATCACCAGCGCGGTGGCCAGCGCGAACCACGTGACGGGCCCCGACCAGCGCGGCAGCAGGCCGAACACCGCGACGACGAACCCGCCGAGAGCCAGAGCGGGTGGCACCTGCACCAGCGCCGCGGCGGTGATGCCGCCGAACGCGCCCGTCCAGGAGCCGGTCGCCAGGCCGTACGTCAGGCCGCCGGCGACGCCGCTGGCCCCCAGCACCAGGGCGGTCCCGGCGCCGACGACGAGCACGTGGCTGCCGAGCCACCGGGCGCGGCTGGTCGCGGTCGCCAGGACGGGCTCGAGCCGGCCGGAGACCTCCTCGGCTCGCATCCGGAGCAGCGCCTGCACGGTGTACCCGGCCGCGACGACGCCCAGCAGAGCCATGAGGAAGGCGTGGTAGAGCTCGAGCGGCTCCGCGCCCGGGGCGATGGCCTCGAGGATCTCGCGCATGTTCGGGTTCTCCGCGATGTAGTCGGCGAAGGTCTCACCCACGGACCCGAAGACGGCTCCTGCCAGCGCCATGGCCGCGAGCCACACACCCAGCACGGCGCGCTGCAGGCGCCAGGTCAGGCCCATCGTCGAGAGCAGCCCGGCGGGAGCCCGGGCAGGTCCTCGCCGTGCGGCGACCAGTCCCGTCCCGACGTCACGCCGGGCGACGAGGACGGCTGCGACAGCGACGAGCAGGCCGGTGGTGCCGACGAACAGGGCGGCGATCCACCAGTTGTCCTCGGCGAACGGCCGCACCTGCTGCCCCCAGCCCATGGGTGACAGCCACGACGGCCAGGCGCTGACCAGCACGACGTCGTCGGCGCCCACGGTTCCGCGCAGGTCGCCGACGGCGCGCACCACGAACGCGGCGCCGAGTGCCCCGCTGACGAGACCGCTCGCTCCGCGCGCCGTGCTGAACACCTGGACGGCGACGGCCGCGACGCCGGCGAAGACCCCTCCGGTGCCCGCCACGGCGAGGCCGGCCGCCCAGGCGCCGGTCCACGCGAGGCCCGTGACCGCGATGCCGGCCGCCACCGCGATGCCGAGCAGCACGCAGGCGCCGAGCGCGACGGCCAGCGCAGCCACCAGCGGTGCGTGCCGGCCGACGGCCGCCGAGCCCACCAGCTCGGCGCGCCCCGTCTCCTCTTCGCGGCGCGTGTGCCGGATCACCGCCTGTGCGGCCATCAGCGCTGCGAGGATCGCGAGGATCTTGTAGCCCTCGACCATCGCCATCGCGCCGATCTCGGTCCCGGAAGCCGGCCCGTCGAAGATCCGGGTCAGCGGGTTGCTCGCCGAGAGGCGGGCCGTGGCCAGGCGATCGGCCTCGGTGGGGTGGGTGTCGAGGTAGCTCGCCACCACGCCCCAGGCCAGGACGGCGATGGCGGTGATCCACACCGGCAGCACCACCCGGTCGCGCCGCGCCGCGAGCCGCGCCAGGCGCCAGGTGCCGGTCATGGCGCGGTCTGCGCGACGGCCGGCAGCGCGGACTCGTCGTGCCCGGGGCCTGCCGGACCGGCCCGCCCGGCGAGCTCGTCGCCGTAGTGCCGCAGGAACAGCTCCTCGAGGGTGGGGGGCGCGCTCTCCAGCGTGAGGATGCCGTGGCCGGCCAGGCGCTCGACCACCGCGCCGAGCTCCTCCGTCGCGACCTGCAGGCGGGCGTCCGTGCCGTCGGCGGACACCGCCGCCTCGACGACGCCGGGCCAGCCGGCGAGGCCGGCGAGCGGCCGTCGCGTGCTGACGCGCAGGGCGGTGCGCGTCAGGTGACGCAGTGCGGCGAGGCTGCCCGACTCGACGATGTGCCCGGCGCGGATGATCGAGACCCGGTCACAGAGCGCCTCGGCCTCGGCGAGGATGTGGCTCGACAGCAGCACGGTGCCGCCGCGGGCGGCGATCTCGCGGACCACGTCCTGGAACACCGCCTCCATGAGCGGGTCCAGCCCGCTGGTGGGCTCGTCGAGCAGGTAGAGCTCGACGTCGCAGGCCAGGCCGGCCACCAGCGCCACCTTCTGGCGGTTGCCCTTGGAGTACGACGAGCAACGCTTCGTGGGGTCGAGGGCGAACCGCTCGACGAGCTCGTCCCGGCGCGCCCGGTCGACGGAGCCGCGCAGGGCGCCGAGCAGGTCGATCGCCTCGCCGCCGGAGAGGTTGGGCCACAGAGCGACGTCCCCGGGCACGTAGGCGAGCCGGCGGTGGAGCGCGACGGCACCGCGCCACGGGTCGGCGCCGAGCACCCGGACCTCGCCGCGGTCGCGGCGCAGGAGCCCCAGCAGCACGCGGATCGCCGTCGACTTCCCGGCGCCGTTGGGGCCGAGGAAGCCGTGGACCTCGCCGCGTGCCACGTCGAGGTCTAGTCCGGCGAGGGCGACGGTGCGGCCGAACGACTTGACGAGACCGCGGGTGTGGATCGCGAGGTCCATGAGCCTGCCTCCGAACTGGAAGTGACTGTCAGTTGACAGTAGGTCGCACATTGGCGCGAGTCAACAGTCACTGTCAACTGAGAGTGGGCAGCAGGCCGGCCTTAGGATCACCTCGTGCCCGGGGGCCTGCGAGAGCGCAAGCGCACCGCCGCGATGCTGCGGATCCAGTCCGTCGCCCTCGACATGTTCGAGGCCCGCGGGTTCGACGACGTGACGATCGAGGAGGTCGCGCAGGCCGCCGACGTGTCGCCGAGCAGCGTCTACCGCTACTTCGGCACCAAGGAGGCGATCGTCCTCTGGGACGAGTTCGACCCGGGGCTGGAGGAGCACGCCGCCCGGGCGATGGCGCACGAGGTGCCGCTGGTGGGGCTGCGTGAGCAGATCGAGGCGACGCTGGCGACGCTGACGCCGGTCGACGAGCAGCGCATCGTGCGCCGGCTGCGCCTCGCCGCGTCGAACCCGGCGCTGGAGCAGGCGACGGTGACGCACGCGCACGCCGCGGCGATGGTGATCGAGCAGGTGCTGGCGCGTCAGCTGGACAGGCCGGTGACCGACCTGGAGGTGCAGGTGTTCGCGCACGCGTTCACCGGCGGGTTCCTCGGGATGTTCCACCACTGGCAGGGCTCCGGGTTCGCGGCGCCGTTGCGTGAGGTGGTCGCGCGGACCTTCGAGATCTTCACCGAGGGTCTGGACATCGTCACCGCGTCCGAGGCGGCCCGCGCGGCCGCCCGCGACCGGCGGTGACCCGATCCCCACGTGGGGAATTGCGCCTAGGCTGACCCGCATGGCGGCGGAGCCGAGGGCGGAGGCCGAGAACCGGGCGAGTGCCGAGCTGCGGCCCAGGGGTCGGCGGCCCGCGGGTGCGGACACGCGCGGCGAGATCGTCGCCGCGGCCGGCATCGAGTTCGCCGATCGCGGCTTCGACGGCGCCAGCGTCCGCGGCATCGCGCGGCGTGCGGGCGTCGACCCGGCGCTCGTCCGCCACTACTTCGCCGACAAGGCCGAGCTGTTCGCCGCCTCGATCCTGCCGGCCGGAGTCTCGCCGCCGGACGTGGCGGACCGCATCCTGGCCGGCGGTCCGGACGGGCTCGGCGAGCGCCTGGTGAGCGAGGTGCTGTCCATCTGGGGTGCCGACGGCGGGGTGCGGCTGCGTGCGCTCGTCAGCGGCATGGCAGGGCAGGGGCGGCTGTCGACCGCCTTCGGCGCCTTCCTCGCGCGCACGATCTTCAGCCGGCTGGCCGAGCATCTGCCCGCCGACGCGCGGGAGCTGCGCATCCAGCTGGCCATGTCGCAGGTGATCGGCGTGCTGATGGTGCGGTACGTGCTGGTGACGGAGCCCGTCGCCTCGCTGTCCGAGCGCGAGATCGCCCGCCTCGTCGGCCCCACGGTCGACCGCTACCTGCTGGGGCCGCTGGTCCCGTGAGATTCCTCGGGCACTAGGTCCTTGTGCCGACCGTGGCGGGGGTATCACTATTCATCACATGGGGAATAACAGCAGCGGTCCCGCCATCTCGGTGCGGGGCCTTCGCGTGGTGCGCGGCACCAACCTCGTGATCCCGGGCCTGGACCTGCAGGTGCCGGCCGGGCAGGTGGTGGGCCTGCTGGGGCCCAGCGGCAGCGGCAAGACGACGCTGCTGCGAGCGATCGTCGGCGCACAGATCGTCGCGGGCGGCACCGTCGAGGTGCTCGGAGAGCCCGCCGGCTCCGCGCCGCTGCGCCGCCGGGTGGGATACACGACCCAGATGCCGAGCGTGTACCCGGACCTGACGGTCGGCGAGAACCTCAGGTACGCGGCAGCGATCCTGCGGGTGGCCGACGAGCGCGTCACCGCCACCCTCGCGGAGGTCGGCCTGGCGGGCTTCGAGAGGCGGATCGTGCGCACGCTCTCGGGCGGCGAGCTGTCGCGGGTGTCACTCGCGGTCACCCTGCTCGGGCGCCCCGACCTGCTGGTGCTCGACGAGCCCACGGTCGGCCTCGACCCGGTGCTGCGGCGCGACCTGTGGCAGCTGTTCGGCCGCCTGCGGGACGGCGGCGCCAGCCTGCTGGTGTCCAGCCACGTGATGGACGAGGCGGTGCGTTGCGACCGGCTGGTGCTGATGCGCAACGGCGCGATCCTCGCCGACGGCACGTTGGCCGAGCTGCTGGAGCGCACCGGCGCCGCGGACGCCGAGGGCGCGTTCCTCCACCTGGTCGACCAGGCGAACGCCGCCGAGGGGGGTGCGGCCGCATGACCGCCGCACTGACCCTCGCCACCGCGCGCCGGGTGCTCAGCCAGCTGCGCCACGACCGGCGCACCATCGCGCTGATCCTGCTGGTGCCGATGGTCCTGCTCGGCCTGACGGCGTGGATGTTCCACGCGACGCCGCAGGTGGTCGACAACGTCGGGCCGATCCTCGTCGGCTTCTTCCCGCTCCTGGTGATGTTCATCGTCACCAGCGTCGCCACCCTGCGCGAGCGCACCGGTGGCACGCTCGAGCGGCTGATGACGATGCCGCTCGGTAAGGGGGACTTCGTCGTCGGCTACGCGCTGGCCTTCGCGCTCCTGGCGCTGGTCCAGGCCGTGGTCGTCGTCGTGTGGGCCATCTGGGTGTGCGGCATGGACGTGGCGGGTCCGCTGTGGCTGCTGTTCCTCGTCGCGGTGCTCAACGCCGTCGTCGGCTCCGCGATGGGGTTGGCCGCCTCCGCCCTGGCCCGCACCGAGTTCCAGGCCGTGCAGCTGATGCCGGCGTTCCTGCTGCCGCAGATCCTGCTCTGCGGCTTCATCATGCCGCGCGACGAGATGCCGCAGATCCTCGAGTGGATCAGCCGCGCGCTGCCGCTGACCTACGCCGTCGACGCCATGCAGACGATCGCGGCGGGCGGGGGCTGGGACCAGACGCGCGGGGCCATCGGCGTCCTGGTCCTGTTCATCGTCGGGGCGATCGTGCTGGGCACCACCACGCTGCGGCGGCGCACCGAGTAGGACGCCGGCGCGGCGGGAGGGGCCCGACGACGCAGGAGGCGCGTCTCACCGTGTGGCGGCGAGGCGCGCCTTCTCCTTCTCGACGTCGAAGTCCGCCGGGGGCCAGGCGAGGTCCAGGCCCTCGAGCGCCTGCCAGACCAGCTGGGAGACCGCGAGACGGGTGTACCACTTCTCGTCGGCCGGGATGACGTGCCACGGCGCGACGTCGGTCGACGTGCGCTCGAAGATCGCCTGGTACGCCTCCTGGTAGGCGTCCCACTGCGCACGTGCGTCCACGTCGCCCGGGTTGTACTTCCAGTACTTGTCCGGGCGCTCGAGCCGCTCGCTCAGGCGGTCGTACTGCTCGTCGCGCGAGACCATCAGGGCGACCTTGACGATGGTGGTGCCGGCAGCGGCGACCTCGGCCTCGAAGGCGTTGATCTCGTCGTACCGCGCGCTCCACACCGACTCCGGCACCAGGTTCTCGACGCGGACCACCAGCACGTCCTCGTAGTGCGACCGGTCGAAGACGCCGATCTGGCCGGCCGCGGGCAGCGCCTTGCGGATGCGCCACAGGTAGTGGTGCTCGCGCTCCTGCGGCGTGGGGACGCCGAAGGCCCGGATCGTCACACCCTGCGGGTCCACCATGCCGACGACGTGGCGCATGATGCCGCCCTTGCCGGCCGTGTCCAGGCCCTGGACCACCAGCAGCACCGAGCGGGTCCCGCCGCTGCGGCCCTCCGCGTACAGCCGCTCCTGAAGGTCGGACGTGGCGTCACCGATGTCGGCGAGGAGCGAGGCCGCCTGTTTCGAGCTGCCGTCGAAGCCCGGTGTCGCGCTCCTGTCGAAGTCGCTCAGCGCGAAGCCCGGGCGTGCCCGGAGCTCGTGCGACGCGTCGAAGTCCCACAGACGTCTGGCCATGGCGACATGCGTACCGCAGCGGGCTCAGGGACGCGCGGCGAACCGCTCCAGCAGCTCGCCGTGGCCCGCGACGACGATGAGGTCGTTCGCCGAGATGCGGGTCTCGGGCGTGGCGTAGACGAACTCGCGACCGGGGCTCTTCACGCCGATCACCGTCACGCCGTAGCGCTTGCGCACGTTCGACTGGGCGAGCGTGAACCCCTGCGTCTCCTTCGGCGGGCGCATCTTGACCACGGTGAAGCCGTCCTCGACCTCGATGTAGTCGAGCATCTTCCCGGAGACCAGGTGGGCCACCCGGGCACCGGCGTCGGACTCGGGGAGGATCACGTGGTGCGCGCCGATGCGCTGGAGGATCCGCGCGTGCTCGTTGCTGATCGCCTTGGCCCAGATCTGCGGCATGCCGACGTCCACGAGGTTGCCGGTGATGAGCACGCTGGCCTCGAGGGAGTTGCCGACGCCGACGACGGCGACGCGGAAGTCGCGCACGCCGAGCTGCTCCAGGGCGTCGGGGTTGGCGGCGTCCGCCTCGACGAGCGGGATGCGGCCGGCCCACTGCGCGATCAGCTCCGGGTTGCGCTCGACGGCCAGCACGTCCTGGCCCAGCCGGTCCAGCGTGGCGGCGATCGACGAGCCGAACCGGCCGAGCCCGATGACCAGGACGGCGGACTCGGACGGCGACTTGGTGTCAGCCAATGATCGGCCTCTCTTCCGGGAGCCGGATGACACGACGACGGTTGCGCAGCGCGAGCGCCGCCGCAAGCGTCATCGTGCCCGTCCGGCCGATGAACATCAGGACGGCGATGACGAGCTTGGCCCGGTCCGGCAGACCTGGGGTGATGCCCGTGGACAGACCGCAGGTGGCGAAGGCGGAGATGACCTCGAGGAGCACGACGTCGAGGGACAGGCCGGTCATCGCCAGGAGCAGCAGCGAGGCGACCAGGACGATGGTCGCCGCGATCAGCGACACGGCGATGGCGACCTTCAGCGTCTCCGGCGGGATGCGGCGGCCGAACGCCTCGACGTCGCGGTCGCCCCGGCCCTCGGCGACGATCGCGAGCAGCATCACGGCCAGCGTGGTCACCTTGATGCCGCCGGCCGTCGACGCCGAGCCGCCGCCGACGAACATCAGGGAGTCCAGCAGCAGCCACGTGCTCTCGTGCATCTCGCCGGTGTCGACGGTGGAGAAGCCGCCGGAGCGGGGCATGACGCCGGCGAAGAGGCTGGCCAGGGCGGTTCCGCCACCGTCGAGCGGTTGGAACGTGCTCGGGTTGGTCCACTCGAAGGCCGCCACCAGCACCGACCCGCCGATCGCCAGGGCGATGCTCGTCGTGATCGTCAGCTTGGTGTGCAGCGACCACCGGCGGGGCACCCGGGGGTGGCGCATCACGTCCAGGACCACCGGGAAGCCGAGCGACCCGATGAAGACGCCGATGATGATCGGCAGCAGCACCCACCAGTCGGAGACGAACGGCGTCAGGCCCTCGGCGGTGGGCACGAAGCCGGCGTTGTTGAAGGCGGACACCGAGTAGAACAGCGAGTGCCAGGCGGCGCTGCCCCAGTCGTTCTCGTACGTGAACAGCCGTGGCAGCAGGATCAGGGCGCCGATCACCTCGAGTGTCGTCGACGTGATGATGACCGTGCGGACCAGGGAGCCGACCTCGCCGAGCCGCGTCGCGCGGGTCTCCGACGACAGCAGCAGCTTCTGGGTCAGGCCGATGCGCCGGGACACCGCGGCGCCGAGCAGCGACGCGAGGGTCATGACGCCGAGGCCGCCGACCTTGATGGCGACGAGGATCGTCACCAGGCCGCCGGTGGACCAGTACTCCCCGGTGGGGACCACCGTCAGGCCGGTGACGGTCGCGGCGGAGGCCGCCGTGAAGAACGCGTCGATCGGCGGGGCGGCCTTGCCGGTCGCGGTGGCCCACGGTGAGGCGAGCAGCGCGGTGAAGATGGCGATGACGACGGCGAACACCCCGAGCGCCATGCGGGCCGGCGACTGCCGGGCGGAGCGGTCCACGAAGTCCCGCCAGCGGCCGGCGAGCCCGGATCCGGGCCGAGCCATCCCACCTCCGCGCTTGTCAGGGGCCGAACGTGTCAGAGGCCGAACGGCCGGCCGCCAACCGCCAACAATGGCACGGCCTCGCGACATCGACACGTGCCGCGCGCGGGTGCGAGCGTGGGGCCATGCACCGTGTGGTCTGGTCCACCGAGCTCCTCGGCTACGACTTCGGACCTGGCCACCCCATGTCGAGCGAGCGGATCGACCTGACGATCGCGCTCGCCGGCGGCCTGGGCCTGCTGGAGCAGCCCGACGTCGAGGTGGTGGCCGCGCCCGAGGCGCCCGACGAGCTGCTGGAGACGGTGCACACGCGCGAGTACGTCGACGCGGTGCGGCGGGCGGCCGCCACGGGGCGGCCCGACCCGGCACGCGGACTCGGTACCGAGGACAACCCCGTGTTCCCGCTGATGCACACGGCGGCCGCGCGCGTGGTGGCCGGGTCCGCGCACGCCGCGCTCGCGGTGATGGGCGGCGCGGCGACGCACGCGGTCAACGTCGGCGGGGGACTGCACCACGCGATGCCCGGCGCGGCGTCGGGGTTCTGCCTGTACAACGACGCGGCCGTCGCGATCCGTGCCGCCCTGGCGGCCGGCGCGGATCGCGTGGCCTACGTGGACCTCGACGCGCACCACGGCGACGGCGTGCAGGCGGTGTTCTGGGACGACCCGCGGGTGCTGACGATCTCGGTGCACGAGACCGGACGGCACCTGTTCCCCGGCACCGGCTTCCCGGCGGAGGTGGGCGGGCCGGGCGCGCGCGGCACCGCCGTGAACGTCGCCCTGCCCAGCGGCACCGGTGACGCCGGGTGGCTGCGCGCCCTGGACGCGGTGGTGCCGCCCCTGCTCGAGGACTTCGCGCCCGACCTGCTGGTGACCCAGCACGGCTGCGACTCGCACCGGCTGGACCCGTTGACGTCCCTGCGCACCTCGGTGGACGGCCAGCGTGCGGCGACGGTGATGCTCCACGACCTGGCGCACTCGGCGGCCGGCGGGCGCTGGCTGGCGCTGGGTGGCGGTGGCTATGCCTGGGTCGAGGTGGTGCCACGGGTGTGGACGCACCTGCTCGGGATCGCCACCCACCGGCCGGTGGCGCTCGCCCAGCCCTTGCCGCAGATGTGGCGGGACGCGGTGATCCAGCGGTACGGGGCGGTGGCCGCGACGACGATGGCCGAGGGCGTCGACCCCACCTTCACGCCGTGGTCGTCGGGCTACGACCCGGCGGACGACCTGGACCGCGCCGTGCGGGCGACACGGCAGGCGGTGTTCCCGCACCACGGCCTGGACCCGGACGCCTACTGACGCGGTTCCCCGAACCTGGCGGGGCTGAGCACCCCCGCGGGCTCAGTGAACCGCGGCGGAGGCAGTCCCACGCGTCACTTCCGTCACCCCTTTCACTCCTGTCCCACCAGGCATTACGCTTGCGTGCGATCCGGTCGCACCGGTGAGTCGACGCGGCCGGGGGCCGGGAGAGAAGCGGGGCGATGAGCCAGGAGCCAGGTCGCGTGCGCTACCTCACGGTGGTCGAGGTGGCCGAGGTGATGCGCGTCTCGAAGATGACCGTCTACCGACTGCTCCACTCCGGCGAGCTGCCCGGCGTTCGCGTCGGGCGGTCGTTCCGGGTGCCGGCGGACGCCCTGGACGCGTACCTGCGCTCGCCGGTCGTCAAGCCGCTCCCCGAGCACGACGAGGAGCACGGCCGCCGCAGCGGCTGACCCGCTTCGCGTCAAGGCGCGGCGAGGGCGTAAGGTGGCCCCTCGGACTTTCCTGTGCGGGTGGCGACCCCGCGCCGGCCGACCACCAGCAACGGAACGAGCGAGGACCACATGGGCTCCGTCATCAAGAAGCGCCGCAAGCGGATGGCCAAGAAGAAGCACCGCAAGCTGCTGCGCAAGACGCGCCACCAGCGCCGCAACAAGAAGTGACGCGGGCCGCCCTCGGGGCGGTCGACGCGTGAGGGCCCGGTCGGCAACGGCCGGGCCTTCGTCGTGCGGGTCAGCCGCGGGTGCGGAAGTCGCGGATCGGCCAGCCGGCGCGGGTCGCGTGCCGGCGCAGGCGGCGGTCGGGGTTGATCGCCACCGGGGTGCCCACCAGGTTCAGCAGGGGCACGTCGTGCGCAGAGTCGCCGTAGGCGAACGAGTCCGCGAGACGGATCCCCTCGCGCTCCGCCAGCTGCACCACGGCCTCCGCCTTCGCGGTGCCGTGCAGCAGGTCGCCGACGAGGCGCCCGGTGTACCGCCCGTCCGCGCGCTCCAGCACGGTGCCGAGCGCGCCGGTGGCACCCAGCCGCCGGGCGATCAGCTCGCCGATCTCGGCCGGCCCCGCGGTGACGAGCCACACCGCGTGCCCGGCCGCGAGGTGCTCGTCGAGCAGGCGGCGGGCGGCGGGGAAGATGCGCAGGTGGAGCACCTCGTCGTAGGTGTCCTCGGCCACCAGGCCCATCTCGGCCACGGAGAGGCCGGCGACGATCTCGAGCGCGTCGTCGCGCACCTCGTCCATCGCTCTGCGGTTCTCACCGAAGGCCAGGTACCGCGCCTGCTGGACGGCGAACTTCAGGATGTCGCGCAGCCCGAGGATGCCCCGCCGGCGCAGGGCCACGGCCAGGTGGAACGCGCTGGCGCCACGGATGATCGTGTTGTCGACGTCGAAGAACGCGCCGACGCCACGGCCCGCCCCCACGGTCGCGTCGGACCGCTCGGGAACCGGACACACGCGGGTCAGAGTACGCAGCGGTTCTGTGCAGCCGGAAATCCGCTGCCTACGGTGGTGCCATGGCCCCTCGTGTCGCTCTCTACGGCCGCGTCGCCTGCCACCTCTGCGACGAGGCGCGCGCCGTGGTGGCGCGGGTGTGCGGCGAGCTCGGGGAGCACTGGGTCGAGCTCGACGTGGACGACCCGCCGGCCCCGGGTGGGCCGGACCTGTTCGAGCGGTACGGCGAGCGGGTGCCGGTGGTCGCGGTGGACGGCGTCGAGGTGGCGCAGTGGCGCGTCTCCGAGGCCGCGTTGCGCCTGGCGTTG
This sequence comes from Actinomycetes bacterium, assembly GCA_023438885.1. GTDB lineage: Bacteria > Actinomycetota > Actinomycetes > Actinomycetales > Cellulomonadaceae > Cellulomonas. The sequence continues at coordinate 27,215 of JAEXPS010000224.1, forward strand.
GCCTCGGAGCCGCGAAACCCTCTAGCGTGAGGCCCGCGGCCGCCGGTGGCCGGCGAGGGGGTGTGCGACGTGGAAGCGCCTGGTGCGGACGACGCCCGGGACCGGCTGCCGCGCGCAACCGTCTCGCGGCTGCCCGCCTACCTGCTGGCGCTCGACGGGCTGTGGGGCGAGGGCACCACGCTGACGTCGTCGCAGGAGCTCGCGTCGCGCTCCGGAGTGAGTCCCGAGCAGCTGCGCAAGGACCTCTCGTTCCTCGGCTCGTTCGGCCGCCGGGGCGTCGGGTACGACGTGGCCCGGCTGCGTGACCGTATCGGCGCAGTGCTGGGGCTCGAGGTCGTCAACCGCGTCGTCATCGTCGGGGTGGGCCACCTCGGCCACGCGCTCGCGGCGTACGGCGGGTTCGCCGAGCGGGGCTTCCGGGTGGTCGGGCTGGTCGACGACGACCCGAGCGTGGTCGGGACCGTCGTCGCCGGTCTCGTCGTGCGCCCGGCGAGCGAGATGGCGGAGGCGGTCTCCGCGGGGGGTGCGACCATCGGCGTGATCGCGACGCCGGCCGCCGTCGCCCAGAAGGTGGCCGACGCCCTGGTCGCCGCCGGCGTCACCGGGATCCTCAGCTTCGCGCCGCAGACGCTCCAGGTGCCCGACGAGGTGCACGCGAGGTACGTCGACCTCGCCTCGGAGCTCCAGCTGCTCGCCTTCCACGGCCGGCACCGGGTCGAGGCGTAGGCACGACGCGGCCCGGCACCCCGAAGGAGTGCCGGGCCGGGTGTGGATCAGGCCTGCTTGACGGCGGCGACGTCGAGGTTGATGACCACCTTGTCGGAGACGAGCACGCCGCCGGCCTCGAGCGCGACGTTCCACGTCAGCCCGAAGTCCTTGCGCGAGACGGAGACGGTCGCCTCCGCGCCGGCACGCGTGCCGCCCCACGGGTCGACGACGACGCCGGTGAACTCGGTGTCGAGGTCCACGGAGCGCGTGATCCCGTTGATCGTCAGGTCGCCGGTGATCACGTAGGTGTTCTCGCCGGTGGCGCGCACGCCGGTGGAGGTGAAGGTCCACGGCTCGGCCGTCTCGGCGTTGAAGAAGTCCGCGCTCTTGAGGTGGGCGTCGCGGTTCTCGTTGCCGGTGTTGACGGTGGCCGGGTCGAGCGTGGCGGTGAGGGTCGAGTCCTCGAGCGTCTCGCCGAGCACCAGCTCGCCGGCCGTGACCTTGACGGACCCGCGCACCTTGGTGACCGCGGCGTGCCGGGCGGTGAAGCTCGCGTCGGTGTGCGCCAGGTCGATCGCCCAGGTGCCGGGGGTGAGGCCCTGGGGCAGCGCGGTGATCGTCTCGGTGGTCATGTCGCTCCCTGTAGTTGAAAGATCAAGTTGTTAGTTCAACTTTCTACTACACTGTTCGGCTGGACGCAAGCCTTGCGACACTTCTCGGCGGAGGTTGGTTCGATGAGCACGACGAAGGACGACGTCCGCTGGCTCACGGCGGAGCAGCAGCGGTACTGGCGCGCCTTCCGCGACGGCGTGGTGCTGCTGTTCGACGCTCTGGGCCACGACCTGGAGGACCGCTCCGGCCTCTCCCTGCACGAGTACGAGGTGATGGTGCGGCTCTCCGAGGCGCCGGACCGCACGCTGCGGATGTCGCAGCTCGCCTCGGACATCTCCCACTCGCGCAGCCGCCTGACGCACACGATCGCGCGCATGGAGGAGGCCGGGCTGGTCCAGCGGGTCGCCTGCGCGTCGGACGCGCGCGGCGTGAACTGCATGTTGACGCAGGCCGGTTGGGAGCGCCTGGTCGAGGCGGCGCCCAGCCATGTGGCCAGCGTGCGCGAGCGCCTGGTGGACGTGCTGACCGACGACCAGCTCGCCGCGCTCGGCGACGCGATGGACGCGGTGCTGACCCACCTGCGGGCCGGCGACTGAGCCGGGGCTGTCACACTGGGCCCATGGTCGCGACGACAGTCCATCTGCTGCGCCACGGCGAGGTGCACAACCCCCAGGGCATCCTCTACGGGCGGCTGCCCGGCTACCGGCTCTCCGAGCGCGGGCGTGCGATGGCGCAGACAGTCGCCGACCACCTCGCCGGGCTGGCGGGCCACCCGCGCCACGACGTCACCGTCGTCGTCGCCTCGCCGCTCCAGCGCGCCCAGGAGACCGCGGCGCCGGTCGGTGCGGCGTTCGGGCTCGAGGTGGGGTCCGACGAGCGGCTGATCGAGGCAGCCAACCACTTCGAGGGGTTGACGTTCGGGGTCGGCGACGGCTCCCTGCGCCACCCGCGCCACTGGCCGTACCTGCGCAACCCGCTGCGGCCGTCCTGGGGTGAGCCCTACACGGAGCAGGCCGAGCGGATGCTCGCCGCCGTCGCGACGGCGCGTCAGGCCGCCCGCGGCCACGAGGCCGTGCTCGTCTCGCACCAGCTGCCGATCTGGGTCACCCGCCTCACCGTGGAGAACCGTCGCCTGTGGCACGACCCGCGGCGCCGGCAGTGCTCGCTCGGCTCCCTGACCTCCCTGCGCTACGAGGACGACGACCTCGTCGGCGTCGGGTACAGCGAGCCCGCGGCGGCGTTCCTCGCCGGGGCGTCGAACGTGCCGGGGGCGTGATGGCGCGGTCGCTCAGGGGAGCGCGGCGCGCGCTCGCCGCGACGCTCGCCGGTGCCCTCGTCGTGCTCGCCGCCGCCTGCGCAGCACCGGCGGACGACACGGAGGGCTACTCGTCCGAGGACGGCTCGACGAACACGTGGCCGGCGGGGTCCCGCACGGGCCCGGTCGAGCTGTCCGGCCAGGACGTGGAGGGCGCGGCCCAGGACGTCGCCTCCTGGCGGGGCGACGTGGTGCTGATCAACACCTGGTACGCCGCCTGCCCGCCGTGCCGCGCCGAGGCCGGCGACCTCGCCGCGCTCGCGGACGACTACGCCGCCGACGGTCTGCACGTGATCGGCGTGAACGCGACCGACAGCGGGCCCACGGCCGCCGCGTTCCAGCGGGAGTTCGGCGTCGGGTACCCGACGATCCTGGACACCTCGGGCGCCGCGACCGCCGCGCTGCAGGGCGTGGTCCCCGTCAACGCCGTGCCCACCACCGTGCTGCTCGACCGGCAGGGGAACGTGGCGGCGCGGATCCTCGGGCGCGTGGACCCCTCGACCGTGCGGACCATCGTCGACGACCTGCTCGCGGAGAGCGCGTGATCCTCGACGTCGGGGACGCCTTCGGCCGGACGGCCGCCAGCGGGTCGCTGCTGCTGGCGATCCCGGTGGCGCTGCTGGCCGGTTTCGTCTCGTTCGCGTCGCCGTGCGTGCTGCCGCTGGTTCCGGGGTACCTCGCGTTCCTCGGCGGGTCGATGGGCTCGTCGGACGCCTCCAAGCGACGGGTGCTGGGGGGCGTGGCGTTGTTCGTCGCGGGGTTCGCCGCGGTGTTCGTCGTGCTCGGTGCGGTGGTCGGTGGGCTCGGGGCCTGGCTGGTGCGCTGGAGCGACCCGGTGTCGCGGGTGCTCGGCGTCGTCGTGATCGTCATGGGACTGGCGTTCGCCGGGCTGCTGCCGTGGTTCCAGGGAGAGCGCAGGCTGCGCGTGGCGCCGCGGACGGGGCTGTGGGGAGCGCCGGTGCTCGGGGTGACGTTCGGCCTGGGCTGGACGCCCTGCATCGGGCCCACCCTCGCCGCGATCCTCGCGCTGTCGCTGGGGGGCGGCTCCGCGGCGCGGGGCGCGGTGCTCGCGGCCGTGTTCTGCGTGGGGCTGGGGCTGCCGTTCCTGCTGGTCGCGCTCGGGCTCGAGAGCTCGCGCCGGGTGCGCGCGTGGCTGACGAGGCACCGGCTCGGGGTGCTGCGCATCGGCGGGGGCATGCTCGTCGTGCTCGGCCTGGCCCTGGTGACCGGGGTCTGGAACGACTGGGCGTCCTGGCTCCAGAACGTGCTCACCGGCTCCGACCCGTTCGTCCCGGCGGTGTAGCGATGCCCACCGACCGCCCCACCCCGCGTGGCCCCGAGGGCCTCGACGACATCTTCACCACCGCAACGTCCGAGGAAGTGGTAGCC
>JAEXPS010000016.1 GCA_023438885.1 Actinomycetes bacterium
GGGGTTTTCCCCGTGGGGGGGGGGGGGGGGCCCCGGCCCCCCCCACCGACGCGTGCAAGGATGCGCACATGCTGCGTTGGATGACCGCGGGCGAGTCGCACGGCCCCGCTCTCGTCGGCGTCCTCGAGGGCGTCCCGGCCGGTGTGGCCGTCACCACGGCGGACATCGCCGCGGCACTGGCCCGGCGGCGGCTCGGCTACGGCCGGGGCGCGCGCCAGGCGTTCGAGCAGGACGAGCTGCGGATCCTCGCCGGCGTGCGGCACGGCCTGACGCAAGGCGGGCCGATCGCAATCGAGATCGGCAACAGCGAGTGGCCCAAGTGGGTCGATGTGATGGCCGCCGACCCCGTCGACGACCCCGAGCTCCTCAACCGTGCGCGCAACGCACCCTTGACCCGGCCGCGTCCCGGCCACGCGGATCTCGTCGGGATGCGCAAGTACGGCTTCGACGACGCGCGTGCCGTGCTGGAGCGCGCCTCCGCACGGGAGACCGCCACCCGAGTGGCGCTCGGTACGGTGGCCGCGGCCTTGCTGGAGCAGGCGGCCGGCGTCCGGCTCGTCTCGCACGTGGTGCGCATCGGAGCGGTCGCGGCCCCCGACGACGCACCGGCACCCACGCCCGACGACGTCGCCGCCCTCGACGCGGACCCGGTCCGCTGCTTCGACGCCGCCTCGTCGGCCGCGATGGTGGCCGAGATCGACGGCGCCCACAAGGACGGCGACACGCTCGGCGGTGTCGTGGAGGTGCTCGCCTACGGCGTCCCCTCGGGTCTCGGCTCATACGTGAGCGGCGACGCGCGGCTCGACGCGCGGCTCGCCGCCGCGCTGATGTCCATCCAGGCGATCAAGGGTGTCGAGGTCGGGGACGGGTTCCGCACCGCCGCGCGCCGTGGTTCCGTGGCGCACGACGAGATCGAGCGCGCCACGGACGGGACGCTGCGCCGCCGCACCAACCGAGCGGGCGGCCTCGAGGGCGGCATGTCGAACGGCGAGGTGATCCGGGTCCGCGCCGCCATGAAGCCGATCTCCACGGTGCCCCGCGCGCTCGACACCGTCGACACGTCGACCGGCGAGGCCGCGAAGGCCCAGCACCAGCGTTCGGACGTCTGCGCGGTGCCGCCCGCCGCGGTGGTGGCGGAGGCGATGGTGGCCCTCGTGCTCGCGAACGCCCTCCTGGAGAAGACCGGCGGCGACTCGCTGACCGAGGTGCGGCGCAACCTGTCCGCCTACCTGGCGGCGATCCCCGACCTGCTGCGGTGAGCGCGAACTACCCTGGCGCCATGCCCCCCGCCGCACTGCCGAAGGGCCCACGCGTCGTCCTCGTCGGCCCTCCCGGATCCGGCAAGTCGACCGTTGCCCACGCCCTCGCCGAGCGGTGGCACCTGGCGGTGCGGGACACCGACACCGACATCGAGGTGCTCGCCGGCAAGCCGATCTCGGACATCTTCGTCGACGACGGCGAGCCTGCCTTCCGTGCCCTGGAGCGCGACGCCGTGGCCCGCGCCCTCGAGGAGCACGACGGCGTGTTGGCCCTGGGCGGGGGAGCGGTGCTCGACCCTTCGACCCAGGAGACGCTCGCGCGGTATCGGGCAACAGGAGGAGCCGTGGTGTTCCTCGACGTCACGCTGGCGCACGCAGCCCCGCGCGTCGGGTTCAACCAGTCGCGGCCGTTGCTGCTGGGCAACCCGCGCGCCCGGTGGCAGCAGCTGATGAACGAGCGGCGTGGCGTCTACGAGGCGGTGTCGACGCTGTCGGTGCTCACGGACGGGTTGCGGCCCGCGCAGGTGGCCCAGCGCATCGAGGACGAGCTGGCACGGCTGCGGGTCACCGCGACCGGAGGTGGCCCGACGGAGCCGGAGGGCGGGCAATGAGCGAGAGCCGGATCGTGCGGGTCGGCGGCGAGCCGGGCTACGACGTGGTCATCGGTCGCCAGCTGCTCGGCGAGATCCCCGCGCTGCTGGGCGAGGGTGCGCGACGTGTGCTCGTGGTGCATCCCGCAGCGTTGGCCGCCACCGCCGATGCGGTGCTCGCCGACCTGCGAGAGGCCGGGTACGAGGCCTTCGGCGCCGAGGTCCCCGATGCCGAGGAGGCCAAGACCGCGCAGGTTGCGGCGTTCTGCTGGCAGGTGCTCGGCCAGGCGGGTTTCACGCGGTCCGACGTCGTCGTCGGAGTCGGCGGCGGCGCGACGACCGACCTCGCCGGCTTCGTGGCGGCGACCTGGCTGCGGGGCATCCGCGTGGTCCAGGTGCCGACGACCCTGCTGGCGATGGTCGACGCGGCCGTCGGAGGCAAGACGGGCATCAACACCGCCGAGGGGAAGAACCTCGTCGGCGCGTTCCACCCGCCCGTCGGCGTGGTCTGTGACCTGGCGGCGCTGGAGTCGATGCAGCGGTTCGACTTCGTCGCCGGCATGGCGGAGGTGGTCAAGGCAGGGTTCGTCGAGGACCCGGTGATCCTCGACCTCATCGAGGCCAACGTCGGTCTGCTGACCGACCCGATCGCGGCGTCGTCCTCGGCGGTGCTCGCCGAGCTGGTGACGCGCGCGATCTCCTGGAAGGCGCGTGTGGTGACCGAGGACCTGCGGGAGGCCGGCCCTCGGGAGTTCCTCAACTACGGGCACACGTTCGGTCACGCGATCGAGCAGGTGGAGCGCTACCGCTGGCGGCACGGAGCCGCCGTCTCCGTCGGCATGGTCTACGCCGCCGAGCTCGCCCGGCTCGCCGGCCGGCTCGCGGACGACATCGTCGACCGCCACCGGTCCGTGCTCGGCGCGCTCGGCCTGCCCCTGACGTACCGCGGCGACCGCTGGGAGCAGCTCCTCGCGGCCATGCAGCGGGACAAGAAGACGCGCGGATCGCTGCTGCGGTTCGTCGTGCTCGAGGACCTCGCCAAGCCCGCGCGCCTGGAGGGCCCCGATCCCGCGTTGCTGACCGCCGCCTATGCCGAGGTGTCCTCTAGCCTGAGCGCGTGACCCGCGTCCTGGTGCTCAACGGACCCAACCTCGGCCGACTCGGCTCCCGCGAGCCCGAGGTGTACGGCTCGGCGACGCTCGCCGATCTGACGCAGTCCGCCGGAGGCTGGGGCGCCGAGCTGGGCTTGGAGATCGAGGTGCGACAGACCGACGACGAGGCCGAGCTCGTCGGCTGGTTGCACGAGGCCGTCGACTCCCGCAGCCACGTGGTGCTGAACCCCGCTGCCTTCACCCACTACTCGTACGCGCTGCGGGACGCGGCCGCCCAGGTGACCACGGCAGGACTCCTGCTCGTCGAGGTCCACCTGTCCAACCCGCTGGCGCGGGAGGCGTTCCGCCATGTCTCGGTGATCGGTCCGGTCGCCACGGGAACCATCGCCGGGTTCGGCTTCGGCTCGTATCGGTTGGCGCTGCAGGCGGTTGCCGCAGCCTTGTAGTGCCTGACACAAGGCTAGAACCTTGTTGAGTTGACCACAAGCCTGTAGCCTTGTGCTGTGTTCGTCGTCACGATCGACCAGCGGGGCAGCCGCCGGGCGCCCGACCGGGTGCCGCACCTGCTCCAGACGGTCTCTGCTCTCCCCGGGCTCCTGCGTGCGGCCGAGCGGACCGTCGGGGACGAGGTCCAGCTGGTGCTCGAGGATGCCGCGTCAGTCGTCGAGCTGGCTCTTCACGTGCTGCGGCTGGGGGAGTGGTCAGTGGGCATCGGCGCCGGGCCGGTCGACGAGCCGCTGCCCGCGACCGTGCGCGAGGGACGCGGCGAGGCGTTCGTCCTCGCACGCGAAGCGGTCGAGGCGGCCAAGAGCAGGCTCCGCTCCGTCCCGCTCGCCGTCCGGGGGCACGACGAGCGCGCGGCGGCCGATGCCGAGGCGGTGCTCGCGCTCGTCGGCGCGGTGGCCGCACGGCGCAGCGCGGTGGGCTGGGAGGCGATCGACGCGATGACGCACGCGTCGGGTCAGGACGACGTCGCTCGGCGACTCGGAGTCAGCCAGCAGGCCGTGAGCCAGCGGCTGCGTGCCGCGCTGTGGGGCGAGGAGCTCGCAGCTCGTCCGGTGGCAGCGCGCCTGTTGACCGCGGCCGCGGGTGAAGGCAGGGTCGCGACGTGAACCCGTGGCTCGGTGCCGTCGTCGCGCTCCTCTCTCTCGCCCTGGCTGTGGCCGGCGGCTGGGTGGTTACCCGCCTCGTCCTGCGCCTGGCCTCGCGCTCCAAGGACGCCGGTGCACCGCGGGCCGACGAGGACGGCGCCGTGCTCCTCGACTCCGCGGACGGTCCGGAGGGCGCCCGCGCCCGGGCCGCGCTGCGTGGCGGCACCTGGATCGGCCTCCTCGAGCGGACCGCGACCGCCGGAGCTCTGCTGCTCGGACAACCCGGGGCGGTCGCGGTGATCGTGGCCGTCAAGGGCCTCGGCCGGTACCCCGAGCTACGGGAGAACCCCGGGGCGTCCGAGCGGTTCGTCATCGGCACCCTGGCCTCGCTGACGTGGGCCGCCGCCGTCGGCTTCCTGGGCCGCTGGCTGCTCACCCGCTGAGCGCGAGAGCCGCGCGGTACGATGTCCGACGGCCTGCGGGCCGTGCGGCGCGCGGGGCGAGCTCACGGGATCCGCGGAATGCATCCCCCTCGACAGGAAGCGACCACCAGTGGCGACCACGAACGACCTCAAGAACGGCCTCGTGCTGCGCATCGACGGCCAACTGTGGACCGTCGTGCAGTTCCAGCACGTCAAGCCCGGCAAGGGCCCCGCGTTCGTGCGGACCACGCTGAAGAGTGTCATGAGCGGCAAGACCGTCGACCGCACCTTCAACGCCGGCGTCAAGGTCGAGACCGCGAACATCGACAAGCGCGAGATGCAGTACCTGTACAAGGACGGCACCGACTTCGTCTTCATGGACACGGCCACGTACGACCAGCTGCACGTCGCCGAGGAGACCGTCGGGGACGCCGCGCACTTCATGCTCGAGAACCAGAACGCGATCGTCGCCACCAACGAGGGCGTGCCGCTCTACGTCGAGCTTCCGCCGTCGGTGGTGCTCGAGGTGACGTACACCGAGCCCGGACTCCAGGGCGATCGCTCGTCGGCCGGGACCAAGCCCGCGACCCTGGAGACCGGCTACGAGATCCAGGTTCCGCTCTTCCTCGAGCAGGGCACCAAGGTGAAGGTCGACACCCGCGACGGCAGCTACCTGGGCCGCGTGAACGACTAGGTGGCTGCCCGGACCAAGGCCCGCAAGCGGGCCCTCGACGTGCTGTTCGAGGCCGAGCAGCGAGGCATCGACCCGTTGGTGGTGTTGCAACGCCGCATCGCCGAACCGGGCACGCAGGCGCCCATGCCGCAGTACGCCGTCGACGTCGTCGAGGGCGTCGTGGCGCACCTCGAGCGGATCGACGAGGTGCTGGCCTCCCACTCGCACGGCTGGACCGTTCCACGCATGCCCGCCGTCGACCGCAACCTGCTGCGGCTCGGCGCGTGGGAGATCCTCTACAACGACGACGTCCCGGACGGCGTCGCGGTGTCGGAAGCGGTCGAGCTCGCCTCCACCCTCTCGACCGACGAGTCGCCGGCCTTCGTCAACGGGCTCCTGGCGCGCATCGTGGAACTGAAGCCGACGCTCCTGGCGTGAACCGCTAGGCTCCACCCGACAGACACCTTTAAGGCCCGTCCCGAGAGGCGGGGAAGGAGTCGCGGACGATGAGTCCTGACATGCGTGCGCCCGGTACCAGCGAGGCCGAGGTGCTCGGCCCGGCGGAGATCACCCGGGCGCTGGTGCGCATCGCGCACGAGATCCTCGAACGCAACAAGGGTGCCGACGGCCTCCTCGTGCTCGGCATCCCCACCCGGGGTATGCCGCTGGCCCGGCGACTCGCGGCCAACCTCGCGGCGGTCGAGCCAGGCGTGGACGCCGACGCGATCACCGGTTCTCTCGACGTCACGATGTATCGGGACGACCTGGCCCACCACCCCACGCGCGCCATCGGCGCCACCCACCTGCCCGCGGGCGGGCTGGACGGCAAGGTGGTGGTGCTCGTCGACGACGTCCTCTTCTCGGGACGCACCATCCGCGCCGCGCTGGACGCGATCTCCGATCTGGGCCGGCCGCGGGCGGTGCAGCTCGCCGTGCTCGTCGACCGCGGTCACCGCGAGCTGCCGATCCGCGCGGACTACGTCGGCAAGAACCTGCCCACAGCGACCACGGAGCGTGTCCGGGTCCTCCTCGCCGAGATCGACGGCCGCGAGGGCGTGCTCATCGAGGGGCCGACGGGGGAGGGGCGATGAGGCACTTGCTCTCGGCCAAGGACCTGACGCGCGACGAGGCCGTGCTGGTCCTGGACACCGCTGCGCAGATGGCGGCGACGCAGTCGAGGGAGATCAAGAAGCTGCCGACCCTGCGCGGCCGCACGGTGGTCAACCTCTTCTTCGAGGACTCCACGCGCACCCGGATCTCCTTCGAGACGGCGGCGAAGCGTCTCTCCGCCGACGTCATCAACTTCTCGGCCAAGGGTTCCAGCGTCTCCAAGGGCGAGAGCCTCAAGGACACGGCGTTGACCCTGCAGGCGATGGGCGCGGACGCCGTGGTGATCCGTCACCAGGCCTCCGGCGCGCCGCACCGGCTGGCGCACGGCGGCTGGATCGACACCACGGTGGTCAACGCCGGCGACGGCACCCACCAGCACCCGACCCAGGCGCTCCTCGACGCCTTCACGATCCGGCGGCACCTGCGCGGGGGCGCCGGAGACCTCGGGGGTCTCCACGTGGCGATCGTCGGCGACGTGCTGCACAGCCGGGTGGCGCGCTCCAACGTGGACCTCCTGTCGACCCTCGGCGCTCGAGTGACGCTGGTCGCCCCCCCGACGCTGCTTCCGGTGGGAGTCGAGACCTGGCCGTGCGCGGTGGACTACCACCTGGACGCCGCCCTCGCCGCCGCGCCCGATGCGGTGATGATGCTGCGTGTGCAGCGCGAGCGGATGTCGAGTGCGGGCGGAGGCTTCTTCCCGAGCGCCCTGGAGTACGCCCGCCTCTACGGGCTCGACGCGCGCCGCCTGGCGGCACTGCCCGACCACGCGATCGTCATGCACCCCGGCCCGATGAACCGGGGCCTGGAGATCTCCGCCGACGCCGCCGACTCGCCGCGATCCGTCGTGGTGGAGCAGGTGGCCAACGGGGTCGCGGTCCGCATGGCGGTCCTCTATCTCCTGCTGACCGGCGCCACCACCTCGGCACCGGTCGCCGACGAAGCGAAGGTGAGCGCATGAGCGCCCGCTACCTGCTCCAGGGCGTCGCGCCGCTGGGCGGTGAGCCGATCGACGTCCTTCTCGCGGACGGTGTCGTCGCCGCGATGGGAACGGACCTGGCGCCCGACGAGTCCACGGTGGTGATCGACGCGAGCGGCCTGGTGCTGCTGCCTGGGCTCGTCGACCTGCACACCCACCTGCGTGAGCCGGGCCGAGAAGACGCGGAGACCGTCGAGACCGGCACGCGGGCCGCTGCGCTCGGGGGGTACACAGCCGTCCACGCGATGGCCAACACCAGCCCGGTGGCGGACACCGCCGGCGTCGTGGAGCAGGTGTGGCGGCTGGGGCGCGACTCCGGATGGGTGGACGTGCACCCCGTGGGGGCCGTGACGGTGAACCTCGACGGCGAACGCCTCGCCGAGCTCGGCGCGATGGCCGCCTCGGCCGCGCGCGTGCGGGTGTTCTCCGACGACGGCCGCTGCGTGCACGACCCGGTGGTGATGCGCCGCGCCCTCGAGTACGTCAAGGCGTTCGACGGCGTGGTCGCCCAGCACGCCCAGGAGCCGAGGCTGACGGAGAACGCCCAGCTGCACGAGGGCGCCGTCTCCGCCGAGCTGGGCCTCGCCGGGTGGCCGGCGGTCGCCGAGGAGGCGATCATCGCTCGCGACGTCCTGCTGGCCGAGCATGTGGGCAGCCGGTTGCACGTGCTGCACGTCTCGACGGCCGGCAGCGTCGAGATCATCCGGTGGGCGAAGGGCCGCGGCATCGCCGTCACGGCCGAGGCCACGCCGCACCACCTGCTCCTCACCGACGAGCACGCCCGCGGCTACGACCCGGTGTTCAAGGTCAACCCGCCGTTGCGCACCGCGGCGGACGTCGAGGCCGTACGCGCCGGGCTGGCCGACGGCACCATCGACACCGTCGGCACGGACCACGCTCCGCACCCGCGCGAGGACAAGGACTGCGAGTGGGCGGCGGCCGTCTTCGGCATGACCGGCCTCGAGACGGCACTGTCCGTGGTCCAGGCGACGATGGTCGACACCGGCCGCATGACGTGGGCGGACGTCGCCCGGGTGATGTCGTCGGCCCCCGCACGGATCGGCAGGGTCGACCGGGAGCAGGGCCGGCCGATCGCCGTCGGCGAGCCGGCCAACCTCGTGCTGGTGGACCCGGCAGCCCGTCGCGTGGTCGACCCCGCGACGCAGGCGAGCAAGAGTGTCAACTCGCCGTACCGCGGGATGACGCTGCCCGGAGCGGTCGTGGCGACGTTCCTGCGGGGAAGAGCCACCGTGCTGGACGGCCGGCTGGTCGAGGACGCGGAGGTGAGCGCGTAGTGCCGACGTGGGCATCCGTGACGATCCTCGCCGCCGTCGCGGCGGCGGCCGGGTGGGGGATGTGGCGCGGCTGGCGCAACCGCGCTCGGTCGTCGGCCACCGCGATCCCGGCCCTTCCGGACGCGCCGAAGGACATCGGGCCCACCCGGCTCGGCCCGCTCGAGGCAACCTACGTCTCGTCGACGACCGCCGGCGACTGGCTGGACCGCGTGGCCGCACACGGCCTCGGCGCACGCTCCTCGGCCCAGGTCGAGGTCCACGACGCCGGCGTGCTGCTGCGCCGCCAGGGCGTCGCCGACGTGTTCATCCCGAGTGCCGCACTCCGCGCGGTCGGCACCGCGCCGGGGATGGCCGGCAAGTTCATGGGCGGCGACGCGCTCGTCGTCCTCACCTGGTCGCCGGCCGGCGACCACCTGCTCGACACCGGTCTGCTGGTGCGGCACCGCAGTGAACGACCCGCCCTCGTCGAGGCCGTGCAGGCCCTGATCCCCCAGGAGGCCGCATGATGTCGCCGGACCTGACGACGACCGCCCTGCTCGTCCTCGAGGACGGCCGCACCTTCCGCGGAGACGCCTACGGCGCGGTGGGCAGCACTCTGGGCGAGATCGTCTTCGCCACCGGGATGACCGGATACCAGGAGACGCTGACCGACCCGAGCTACCACCGCCAGATCGTCGTGATGACCGCGCCGCACATCGGCAACACGGGGGTCAACGACGAGGACCCCGAGTCCGGCCGCATCTGGGTCGCCGGGTACGTGGTGCGCGACCCCGCGCGCCGCTCGTCGAGCTGGCGTGCCCGCCGCACGCTGGACGACGAGCTCGTCGCGCAGGGGATCGTCGGGATCAGTGCCATCGACACCCGGGCTCTGACGCGCCACCTGCGCGAGCGCGGTGCGATGCGGGCAGGGATCTTCTCCGGGTCGGCGCTGCTCGACGAGACCGGCCAGGCCCGCCCGGTCGACGAGCTGCTCGCCGAGGTGCTGGCGGCGCCGCAGATGTCCGGGGCGGACCTGGCGGGCGAGGTGTCGACCGCCGACGCTTACGTGGTGGCCGCGCGGGGCCCGGACGGGTCGCCGCTGGCCGAGCCGTTGGCGCGCGTCGCTGCCGTGGACCTCGGCATCAAGGCGATGACTCCGCAGCGGATGTCCGAGCGAGGCATCGAGGTCCACGTGCTGCCCGCGACGGCGACGATCGACGACGTGCTGGCCACCAGACCCGACGGGGTGTTCTTCTCCAACGGGCCGGGCGACCCGGGCGCGGCGGTCCACGAGGTCGAGCTGCTGCGGGAGGTGCTGGACCGCAGGATCCCGTTCTTCGGCATCTGCTACGGCAACCAGATCTTCGGCCGGGCGCTCGGGTTCGGCACGTACAAGCTGACCTTCGGCCACCGGGGCGTGAACCAGCCCGTGGTCGACCGCACCACGGGCAAGGTGGAGATCACCGCGCACAACCACGGCTTCGCGGTCGACGCACCCCGGGAGACCGAGGTGGTCGCACCCCACGACGGCGGCCGGTACGGGAGGGTGCGGGTGTCGCACGTCGACCTCAACGACGACGTGGTGGAAGGCCTCGAGGCGCTCGACCTGCCCGCGTTCTCGGTGCAGTACCACCCGGAGGCGGCCGCCGGGCCTCATGACGCCGCCTACCTGTTCGACCGGTTCCTCACCCTCATGACGCCGACGACGAAGGATGCCGCCTGATGCCGCGCCGCGAGGACATCCGATCGGTCCTGGTGATCGGCTCGGGGCCGATCGTCATCGGCCAGGCCTGCGAGTTCGACTACTCCGGGACGCAGGCCTGCCGTGTGCTGCGTGACGAGGGCCTGCGCGTGGTGCTGGTCAACTCGAACCCGGCGACGATCATGACCGACCCCGAGTTCGCCGACGCGACGTACGTCGAACCGATCACGCCCGAGGTCCTGGCGACGATCATCGAGAAGGAGCGCCCGGATGCGCTCCTGCCGACCCTCGGCGGCCAGACGGCGCTCAACGCCGCCGTCGCACTGGCGGAGGCCGGGACGCTGGAGGAGTTCGGCGTCGAGCTGATCGGCGCCTCGATCGAGGCGATCCGCAAGGGGGAGGACCGCGAGCAGTTCAAGCACGTCGTCGAGCGCGCCGGCGCGGAGAGCGCGCGGTCGCGGATCGTCCACTCGCTGGACGAGGCCTTCGCCGCGGTCGACGAGCTGGGCGGGCTGCCGGTCGTGGTGCGCCCCAGCTTCACGATGGGCGGCCTGGGCTCCGGCATCGCGTACGACGAGGCCGACCTGCGCCGGATCGCCGGGCAGGGGTTGCACGACTCGCCGACCACCGAGGTGCTCCTCGAGGAGTCGATCCTCGGCTGGAAGGAGTACGAGCTCGAGCTGATGCGCGACCGCCACGACAACGTGGTGGTGGTCTGCTCCATCGAGAACGTCGACCCGGTCGGCGTGCACACCGGCGACTCCATCACCGTCGCACCGGCACTGACCCTCACCGACCGGGAGTACCAACGGCTGCGGGACATCGCCATCGCCGTGATGCGCGAGGTGGGCGTCGACACGGGCGGCTGCAACATCCAGTTCGCCGTGCACCCCGCCACCGGCCGCGTCGTCGTCATCGAGATGAACCCGCGGGTGTCGCGCTCGTCGGCCCTCGCGTCGAAGGCGACTGGCTTCCCGATCGCGAAGATCGCCGCAAAGCTCGCCGTCGGCTACACGCTGGACGAGATCCCGAACGACATCACCAAGGTGACGCCCGCGAGCTTCGAGCCGGCGCTGGACTACGTGGTGGTCAAGGTGCCTCGGTTCGCCTTCGAGAAGTTCCCGGCGGCCGACCCGACCCTGACGACCACCATGAAGTCCGTCGGCGAGGCGATGGCCCTCGGCCGCAACTTCACCGAGGCCCTCGGCAAGGCGCTGCGGTCCCTCGACAAGAAGGGCTCGACCTTCCACTGGGACGGCACCCCACCGACGGGGACGGACCTCATGGACCTCGTGGCGAGCCTCGCCCGGCCGACCGAGCGCCGGTTCGTCGACGTGCAGCAGGCGCTGCGTGCCGGCGCCTCCATCGAGACGGTGCACGAGGTGACCCGGATCGATCCCTGGTTCCTCGACCAGGTCGCCCTCGTCAACGAGGTGGCCGCCCAGACCGCAGCCGCTCCGGCGCTGACGCGCGAGGTTCTGGCCCGCGCCAAGCGGCACGGGATCTCCGACGCCCAGATCGCGTCGTTGCGCGGCACCAGCGAGGACTCGGTGCGCAACACGCGCTGGGCCCTCGGGGTGCGCCCCGTGTACAAGACGGTGGACACCTGCGCGGCGGAGTTCGCGGCGAGCACCCCGTACCACTACTCGTCCTACGACGAGGAGACGGAGGTGGCGTCGCGCACGAGGCCTGCCGTGATCATCCTCGGCTCCGGGCCCAACCGGATCGGCCAGGGCATCGAGTTCGACTACTCGTGCGTCCACGCCGCCCTGGCGCTCAAGGGCGAGTTCGAGACCGTGATGGTCAACTGCAACCCCGAGACCGTCTCGACGGACTACGACACGTCCAACCGCCTCTACTTCGAACCCCTGACCTTCGAGGACGTCCTCGAGGTCTACGAGGCCGAGAAGGCGGCTGGTCCGGTCGCGGGGCTGATCGTCACGCTGGGCGGCCAGACGCCTCTGTCTCTGGCGCAACGCCTCGCCGACGCGGGGTTGCCGATCCTCGGGACGCCTCCGGAGGCGATCGACGCCGCCGAGGACCGCGGGCAGTTCGGCGCCGTGCTCGCGGAGGCGGGGTTGCCGGCACCGGCGTTCGGCACGGCCACGACGTTGGAGGGCGCACGCGAGACGGCCAACCGGATCGGTTACCCGGTGCTGGTCCGGCCGTCGTACGTGCTCGGTGGGCGCGGCATGGAGATCGTCTACGACGACGCGCAGCTCGCCCAGTACGTGCGCACTGCGCTCGAGGAGCAGTCGGACGGCGGGCGTGCCGGCACGATCGCACCGCTGCTGATCGACCGGTTCCTCGACGACGCGATCGAGATCGACGTCGACGCCCTCTTCGACGGCGAGGAGCTCTACCTCGGCGGCGTGATGGAGCACATCGAGGAGGCGGGCATCCACTCCGGCGACTCGGCGTGCGCGCTGCCCCCGGTGACACTGTCCAGCGCCGAGCTGGCCCGGATCCACCGCTCCACGGAGGCGATCGCCCGGGGAGTCGGGGTGCGCGGCCTGCTCAACATCCAGTTCGCGCTGGTCAGCGACGTCCTCTACGTGCTGGAGGCCAACCCGCGTGCCTCCCGGACCGCGCCCTTCGTGTCCAAGGCGACCGGCGTACCGCTGGCGAAGGCTGCCGCGCTGGTGATGGTCGGCCGCTCCATCGCCGACCTGCGGGCCGAAGGGATCCTGCCCGCGGAGGACGCCCGCGTGCTCGATCTCGACCAGCCGATCGCCGTCAAGGAGGCGGTGCTGCCGTTCCGGCGGTTCCGAACCCGAGACGGGCACGTGGTGGACACGGTGCTCGGGCCGGAGATGCGCTCGACGGGCGAGGTGATGGGCTTCGACGTCGACTTCCCCACGGCGTTCGCCAAGTCCCAGCTCGCGGCGTTCGGCGGCCTGCCGACGAGTGGTCGTGTGTTCATCTCGGTGGCCGACCGCGACAAGCGCGCCATCGTGCTGCCGATCAAGCGGCTCTCGGAGCTCGGCTTCGAGATCCTCGCCACCGAGGGCACGGCGGCCGTGCTCCATCGCTCCGGGATCTCCTCGACGCTGGTGCGCAAGCAGTCCGCCGGACGCGGGCCCAACGGCGAGCCGACGATCGTCGACCTCATCGACGCCGGCGAGGTGGACATGGTGGTGAACACCCCGTCCGGCCAGGGTGCCCGTGCCGACGGCTACGACATCCGCGCGGCGACCACGGCCGCGGACAAGGCGATCGTCACCACGGTGCAGCAGCTCGGGGCGGCGGTTCAGGCCATCGAGGCCGTGCTGGCCGGCCCGTTCACCGTGCGGAGCCTGCAGGAGCACGACGCCGACGGCCGGGAGCGCCGCGCCGCACGGGCCGTGGCGGCCACCTCGTGACCGCGCCGTTCGGCGCCCGACTCGCCGAGGCGATGGCGGCACTCGGGCCGCTGTGCGTGGGCATCGACCCGCACCCGTCGCTCCTCGCCGCCTGGGGGCTGCCCGACGACCCCGACGGCCTGCGCCGTTTCGCCCTGACCACCGTCGAGGCGGTGGCCGGTGTGGTGCCGGCGACCAAGCCGCAGGCGGCGTTCTTCGAGCGCCACGGCTCGGCCGGTGTCGCCGTGCTCGAGGAGCTGATCGCGACCGCGCGGCAGGCCGGCCTGCTCGTCGTCGTCGACGCGAAGCGGGGCGACATCGGCTCCACGATGGCGGCCTATGCGGACGCCTTCCTGCGTGACGGCTCGCCCCTCGCCGGCGATGCGCTGACGGTCTCCCCGTACCTCGGTTTCGGCTCGCTGGCGCCGGCGGTGGCGACAGCGGGGGAGAGCGGCCGGGGACTGTTCGTGCTGGCCCTGACGTCGAACCCGGAGGGTCCGGGCGTCCAGCACGCCCGCGCCGCCGACGGGACACCGGTCGCCGTCGCGGTCGCCCGCGCCGCGGCCGAGCTCAACGCCGCGGAGCTGGCCCGCACCGGCGGCACGCTGGGGTCTGTGGGGCTCGTCGTCGGCGCGACCACCGGCGATGCGGCCGCCCGGATCGGCCTCGACCTGGCCGCTGTCCGTGGGCCTCTGCTCGCACCCGGTGTCGGAGCCCAGGGGGCAGGGCCGAGCGAGCTGGCCGCCGTGTTCAGCGACGCCCGCTCCGCCGTTCTCGCTGCGTCGTCGCGCGGTGTGCTCGCAGCCGGCCCGGACCGTGTGGCGCTGCGCGACGCGGCCCGACGGGCGCGCGACGAGGCAGCCGCCGCCCTGTCCTGAGGCAGTTCCTGAGGCGGCATCGAATCGTTTCGGCGGTGTCTCTCCTGGTCAGATCGCACCCCGCTGCGCCGCGTCGCGTTGCCGACAGCCGTGACGGTCGCTAGGTTCGATCACGATTCCGCGGCAGGCGGGATCCCGGCCCAAAGACGAGAAGGTGACGCGCGTGGCTCTCCCCCCGCTGACTCCAGAACAGCGCGCAGCAGCGCTCGAGAAGGCCGCCGCCGCCCGGCAGGCCCGTGCCGAGGTCAAGAACCGCCTCAAGTACTCCCAGGGCTCGTTGAGCGACGTCATCGAGCAGGGCCAGAAGGACGAGACGATCGGCAAGCTCAAGGTCGTCTCCCTCCTGGAGTCCCTGCCCGGTGTCGGCAAGGTCAAGGCCCGGGCGATCATGGCCGACATCGGCATCTCGGAGACCCGGCGTGTGCGCGGCCTCGGCCCGCACCAGGTCAAGGCCCTCGTCGACCGCTTCGGCTGATCGGGCTGTGCCTGCCCGATTGACGGTGCTGGCGGGCCCGACGGCCGTCGGCAAAGGGACGGTGTCGGCGGACGTACGCGCCCGCTATCCGCAGGTCTGGCTCTCGGTCTCGGCGACCACGCGCCCACCGCGGCCCGGTGAGATCGACGGCGTGCACTACTGCTTCGTCTCGGACGACGAGTTCGACAGGATGATCGACTCGGGCGCCCTGCTGGAGTGGGCACTCGTGCACGGCCGCCACCGCTACGGCACGCCGCGCGGCCCGGTGGTCGAGCGCCTAGCGGCGGGCACGCCCGTGCTGCTGGAGATCGACCTCCAGGGGGCCCGGCAGGTGCGTGCACGCATGCCCGAGGCGAGGTTCGTCTTCCTCGCCCCGCCCTCGTGGGACGAGCTGGTGCGCCGGCTCGTCGGGCGCGGTACGGAGGGCCCCGAGGAGCGCGAGCGGCGCCTGGCGACCGCCCGTGTCGAGATGGCCGCGGAGCCGGAGTTCGACCATGTGATCGTCAACGACGACGTGCACCGCGCCACGGACGCGCTCGTCGCGGTGATGGGCCTGCCCGTCGCGCACGACGTCGCAGGCTAGACTGGTGTCGAACCCCCTCTGATCTCTTGGGAGACCCCATCGTGTCCGGAACCGTCGCCCAGCCCACGGGCATCACCGACCCGCCGATCGACGACCTGCTCGAGCGCGCGGACTCCAAGTACGCCCTCGTGCTGTTCAGCGCGAAGCGCGCCCGGCAGATCAACGCGTACTACGCACAGCTCAACGAGGGACTGCTCGAGTACGTGGGCCCGCTGGTGGAGACCCGCCCGCAGGAGAAGCCGCTGTCGATCGCCATGCGCGAGATCGACAAGGGCCTGCTGACGATCATCCCCGGCGAGGACTGACCCCGCCGCTTCCGTGCGCATCGTCCTGGGCGTCTCCGGCGGCATCGCCGCCTACAAGGCCGCGCTCCTGCTGCGCCTCCTCAAGGAGGCCGGCCACTCGGTCCGGGTGGTGCCGACGCGCGCTGCCCTGCAGTTCGTCGGGCGCGCCACGTGGGAGGCCCTCTCCGGAGAGCCCGCGACGCCGGAGGTCTTCGACGACGTCACGGGGGTCGCGCACGTCGCGCTCGGCCGCGACGCCGACCTGGTCGTCGTCGCTCCGGCGACGGCTGACGTGCTCGCGAGGGCCGCTGCCGGCATCGCCGACGACCTGCTGACGACCACGCTCCTGGTCGCGCAGTGTCCCGTGCTCGTGGCGCCGGCGATGCACACCCAGATGTGGCAGCACCCGGCCACGGTCGCCAACGTCGCGACGTTGCGCGCACGGGGCGTGCACGTGCTGGAGCCCGCGTCCGGCCGTCTGACCGGCGCTGACAGCGGACCGGGCCGGTTGCCGGAGCCGGAGGAGATCGCGGCGGCGGCACTCGCGCTCGTGCGGCCGGTCGGCGACCTCGCCGGCCGGCGCGTCGTCGTGTCGGCGGGTGGCACGCGCGAGCCGCTCGACCCCGTGCGCTTCCTGGGCAACCGCTCCTCGGGACGCCAGGGGATCGCCCTGGCGAACGCCGCACGGCATCGCGGCGCCGCCGTCACCCTGGTCGCCGCCAACGTCTCGCTCCCGGTCGGCGCCGGGATCGACGTGGTCCCGGTGGAGACCGCCGAACAGCTGCGCGACGCCGTGCGCGCGGCCGCCAAGGACGCCGACGCCGTCGTCATGGCCGCGGCGGTGGCCGACTTCCGACCGGCAGCGGCGGCCGCGGCGAAGATCAAGAAGCGGCCGGAGGGACCTCCGCCCGCACTCGAGCTCGTCGAGACCCCCGACATCCTGCGGGAGCTGGTGGCCGACCGCCCTCGACCCGGCCAGGTGGTCATCGGATTTGCCGCCGAGACCGGCGATGCGCGCGGCGGCGTGCTGGACCACGGCCGTGAGAAGGCACGCCGCAAGGGTGCGGACCTGCTCGTCGTCAACGCGGTGGGCGAAGGCAAGGGCTTCGGCACGCCGGACAACGACGTGGTGATGCTCGACGCGACCGGCACGGAGGTCGCCCGCGCCGCCGGCAGCAAGGACGAGGTGGCCCACGCAGTCTGGGATGCGGTCGTCCCGTTGTTGTCACGTCCGTGACGGCCGCGCGCGAGGTGCGCGTTAGGCTGCCCGGCGTGATGTCCTCCACCGCGCGCCTGTTCACGTCCGAGTCCGTCACCGAGGGCCACCCCGACAAGGTCTGTGACCAGATCTCGGACGCCATCCTCGACGCGATCCTGGAGCAGGACCCCGGCGCTCGGGTCGCGGTGGAGACGATGGTGACGACGGGCCTGGTCCATGTCGCCGGCGAGGTCACCACGGAGGCCTACGTCGAGATCCCGCAGCTCGTGCGGGAGGTGGTGAACTCCATCGGGTACACCTCCTCCCAGATCGGGTTCGACGGTGACTCCTGCGGTGTCTCCGTGTCGATCGGCCAGCAGTCGCCGGACATCGCCCAGGGCGTCGACAAGGCGCTGGAGATGCGCGAGGACGCCGCGGACGACGACCCGCTGGACCAGCAGGGCGCCGGTGACCAAGGGTTGATGTTCGGCTACGCGTCGGACGACACCCCTAGCCTGCTCCCGCTGCCGATCTGGCTGGCTCACCGCCTCGCGGAACGGCTGGCGCAGGCCCGCCGCGAGAACCTGATCCCCGGCCTCCGGCCGGACGGCAAGACCCAGGTGACGATCCGGTACGAGGGCGATCGGCCGGTGGGCATCGACACGGTGGTGGTCTCCACCCAGCACGAGCCGGACTTCCCCCTGGAGTCCCAGCTGCGCCCGGCCGTGGCCGAGCTGGTGGTCAAGCCCGTGCTCGACCTCGTGGACCTGGACAGCGCCGGTCACACCCTCCTGGTCAACCCGACGGGACAGTTCGTCGTCGGCGGGCCCAAGGGGGACGCCGGCCTCACCGGACGCAAGATCATCGTCGACACCTACGGCGGCATGGCCCGCCACGGTGGCGGCGCGTTCTCCGGCAAGGACCCGTCCAAGGTCGACCGCTCAGCCGCCTACGCGATGCGCTGGGTCGCCAAGAACGTCGTCGCCGCCGGGCTGGCCAGTCGATGCGAGGTCCAGGTGGCCTATGCAATCGGCCGCGCCCACCCGGTGGGTCTGTACGTCGAGACCTTCGGTACCGGCACCGTGCCCGTGGACCGCCTGACCGCGGCGATCCGCGACGTCTTCGACCTGCGGCCCGCCGCGATCATCCGCGACCTCGACCTGCTGCGGCCGATCTACCGCAAGACCGCGGCGTACGGCCACTTCGGCCGCGAGCTGCCCGAGTTCACCTGGGAGCGCACGGACCGGATCGACGACCTGATCGCCGCCCTCGGCTGAGCAACGCTCTCGCCGGTGGGCGAGGGATGGTGGGATGGGGCCGTGGAGGTCACCCAGCCGACGCTCGCCGGGATGCCGCGCGTTCGCGCACCTCGGCCGGTGAAGGAACGGGCGAAGGCTGCGTCCTTGCCGGTGGCCCGGGTGTGCGTCGACGTGCAGCCGGCGCATCTCGACCGGGTGTTCGACTACCTGGTGCCGGCCGATCTCGATGCCGCCGCGCGTCCGGGCGTCCGGGTCAAGGTGAGGTTCGCCGGCCAGGACGTCGACGGCTGGCTGCTGGAGCGCGCCGAGGCCACCGAGCACGACGGGCGGCTGGTGCCGCTGCGGCGCGTCGTCACGAGCGAGCCCGTCCTCAACCCCGAGGTCGCCCGGCTCGCCCGAGCGGTCGCCGACCGTTACGCCGGGACCCTTGCCGACGTGCTCCGCCTCGCGGTTCCGCCGCGGCACGCTCGCGTGGAGGCGGAGGCGCACGACGACCCGACCGAGCCGTCGCCGGCGCCCTCCGCACTCGGCACCGCGTGGACCCCCTACCGCGGTGGGGCGGCGCTGCTGCAGCACCTGCTGGGCGGCGGCCACCCGCGGGCGGTCTGGACGGCACTGCCGGGCCCGGCGGGGGAGCGCTGGCCCGATGCCGTGGCCCAGGCGGTCGCGGCCTGCGTGCTCGGCGGGCGTGGCGCCCTCGTGGTGGCCCCGGACGCCCGCGACGTCGATCGCGTGCTCGCCGCCCTGGCCGCCGTCGGGATACCCGCCTGGACGCGGTCACATCCGCGGGGAGCGGTACGGCTCACGGCCGACGAGGGCCCTGCGGCCCGGTACCGGGCCTTCCTCGCCGCCGCGCGCGGCAGCGCCCGAGTGGTGGTCGGAACACGGGCGTCAGCGTTCGCGCCGGTGGCCGGCCTGGGCCTCGTCGTGCTCTGGGACGACGGCGACCCGCTGCACGCCGAGCCCCGCGCGCCCTACCCGCACGTCCGCGAGGTTCTCGCACTGCGCGCCGACCTCGCCGGCTGCGCGGCGCTCTTCGGTGGGTACGGCCGCACCGTGGAGGCCCAGCGGCTCGTCGACACCGGGTGGGCTCGCGAGGTGGCGGCCGACCGCGCGGTCGTCCGTGCGCGCACCCCGCGCGTCCGCGCACTGACCTCCGCCGAACTGGCCAAAGAGGGCGCTGCTGCCGCCGCCCGGCTGCCCGCCCCGGTGTTCGGCGCCGTGCGCGCGGCCCTCGCGGACGGGCCGGTCCTGGTGCAGGTGCCTCGTGCCGGGTACGTGCCGGTGACGGCGTGCGCCCGCTGCCGCCAGCCCGCGCGCTGCCCGGTGTGCACCGGGCCGCTCGCGGTCGAGGCGGCAGGCGCCGTGCCCTCGTGCGGCTGGTGCGGCCGGCTGGCCACCGACTGGCGATGCCGGGAGTGCGGGGGGGCACAGCTGCGCTCGGTTCGCGTCGGCTCGGGCCGCACGGCCGAGGAGATCGGCCGCGCGTTCCCCGGCTACCCCGTCAGGGTCTCCGGCGCGAGGGCGGCCGGGGGAGTGCTCGGCGAGGTGTGGGATGCGCCGGCGATCGTCGTGGCGACACCCGGGGCGGAACCTGTGGCCCCCGGCGGCTATGCGCTGGGGGTGCTCCTCGACGCCTCGGTGGCGACCGCGGGTGAAGGGCTCGCCGTCGAGACCGACGCTCTGCGCCGCTGGCTGAGCGCCGCCGCGCTGGTGCGGCCCGGTTCCGACGGGGGACAGGTGCTCGTCGTCGGCGACGGGGCTGCGCGGCCCACCCAGGCCCTGGTGCGCTGGGACCCGGCCTCGCTCGCGGCACGGGAGCTCGGCGAACGCGCCGCGCTACGGCTGCCGCCCGTGGCGGCGATGGCGGCCGTCACCGGACCGCGCCCGGCGGTCGAGCTGGTGGCAGGCCGGGTCGAGGCCCCCGGGCTCGAGCTGCTCGGCCCGGTTCCGGTGCCCGGCCCGGCACAGCTCGACCCCGACGTGCGCCTCCTGCTGCGCGTCCCGGGGAGCCATGCCGGGGCCCTCGCCCGATCCCTGGCCGCCTCGCTCGCCGTGCGGAGCGCCCGCCGCGAGGGGGGCGCGCTCAAGGCACGCGTCGACCCACCGGAGGTGCTGTGACCACCGTCGACGCCGTCCTTTTCGATCTCGGCAACGTGCTGGTCGGATGGGATCCACGACTCGCCCTGAGCGAGTTCCTGGGACCCGACGAGGTCGAGGCGTTCCTCGAGTCGGGCTTCACCGATCTGAACCACCGACTCGACGCCGGCCTGGCGTGGGACGACGCCGAGGCGGAGCTGGACGCCCGCAACCCGGAGCACGCGCGCGTGCTGCGGTTCTATCGACGGCACTACCCGGCATCGCTCACCGGTCCGGTCCCCGGGGTCGCCGAGCTGGTGGAGGAGCTGCGTACCCTCGGGCTGCGCCTGATCGGGCTGACCAACTGGTCCTCCGAGACCTTCCCGCACGCCCTGCCTGCCGCGCCGGCGATCGGCCGGCTGCACGGCATCGTCGTCTCCGGCGACGAGGGCATGGCCAAGCCAGATCCACGCTTCTTCGCCCTGGCCGCACGGCGGCACGGCCTTGCTCCGGCGCACACGCTCTTCGTCGACGACTCGCCCGTCAACGTCGCCGCGGCGCGGCAGCTCGGCTACCAGGGTGTGGAGTTCACGTGCGCCGCCGACCTGCGTCTCGAGCTGCGAGCCCGAGGTGTCGACGTGGCGGCGCCCTAGGATCGCCCTCGTGCGTGTGCTGTTCGCCGGGACCCCTGCCGCTGCCGTGCCGTCCCTGCGAGCGCTGGCCGCGTCGTCGCACCAGGTGGTGGCGGTGCTCACGCGTCCCGACGCGCCCGCGGGCCGCGGCCGGACGCCCACCCCCAGCGCGGTGCGCCTGGTGGCCGACGAGCTCGGCCTGGAGGTGCTGACCCCGCCCCGTCTGCGCGACGAGGCGTTCCGCGCCCGGCTGACCGAGCTCGCTCCGGACGCGGCCGCCGTGGTCGCCTACGGCGCCCTGGTGCCTTCGGACCTGCTGGCGGCCGTGCCCCATGGCTGGGTCAACCTGCACTTCTCCTTGCTGCCGGCCTGGCGGGGCGCGGCCCCCGTGCAGCGGGCGATCATCGCCGGGGACGAGGTGACGGGCGCCACGACCTTCAGGCTCGAGGAGGGGCTGGACACGGGGCCGGTGTACGGGCTGCTCACCGAGACGGTGCGGGCTCGCGACACCGCCGGTGACCTGCTGGGGCGGCTGGCGGAGGCCGGCAGCGGGCTGCTGGTGCGCACGCTGGACGGCATCGAGGACGGCTCGCTCACGGCGGTGCCGCAGCCGCCCGACGGGGTCAGTCTCGCCCCGAAGCTGACGCCCGAGGACGCCCGGGTGCGCTGGGCGCACCCCGCCATGGCGGTGGATCGGCTGATCCGCGGCTGCACGCCCGACCCGGGAGCGTGGACCACCCTGCCCGACGGCACCCGCCTCGGTCTCGGCCCTGTGCGCCTGACGGACGAGCGGCTCCCGGCCGGCGCGGTGGCGGCAGGCAAGCGGGAGGTGCTGGTCGGCACCGCCACCCAGGCCGTGCTCCTCTCGGAGGTGACGCCGCAGGGCAGGCGGCCGATGGCGGCCGCCGACTGGGCGCGGGGCGCTCGCCTGGGCGAGGGCGCCGTGCTGGGCGGCGAGGCGTGAGCGACGAGCGGCGCGACCACCGCGGCCACCAGCGCGGCCGGGCCCGTACCGCCGGGACCGCACGGCGGACCGGGGCTCCGCCCGCTCAGCGCTCACGTGCTACCGACCCTGCCCGCACCACGGCGTTCGACGTGCTCCGGCAGGTGGCCGACTCCGACGCGTACGCCAACCTGGTGCTGCCGCCGCTGCTGCGCGAGAGGCGCATCGCCGGGCGCGACGCCGCGTTCGCCACCGAGCTGGCGTACGGGACGCTCCGGCTGCGCGGCCGCTACGACGCCGTGCTGGCGTACGCCGTCGACCGGGGTCTGGACCGGGTGGACCCCGCCGTCCTCGACGTGCTGCGCCTCGGCGCCCACCAGCTGCTCGGCATGCGGGTGCCGCCCCACGCCGCGGTGTCGGAGACCGTGGCGCTCGCGCGCGGGCGTGTCGGTGCGGGACCGGCGCAGTTCGTCAACGCGGTGCTGCGCCGGGTCGCGGACGCATCGCTCGACGAGTGGCTCGCGCGCCTGAGCGAGGCGGCCGGCGACGACGAGACCGCGCGACTGGCCGTCACGCAGTCGCACCCCGCGTGGGTGGTCCGCGCGCTGCGCGAGTCCCTCGTCGGCAACGGTCGCCAGGTCGAGGAGCTGGAACGCCTGCTCGAGGCCGACAACGTGGCACCGCAGGTGACGCTCGTTGCCCGGCCCGGCCTCGGCACGCTCGAGGAGCTCCACGCCGCCTTTCCCGACGGGGAGCCGGGGGTCCTGGCTCCCACCGCTCTGCGCCTGGCCGGGGGAGACCCGGGCGCGGTGGCCGCGGTGCGCGAGGGGCGCGCCGGCGTGCAGGACGAGGGCAGCCAGCTGGTCGCGCTCGCCCTGGCTGCGGCGCCGCTCGACGGTCCGGACCGCAGATGGCTCGACCTGGCGGCCGGCCCGGGCGGCAAGGCCGCGCTCCTGGCAGCCGAGGCCGCCCGCCGGGGTGCGCGACTGGTGGCCAACGAGGTGCAGCCGCACCGAGCCCGGCTGGTCGCGCAGTCGCTGCGCGCGATCCCGGCGGACGCCGTCGAGGAGGTGCGCACCGGGGACAGCCGCCTCGTCGGCTCCTCCGAGCCCGGTGCGTACGACCGCGTGCTGCTGGACGCTCCCTGCACCGGCCTCGGGGCCCTGCGCCGCCGTCCCGAGGCTCGATGGCGCCGCACGCCCGCGGACCTGCCGACGCTGACCGCGCTGCAGCGGGAGCTGCTCGCCTCGGCGCTGGCGGCCGTGCGACCGGGCGGTCTCGTCGCGTACGTCACGTGCTCGCCCCACCTCGCCGAGACCCGGCTCGTCGTCGCCGACGCCCTGAAGGCGGCCGCGAATGCGGGGACTCGCGCGACGCTCGTCGACGCCCGCCCGGTGATCGACGCGCTCGCGCCGAGGAGCGGACTCGACCTGGGCGAGGGCCCGCAGGTCCAGCTGTGGCCGCACGTGCACGGCACGGACGCGATGCATCTGACCCTGCTCCGCCGTGAGCGCGCGCCCCTCTAGGCTGGCCGCGTGACGGCCCGCATCAACCCCAGCATCCTGTCGGCGGACTTCGCCAACCTCGAGCGAGACCTGGCCGCGATCGCGACGGCCGACTTCGCGCACATCGACGTCATGGACCAGCACTTCGTGCCCAACCTGACCATCGGCCTGCCGGTGGTCAGGCGGTTGGTCGAGGTGTCGCCCGTGCCACTGGACGTGCACCTGATGATCGAGGACGCGGACCGCTGGGCGCCCGAGTACGCCGCCGCCGGGGCCGCGTCCGTCACGTTCCACGCCGAGGCGACGCAGGCGCCCGTGCGGCTCGCCCGCGAGCTGCGCGCCGGCGGTGTGCGGGCCGCGATCGCGCTGCGACCGGCGAGCGCCGTCGACGGGCTGATCGACCTGCTCGACGAGTTCGACATGGTCCTCGTGATGACGGTCGAGCCCGGGTTCGGCGGCCAGAGCTTCCTCGACGGCACGCTGCCGAAGATCCGACGCCTGAGGCAGGCGATCCGCGCGGCGCACCTGCCGACGTGGGTGCAGGTGGACGGCGGCGTCAGCCGCGAGACCATCGGCCGCATCGCGGCCGCCGGGGCCGACGTCTTCGTGGCGGGCAGCGCCGTCTTCGCCGCCGACGACGTCGCCGGCGAGATCGCCGCACTGCGCTCGCTCGCCGTTCCGGCCGTGCCCGCCTGACGGTCTTCTCGCTGGCCAACCGCGGTGCAGGTCGCTGCCGGGCGGTGTGGTAGAACTGACGGCAAGCACACGTGCTCCGGGGTCGGTGAAAGTCCGAACCGGCGGTGACAGTCCGCGACCCGCAAGGACCCGCGAGGGGACGAGCGGTGGACCCGGTGGAACTCCGGGACCGACGGTGAGAGTCCGGATGGGAGGAGTCGTGGCGGCGGGCGGCCCTGGCCGTGCGCCGCGACAGCAGGGTGTTCCCTGCCCTCCCCGCCCCGGTGCCCCTCGGCCCGGGAGGTGGACATGGCGATCGACACGCAGGGGCGTGGAGCGCCCGCGTCCGCCGCGCCCCGCGAGGTCCTGGCGATGCAACGCGCCCTCAAGCTCGCCCGGCGGGGCCCGGAGCACGGGCCGAACCCCCGGGTCGGCGCCGTCCTTCTCGCGCCGGACGGCGCCACACTCGGCGAGGGATGGCACCGCGGTGCCGGAACCCCCCACGCCGAGGTCGCCGCCCTCGCCGATGCCGCCGCCCAGGGGCACGACGTGCGCGGCGCCACCGCCGTCGTCACCCTCGAGCCCTGCGACCACACCGGGCGCACGGGCCCGTGCAGCGTCGCGTTGATCGAGGCCGGCATCGCCCGCGTCGTGGTCGCGCTCGAGGACCCCAACCCCGCCGCGGCAGGCGGCGGCGAACGCTTGCGGGCCACGGGCGTCGAGGTGCTCACCGGCGTGCTGGCCGACGAGGGGCGGACGCTGCTGCGCCCCTGGCTGCACGCCGTGCGACATGGCAGGCCGTTCGTCACCGTCAAGCTGGCGACGAGCCTCGACGGGCGCGTCGCGGCCGCCGACGGGACCAGCCGCTGGATCACCTCCGAGCTGGCCCGCCAGCACGCCCAGGACCTGCGAGCCCGCGTCGACGCGATCGCGGTCGGCACCGGGACCGCACTGGCCGACGATCCGGCGCTCACCGCGCGTACGGCCGACGGGGAGCTCGTCGAGCACCAGCCGCTGCGGGTCGTCGTCGGATTCCGCGACGTGCCCGAGGGTGCCCGCCTGCGGGGCCCCGGCGGACCGCTGCTCCAGATCCGCACCCACGAGCCCGCAGACGTCCTCGAGACGCTCGCCGGACGTGAGGTGCGCCATGTCCTCGTCGAGGGCGGACCCACGCTGGCCGCCGCGTTCCTGCGCGCCGGGCTCGTCGACGAGATCCATGCCTACGTCGCACCGGTGCTCCTCGGCGCGGGCCGGGCGGCTGTCGGCGACCTCGGAATCCAGTCCATCACCGGGGCCCTGCGCCTGCAGACGGTGCACGTCCAGCCGCTGGGCCCGGACGTGCTCGTCGTCGCGACACCCCTGACCAAGGAGGGTTGATGTTCACCGGCATCGTCGAGGAGATCGGCACTGTCGTCGCGCTGGACCTGCGCGGCGGCGAGGGGGACGCGCGGCTGACCGTACGCGGCTCGCTCGTGGTGCAGGACGCGCACCTGGGCGACTCGATCGCGGTGTCCGGCGTCTGCCTCACCGTGACGGACCTGCCGGGGGACGGCACGTTCAGCGCCGACGTGATGCCCGAGACGCTGCACCGCACGATCCTCGGAGCTCTGGCTCCCGGCAACGGGGTCAACCTGGAGCGACCGCTGCCCGTGGGCGGCCGGTACGGCGGCCACGTGGTGCAGGGGCATGTCGACGGCGTCGGCGAGGTGCGGGCGCGAGTCGCGGGGCCGCGCTGGGAAGACCTGACGATCGGGCTGGACCCGGCGCTGGCCAGGTACGTCGCCGAGAAGGGCTCGATCGCCGTCTCCGGTGTCTCGCTGACGGTGACGCACGTGGGCGACGACGAGTTCGGCGTCTCCCTGATCCCGACGACGCTGGCCGCCACCACCCTCGGTTCCGCGGTGCCCGGGAGCACCGTCAACCTGGAGGTGGACGTGCTGGCGAAGTACACCGAGCGGCTGCTGGCGGCGACGGGGGCGATCCGGTGACCGACGTGGTGCTCGGCACGCTGGAGCAGGCGTTCGCGGAGCTGCGCGACGGGCGCCCGGTGCTCGTCGTCGACTCCCCGGACCGCGAGAACGAAGCCGATGTGGTCCTGGCCGCGCAGCACGCCAGCTCGCAGTGGGTGGCGTGGACCATCCGCCACTCGTCGGGCTACCTGTGCGCGCCGATGCCGGCCGCTCGGGCCGACGCGCTGGACCTGCCGCTGATGGTGCCGCGCAGCCAGGACCCGCGCCGCACGGCCTACACGGTGACCGTCGACGCCGCATCGGGCGTCGGCACCGGCATCAGCGCCGTCGACCGCACCCGCACGCTGCGGGTCCTGGCGGACCCGGCCTCCGGCCGGGGCGACCTCATCCGGCCCGGGCACGTGCTGCCGCTGCGGGCTGCCCCCGGTGGCGTGCTGCACCGCGGGGGCCACACCGAGGCCGCCGTCGACCTGTGCCGGCTCGCCGGCCTCGAGCCGGTCGGCGCGATCGCGGAACTGGTCAACGACGACGGCACCATGGCGCGGCTGCCGGAAGCCGCTGCGCTGGCCCGGGAGGAGGGGCTCGTCGTCCTGACGATCGAGCAGATCGTCGAGTGGCGCATCGAGCACGGCGACCTTCCCGAACGGGTGACCGAGCGGCTGGCGCCGCGGGTGGCGCCCACGGACGTCGCGCAGCTGCCGACCCGGTTCGGGGAGTTCACCATCCACGGCTACCGCGACCTGCGCACCGGCGACGAGCACGTCGCCCTGGTGCCGGCCGCCGGGATCGGCGAGCACCCGGTGGTCAGGGTCCACTCGGAGTGCCTCACGGGGGACGCGTTCGGGTCGGAGCGCTGCGACTGCGGCCCCCAGCTGCAGGCCGCCCTGCGGCTGGCGTCCGAGCACGGCGGTGCGGTGGTGTACCTGCGTGGCCACGAGGGCCGGGGGATCGGCCTGCTGGCCAAGGTGGCCGCGTACGCACTGCAGGACTCGGGCCGGGACACCGTGGAGGCGAACCTGGACCTCGGGTGGCCGGCCGACCGGCGTGAGTACGGCGCCGCCGCGGCGATCCTCGCCGACCTCGGCGCCACACACGTCACCCTGCTGACCAACAACCCCGCGAAGGTGGCGGGGTTGCGTGCGCACGGCATCGAGGTGAGCGAGGTGCGCGGCCTGGAGGTCGGGCGCACGCCGCACAACGCCACCTACCTGGCGACCAAGGCCCGGCTGATGGGCCACCTGCTGCGAACCGTGGAGGACTGAGCATGGCCGGATCGGGGGCCCCGAGCCTCGCCCTGGACGGCACCGGGCTGCGCGTCGTCGTCGTCGCGGCGTCCTGGCACCAGGTGGTGATGGACGGCCTGGTCGCCGGTGCCCGGCGCGGCCTGGCCGAGGCGGGCGTCGCCGACGTCCGCGTGGTGCGCGTACCCGGCTCCTTCGAGCTGCCGGTCGCCGCGCTGGCCGCCGCCCGCGGCGGGGCGGACGCCGTCGTGGCGCTCGGCGTCGTCATCCGCGGCGGCACCCCCCACTTCGAGTACGTGTGCCGGGCTGCCACCGACGGCCTGACGCGGGTGGCTCTGGACTCCGGCGTCCCGGTCGGTTTCGGTGTGCTGACCTGCGACGACGACCAGCAGGCGTTGGACCGCGCCGGCCTGCCGGGCTCGCACGAGGACAAGGGTCACGAGGCCGCGCAGGCGGCCGTCGCCACCGCGCTGGCCGTGCGGGCCCTAGGCTCCGCGTCGTGAAGACGTTCGAGTCGCTGTTCGCCGAGCTGGAGCTCAAGGCCGTGGAGCGGCCTGCCGGCTCCCTGACCGTCGCCGAGCTGGACGCGGGGGTGCACGCCATCGGCAAGAAGGTGGTCGAGGAGGCCGCCGAGGCATGGCTGGCGGCGGAGCACGAGGGCGCCGACCGCACCGCCGAGGAGATCTCCCAGCTGCTCTACCACGTGCAGGTGCTGATGATCGCGAAGGGCCTGCGGCTCGACGACGTCTACCGGTACCTGTGAGGCCCGCATGCTGAGGATCGCCGTCCCCAACAAGGGCTCGCTGTCCGAGCCCGCCGTCGAGATGCTCCGCGAGGCCGGGTACCGCCAGCGACGCGACCCGCGCGAACTGGTGCTGCCGGACCCCGAGAACGACGCCGAGCTCTTCTTCCTGCGCCCGCGCGACGTCGCGGTCTACGTGGGGCAGGGCACCGTCGACGTCGGGATCACGGGCCGCGACCTCCTCATCGACTCCGGTTCGCAGGCCGTCGAGCACCTTCCGCTCGGGTTCGCCCGCTCGACGTTCCGGTTCGCCTCCACGAGCGGCCGGCTCCACGAGGTCGCCGAGATCGCGGGGCTGCGTGTCGCCTCGTCGTACCCGGTGCTCGTCGCGGGCTACCTGCGCGAGCAGGGCGTCGAGCCGAGCGCGATCGTGCGCCTGGACGGTGCGGTGGAGTCCGCGATCCAGCTCGGGGTGGCGGACGTGATCGCCGACGTCGTCGAGACCGGCACCACCTTGCGTGCCGCAGGCCTGGAGGTGTTCGGAGAGCCGATCCTGCGCTCCGAGGCGGTGCTGATCCGCAGCGGTCGCGCCGACGAGCCCGCCGGGCTGGCCGTGCTGACCCGCCGCCTCCAGGGCGTCATGACGGCCCGTGAGTACGTGCTGATGGACTACGACGTGCCGATCGCCGCCGTGGAGCGGGCGGTCCGCATCACCCCGGGCATGGAGTCGCCGACGGTGTCGCCGCTCCACGACCGGCAGTGGTGCGCCGTCCGGGCGATGGTGCCGCGGGCGCAGACCAACCGGGTCATGGACGAGCTGTACGAGGTCGGGGCCCGCGCGATCATCGTCACGGCGATCCACGCCAGCCGGCTGTGACCTCTCCGGACCCGTACCAGCCCTTCCGGCCGCGGCTGGCGCGGGCGGTGACCCTGGGGATCGCGCTGGCCGTGCTGGCCCTGACCGCCCTGCTCCTGGTGACGATGCGCGGCCTCGGAACGCTGGACCGCATCGGGTTCGGGCTCGTCGCCGCGGCCATCGCGTGGTTCTGCTGGCGTGAGGCATCGGTGGTGGCGCGGCCGGACGCCGACGGCATCACGGTCCGCAACCTCCTGCTGTCCCGCCGGCTGGCCTGGGCGCAGATCGTCGACGTGCGCTTCGGGGAGGGCCGCCCGTGGGTGCAGCTCGACCTCGACGACGGCGACACCCTGGCCGTCATGGCCGTCCAGCGCGCCGACGGCGCCCGGGCGCAGGTCGAGGCGAGGCGGCTGGCGACCCTCGTCGCGCGGCACACCGCCACCGGCCGCGACGACTAGGGCCTTCGGCCCGCTACGGTGGGCCCGATGGCTCCCGCGATCGATCCCGCCGAGCGCCTGCTCAACCTCGTCATCGCCCTGGTGAACACCGCTGGGCGCATGACGAAGGCGCAGGTGCGTTCGTCCGTCGCCGGGTACCAGGACGCCGCGTCCGACGAGGCGTTCGAGCGGATGTTCGAGCGGGACAAGGACACGCTGCGCGACCTGGGCGTCCCGGTGCTGACCGTGACGGACTCCCGTCACGGTGACGACGTGGGCTACCGGATCGACCTGGACACGTACGCGCTCCCGTCGGTGGACCTGACCCCCGCGGAGCTCGGCGTCCTCTCGCTGGCGGCGCAGGTGTGGCAGGACGCCTCCGTGCGCGCCGACACCTCGCGCGCGCTCACCAAGCTGCGCGCCGTGGGGGAGGGACCCCAGGCGGCGGACCTGCTGGCCCGCATCGCCCCGCACGTCGGTGGCACCGCCGCCTTCGGACCGCTGGTGGAGGCGGTCCACGAGCGCCGCGCCGTACGCTTCACCTACCGTGCGGCGACGACCGGTGAGGTCCGCGAGCGCACCGTGGAGCCCTGGCGGCTCCTGGCGCGGCGAGGTGGCTGGGTACTGATCGGTCGCGACCGGGACCGCGGGGCCCCCCGCTCGTTCCGACTGGGGCGCATCCAGGGCGGCGTCCAGCCGATCGGCGGGGTGGCAGCCTTCGCGGAGCCCACTGCGGAGGAGCTCGCGGAGGCGATGGCCGCCTGGGCGCAGGGCCCCGAGCGGGTTGCCGCGCTGGCCGTGCTTCCGCAGCGGGCGACCGCGCTGCGCACCCGGGCCGTGCCGGACGAGTCCTTCCACGCCGAGCACGTCCCCGGCGCACTCGACGTGCTTGCCGGCCGGGACCTGGTGCAGGTGCGGTACCGCAGCACCTGGGAGCTCGCCGAGGAGATCGTCGGCTACGGCGAGTCCGTGCTGGTCCTCGCCCCGGCCCCGCTGCGCGACGCGACCCTCCAGCTGCTGCGGGCCGCCTCCCGGCTCGATGTCGGGGTGGCCTGATGGCTGAGCGCGCGAGCGACCGTCTGCTGCGGATGCTGGGCATCGTGGCGTACCTCGAGCGGCACGACGACGTGCCCGTCGACTCCCTCGCCGCGCAGTTCGGCGTCAGCCCGGCCCAGGTGCTCAGCGACGTGGACACGCTGTGGATGACGGGCACGCCGGGTTACCTCCCCGACGACCTCATCGACTTCGACGCCACGGCCTACGAGCAGGGCGTGGTCAGGCTGACGGAGGCCCGCGGCCTGTCCCGGCCGCTGCGCCTCGGCGGGCGCGAGGCGGTGGCCCTGGTCGCCGCCCTGCGGGCCATGGAGGCGTCCCTGGGCCTTGCGCTCGACGACGAACGCGCGCGGGTGCTGCGCTCGGCGCTGGCCAAGGTGACCGCCGCGGCGGGGGACGCCGCGGCGGCGGTCGACGTGCAGCTGACGGCCGCCGCGAACCCGCAGGTGGCCGCCGCGATCGGGGACGCCGTCGCCCGAGGACGCCGGCTGCGGATCCGGTACGTGGACGCCCGGGACCTGACGAGCGAGCGGGAGGTGGATCCCGTGCGGCTCGTGACGCAGGACGACCGGACCTACCTCCTTGCCTGGTGCCGGGACTCGGGCGCCGAGCGGCTGTTCCGCGTCGACCGGGTGGTGGCGGCGGAGGTGCTCGCCGAGGCCGCCGAGGACCACCCGGTCCCCGAGCGCGCGGCGGTGTTCACCCCTGCGGCCGACGAAGGCGAGCTGGTGACCCTGCACCTGGCAAGCCAGGGCCGCTGGATCGCCGAGTCCGCCCCGGCGGAGGCCGTCCGAGACCTCCCCGACGGCTCCTTCGAGGTCGACCTGCGGGTGGTCCAGCCCGCCTGGCTGCGCCACGTGCTGCTGCAGGCCGCCGAGGTGGTGCGCGGCGTCGAGCCCGCGCACGTCGCCCAGGACGCCGCCCGGTTCGCACGCCGGGCCCTGGCGGCGTACGAGCCGCTGCGACCGAGCCCCGAGGGTGGCTGAGGGCCGTGTGGTGGGCCTTGTGGACGGTCCTGGTGGTCGGCACGCTCGTCGGCGCCTTCTACCTGGGACGCTCGCTCTGGCGTCGAGGCGTCGCCTTCGGGCGGGAGGCGGCCCGCGCCGCCGAGGTCGCCGGCCGACTCGCCGACCGGGCGCAGGAGCTGGCCGGCCAGGCCCGTGAGCGCAACCCCGTGCCGCCCCCGGCACTGGGCCGCGACCTCGCCGACGTGCGGGCCGACCTCGCTGCGGTGCAGGCCGACCGCGACCGCCGCAAGGACGAGCGCGCCGCACGCCACCGCCGCACGTGGGAGCGCTGGCTGCAGGTCTGGCGGTGAGCGTTGGCCCTCCTGCGTGGCCCTAGACTCGTAGGACCAAGAGACGCCCGGAGAAACTCATGAGAATCCAAGCGTGGCACGTCGTCGTGCTCGTGATCGTCGTCGTGCTGCTGTTCGGCGCCAACCGCCTTCCGGACCTGGCCCGGTCCGTCGGTCAGTCGCTGAAGATCTTCAAGTCCGAGGTCAAGGACCTCACGGAGGACTCGAAGCCCAGCTCCCAGGACGACTCGACCGGCGACGGCTCGCCCAAGGCCTGAGCCGTGGTTGCCACCCGGCCGGACGAGCCGGCCGGCCGGATGCCGCTGCGTGCGCACCTGCGCGAGCTGCGCAAACGGCTGGTCCGGGTAGCGATCGGGCTCGTCGTCGGCGCTGTGGCCGGCTGGTTCCTGTACGAGCCGGTCTTCGAAGCGCTGATCCAGCCGCTCGTCGAGCTCGCCGAGGAGCGCGACGACCTGGTGAGCATCAACTTCGGCAGCCTGTTCGCGTCGTTCGACATGCAGCTGCAGGTCTCGCTGTTCCTGGCGGTCCTGATGACCAGCCCCTGGTGGATCTACCAGCTGTGGGCCTTCGTCACGCCCGGACTGACGAGCAAGGAGCGTCGGTATGCGGTCGGCTTCCTCGCCGCCGCCGTGCCGCTGTTCCTCGCAGGGGCGGCGGTGGCGTGGTGGGCGTTGCCGCACGCGGTGACACTGCTGCTCGGCTTCACGCCCGCCGGGGCCGGCAACCTGATCGACGCGCCGACGTACATGAGCTTCGTGCTGCGGCTGCTGCTCGCGTTCGGCATCGCGTTCCTGCTGCCCGTGCTGATCGTGGCGCTGAACTTCGTCGGGCTGGTGAAGGGTGCGACCTGGCTGCGGGGCTGGCGGTGGGCGACGGTCGTCGTCTTCACGTTCGCCGCCGTCGCGACGCCCACACCGGATCCCTGGACCATGCTCCTGGTCGCGTTGCCGATGGTGGGGCTGTACTTCGCGGCGGTGTGGGTCTGCCTGGTCCATGACCGCCGCGTCGCGAGGCGCCGCGCTGCCGAGGCTGCCGTGTGAGCACCGTCGCCGTCGTCGTCAACGCCTCGGCCGGCACCGGCGCCGGCATCGCCATCGGTCGCCGGGTGCACGAGCTCCTCGCTGCCGCCGGCCACACCGTCCAGGACCTCTCGGCACCGACCCTGGCGCAGGCGACCGACCGGGCCCGAGCGGCGGCCACGGCAGGGCTGGCCGGCCTGATCGTCGTCGGCGGCGACGGGGCGGTCCACCTCGGCGCGAACATCGCGGCCGGCACCCCCTTGCCCCTAGGCATCGTCCAGGCCGGGACGGGCAACGACATCGCGCAGGCGCTGCGCGTGCCGAAGGACGTCGACCGGGCGATGGCGGACATCGTCGCCGCGCTGGCGACCCGGCCACGTTCGATCGACGCGGTGCGGGTCGGGCGGCCGGACGCCGCCGCGTACGAGTGGTACGTCGGCGTGCTGTCGTGCGGCTTCGACGCCGCCGTCAACGCGACGGCCAACACCTACCGGTTCCCGCGCGGGCACGCCAAGTACCTGCGCGCCGTCGCCGCCGA
Organism: Actinomycetes bacterium; assembly: GCA_023438885.1. Lineage (GTDB taxonomy): Bacteria > Actinomycetota > Actinomycetes > Actinomycetales > Cellulomonadaceae > Cellulomonas. The sequence continues at coordinate 33,236 of JAEXPS010000016.1, forward strand.
GCTGCCGCGCTTCCGGCCGTACGGCTACCGGGTGGCGATGGACGACGGCGAGTGGCTGTCGAGCGGCTCGCTCGTCGCCGTGGCGAACATCGCCTGGTTCGGCGGCGGCCTCAAGATCGCGCCAGCGGCCGATCCCGAGGACGGTGTGCTCGAGGTGGTCGTCGCCGGCCCCTTCAGCAAATCCGGCGTCGTCGGCATCTTTCCCAAGCTCTACGGCGGCACCCACGTCAGCGACCCGAGGGTGCAGGTGTTCCGCTCGCGCACCGTCACGATCGAGCCGGCCCCGGACCTCGGTCCGCACCCGCCCGTCGGCTACGCCGACGGAGAGCGCATCCGACCCCTTCCGCTGCGATGCGAGGTCGTTCCCGGCGCGCTCCACGTGCTGCACTGACAGTCTGCCTAGGGTGGGGCCGTGGCCCGTTCGTCCTCCCCGCGCCCCCGTCGTGCGCACGACGAAGCCTCACCCGCCG
>JAEXPS010000089.1 GCA_023438885.1 Actinomycetes bacterium
GCGGAAGAGGGCGCGCGGGTGGGCGGCGGGGGGCGGGGGTGGCGGGGGGTCGCGGGGGGCGGGGGTGGCGGGGGAGTGGGGCGCTATAGGAGGCTGCGGAGCACGGGGACGGCGCCGTCGTCGTCGATGGTGCCCGTGACCTCGTCGGCCGCCAGGCGCACCCGCTCGAGGGCGTGGCCCATCGCGACCCCTCGGGCGGCCCACGCCAGCATCTCCATGTCGTTCAGCCCGTCCCCGACGGCCACCGTAGCGAACGGCTCGACCCCGAGGCGCTGACGCACCTCCTCCAGCGCCGAGGCCTTCGTCACGCCGCGCGGCGCGAGGTCCATCCACGCGCTCCAACCGATCGCGTAGGCCACCTCGTGCAGGCCCACGCGCTCCACCAGCGCGTGGAACTCCTCCGGAGTCGACCCCGGCGCGCGGATCACCACGCGGGTCGCCGGCGCCGCGAGGAGCCGCTCGAAGTCGACCACCTCGATCTCGCCGCTCAGCTCGCCGTCCGGGAAGGGCGCCGAGACGAGGTACCCGACGCCGAGGTTCTCCACCGCGTACAGCGCGTTCGGCAGCTCGGCGGCGACCACCCGCATGGCCGGGGCCGGGTCGAAGGTCACCGCCTTGACCAGCTCGTAGCCGGCGTCCTCGTCCGGGTCCAGACGGGCGAGCACGGCACCGTTGGAGCACACCAGCCAGCCCTCGGCCAGGCCGATCTCCTGCGCCGCGGCGTGCGTCGCGTGCAGCGAGCGCCCGGTGGCCAGCACCACGTGCACGCCGGCGGCGCGCACCGCCGCCACCGCCGAGCGCAGCTCGTCGGACACCACACCGCTGTAGGTCATCGCGGTGCCGTCGACGTCGAGCGCGATCATGCGGGCACGACTCATGGGGCCAGGACCTCCCGGCCGCCGAGGTACGGGCGCAGCCCGGCGGGCACGTACACCGACCCGTCGGCCTGCTGGTGGTTCTCCAGCAGCGGCACCATCCAGCGCGTCGTCACGGCCGTTCCGTTGAGGGTGGCCGCGGTGCGGGTCTCGCCGGAGGAGCCGGCACGCTCGCGCACGTTGAGGCGCCGCGCCTGGAACGTGGTGCAGTTCGAGGTGGACGTCAGCTCGAGGTACCGGCCCTGGCTCGGCAGCCACGCCTCGCAGTCGAACTTCCGGGCGGCCGACGAGCCCAGGTCGCCCGCCGCCGTGTCGATCACCCGGTACGGCAGCTCGGCCGTGGCGAGGAGCTCCTCCTCGATGGCGAGGATGCGTGCGTGCTCGTCCGCGGCGTCGTCCTCCGTCGTGAAGGTGAACATCTCCACCTTGTTGAACTGGTGGGCGCGGATGATGCCGCGGGTGTCCTTGCCGTAAGAGCCCGCCTCGCGCCGGTAGCACGACGAGTAGCCGGCGTACCGCCGCGGGCCGGCCGAGAGGTCGAGGATCTCGTCGGAGTGGAGGCCGGCCATCGCCACCTCCGAGGTCCCGACGAGGTACAGGTCGTCGGTGCCGAGGTGGTAGATCTCGTCGGCGTGCGCGCCGAGGAAGCCGGTGCCACGCATGATCTCCGGCCTCACCAGCGTGGGCGGGATCGTCAGCGTGAACCCGTGCTTCATCACCAGGTCCATCGCGGCGTTCATCAGCGCGCGCTCGAGGAGCGCGCCGATCCCGGTGAGGAAGTAGAAGCGCGCGCCGGACACCTTGACGCCGCGCTCCATGTCGATCGCGTGCAGCCGCTCGCCGAGGTCCAGGTGGTCCAGCACCGTGAAGTCCGGGCCGTACTCCGAGGCGAAGTCCCGGGGTGTTCCCACGGTCTTCAGCACGACGAAGTCGTCCTCACCGCCCGCGGGCACGCCGTCGACCACCACGTTGGGGATGCGCCACATGATCGCGTCGAGCTCGGCGGCGGCCGCGTCCGCCTCGGCCTGGAGGGCCTTGACCTCGTCGGCCAGCGACTTGGCCTTGGCGAGCAGGTGCTGCTTCTCGTCGCCCGAGGCCTTGGCGACCTGCGCGCCGAGCGACTTCTGCGACGCGCGCGCGGTCTCGAACCCGGTGAGGGCGACGCGCCGGCGGGCGTCGGCGTCGAGTGCCTCGTCCACCAGGTGGGGGCTCTCGCCGCGGGCGGTCTGGGAGGCGCGAACCGTGTCGGGCTCGGCACGCAGGAGGCGCAGGTCGATCACCAGCCGAGCCTATCCACCCGTGGAAGGATGCGCGGACCCGGCCTGGCCTGCGTAGATTGCCCGGCATGACGTGGCAGGAGGCAGTCGCCCTGGTCGCCGGGGTGCTCGCTGTGGCTGCCATCTGGCTGGGGCTGTGGGTGGCGCGCCGCCAGACGCAGCTGCGGATGGACTTGGGGATCGCCGCCGACTCGGCGGCCGCCGTCGCTCCGCCCGCCCCGCCTGGGCCGCTCGTCGCGGTCGTCGCGAACCCGAGCAAGCCGGCCGTCGCCGGGCTGCGCACCCAGGTGGTGGCCGCCACGCTGGACCGCGGCTGGCCGACGCCGCTCTGGCTGGAGACCACCCCCGAGGACCCGGGCGTCGGGCAGGCGCGCGCCGCTCTGGAGGCCGGGGCGGGCATGGTGATCGCGGCCGGCGGGGACGGCACCGTCCGGGCGGTGGCGGCGGCGCTCGCCCACAGTGGCGTGCCGATGGGACTGGTGCCGCACGGCACGGGCAACCTGCTCGCACGCAACCTCGACCTGCCGCTCGGCGACCGCTCCGCCGCGCTGGCGATCGCGCTCGACGGCGTGAACCGGACCATCGACGTCGCTCGCCTGACGGTCGAGCGCTGGGCTGACCCCGATCCGCCGGCGGACTCCCAGCAGGAGCACCTGTTCCTGGTCATCGGCGGGATCGGCCTGGACGCGGCGATGGTCGAGGACGCCGACGAGAACCTCAAGGCCCGGGTCGGCTGGATCGCCTACTTCGTCGCCGCGGTGCGGCACCTGCACGGGCGCCGGCTGCGCGTGCGCGTCAAGGTGGACGACCGGCCGTGGGTCGAGGCGCGGGGCCGCTCCATGATGGTCGGCAACGTCGGCCGGCTCCCCGGCGGCATCACCCTCCTGCCCGACGCCCGGATCGACGACGGCTGGCTCGACCTCGCGGCGATCGACACCCGGGTGGGCCTGATCGGCTGGGCACAGCTGCTCGGCGAGGTGCTGCTGCAACGGATCGGCGTGCGCAACGACCTGCCCGCGAAGGTCGGGCGGATCGACCACGTGCGGGCCCGCAACGTGCGCCTGCAGATCTACGGCGGCGAGCCGGTGCAGGTGGACGGCGACGGGGTGGGCCGCGTGCGGCAGGTCTACGTGCGGGTGGACCCGGGCGCGCTCGTCGTGCGCGTCGCGGCCCCACGCTGAGCTGCGCTCCTAGGTGGCAAGGCCACCCCGGACGGCCTCGAGCCAGCGGCGGGCCGAGACGAAGTCGGCGTCCGCCGTGCCGACGTGCACGGTGGGGGGCAGCGCGTCGGCGCGCGGGTACGAGCCGAGGAACCGCACGTACGGGCAGCGCCGGCGCAGGCCCATCACCGCCTCGCCGATGCGCTCGTCGAGGATGTGCCCCTCCGCGTCGATGGAGAACGAGTAGCGGCCGAGGGCGTCCCCGATCGGCCGCGACTCGATGCGCGACAGGTTGACCCCGCGCACGGAGAACTGCTCCAGCATGGCCATGAGCGCCCCTGCCTCGTTGTCGGGCAGGTGCACCACGATGGTGGTCTTGTCCGCACCCGACGGCTCGGGGACGTCGCCGGGGGGGCCGATCACGACGAACCGGGTCATCGCGTGGGGGTTGTCGCTGATCTCGTCGGCCAGCGAGGTCAGGCCGTAGCGCGCGACGGCGGGCGGCGGTACCAGGGCGGCGTCGAAGGTCACCGCGGGGAGCGACGGGTCGGCGATCCGTTCGGCGATGAGGGCCGCCGGGGCGGTGTTGCTGGTGGCCGGCACGTGGACGGCGGCCGGCAGGTGCGACGCCAGCCAGCGGCGGCACTGCACCCAGGCGTGGGGGTGGGCCGCGACCCGACGCACCTGGTCGAGGGTGACACCCTGCTCGGCCGCCAGCGTGAACTGGATCGGGACCAGCATCTCCCGCAGGATCACCAGCGGAGCACCGGCCGCGAGCGCGTCCAGCGTCGCGGTGACGCCGCCCTCGCCGGTGCTCTCGATCGCGACGACGGCGCGGTCGGCGTCGCCGGCGCGCACGGCGGCGATGGCCGAGCCGACGTCGGTCTGGGGCAGCAGCTTCGCGTCGTCGGACGAGACCACCTGGAAGAGGGCTTCCTCGGTGAACGTGCCGGCCGGGCCGAGGTAGGCGTAGCGCAAGCGGGCGCCCATCGAACCTCCCTGGGAGTGCGAGTTCCGTCGCAGGGTATCGGGAGGCGGGCGCACCGGGTCCGGGTCAGTCGCGCTGCGAACCGGTGCGCAGGCGGCCGCGCATGCCGTTCGCCATCGCGCGGGCGCGCCGCGCGCCGATGGCGAGCTCGATGTCGCGGTAGTTGGCTGCGCGCAGCATCTGGTTGCGCAGCGACCGCCCGGCCGGGTGGTGGCGCAGGTCGCACGGCACCTCGAGCACCCGGAAGCCGGCCCGCAGCAGGTCGATCGTCATGCCGGGCCAGATGCCGGAGCCGTGCGCCAAGGGGACTGCTGCCTCGAACGCGTCCCGCGTCAGGCAGCGCAGCGGCGAGAGCGGCTCGGCCGGCGACCAGCCGGTGAGGCGCGAGATCGCGCGCCGGGCGGAGCCGATCGCGATGCCTCGGCCGCCCGGCGTCGGGTGCGGGGTGAGCATGGCCACCGTCATGTCCACCTCGCCCGCCAGCACGGGCGGGACCAGCGGCGCCACCGCGACGGCGGACTCCGCCAGGTCGGCGGCGAGGAACAGCAGCGAGCGCGGCGGTCGGTCCGGGACGTCCCGCATCGCGACCACCGCCGCGCCGGTCTCGATCGCCACGGCGCGCCCCCGGTTGTGGGAGTGGCGGACGACGACCGCACCCGCCGCGCGTGCGACGTGCTGCGTGTCGTCCTCGGAGCCGTCGTCGATGACCAGGACCAGGTCCACACCGGGGATCGCCCGCGCCGCGCGAACCGTCGCGGCGATCCGGCGCGCCTCGTCCTTCGCCGGGATCAGGGCCGCGACGCGGGGCCGGTCACGCGATGGCCGCTGCTGCGGCGCGGGAGCCGCAGCAGCGTCCGGCGCGGGGGTGGCGGCCGCCTGTCGGGTGGCGGCCGAGGCGCTGGCGTCGCCCTTGACGGGACCGGATCGCGGCACGGGGCAAGCCTAACGAGGACCGGTAGGTTTTGCCCTGGCGTGACCCGGCGCAGACCGGGCGGAGAAACGCCTGTTAGCGCAGCGTGACCTGGCGTGCGACCAGCCCGGCGCGGGCGCGGCGGGCGTTGGCGTCCAGCGGTTCGCGGTCCTCGACCGCGGCCGCGAAGCCCTTGGCGAAGCTCGCGAGCTCGTCGTCCGCCTGCTCGGGCTCGGTGCCCCGGGCCAGCTCCCAGACGGGGACCACGAGCCCGCAGGCCCGGAAGTAGCCGACGAACTTCGCGCCGCCGAAGCCCGACTCGCGACGGGCGTGCAGGCGCGCCAGCCCGTCGAGCACGGCCTGCTCGTCGAGCGGCTGCACCCACCGGATGAACTCCCGGCCGGACATGCGGGTCCAGTACGCGGACTCCACCGAGGCGAGCTTCTCGGTGGGGAGGATCGCGGCGTCAGCCTCCTCGAGGGCGGCCTTGAGCTGGGCGGTCTGCTCGGCCGCGGAGTCCAGCCAGTAGTCGAAGCTGCTGCGGACCTCGACCGCGAACGGGACCGAGAGGTCGAGGACGTCCTGCAGGCGCGGGCCGGGCGTCGGCAGACCGAGGCTCGTCACCGGCGTGCCGGGCTCGGAGTCGAGCGCCTCGAGCAGCACGGTGGCCAGGTCGCGGCTCGCGTCGCCGGAGCTGCTGCGGGTCTGGAGGGCCAGGAGCACCGTGCCGTCGGCGCGGTGGAGCGCGGGCCAGGCGTCCGGCAGAGCGGTGGAGACGACGACGTCGCGGCCGCCGTACGTCGTCGTCGTGCGCACCGTCGCGGTGGCCGCCGGGACCAGCTCGCGCAGGGCGACCCAGTCGGTCTCGCCGGGGAGGCCCTCGAAGGGACGCGCGACGTACTCGATTCCAGCCATGCGGTGCACCCTAACCGACCGCCGCCGTGGCCCTCTCGCCGCCGTCGCTCTGGCCCCTCTCCCGCAACCGCCGCACCCATCGAGCGCCACCGCCTGCACCGAGCGCCGCTCCTTCCACCGAGCGCCACGTGATACGCCGAGCGCGCACCCGTTCGGCACGAACGAGCGCGCGCTCGGCGTAGAAGTCGGCGC
>JAEXPS010000100.1 GCA_023438885.1 Actinomycetes bacterium
GGGCTTCTGCTCGGAGTCGCGCTCGGCGACACCTCGCGGGTGCCCGACGACCTCTCCGACGCCCTTGCGACGGCCGGCCTCACCCACCTCGTCGCCGTGTCGGGCGCACACTTCGCGATCCTCGGGGCACTGGTCGCAGCGGCCGCCTCGGCCTGCCGGCTGCCGCGGATCGCTCGCGCGGGCACCGTGCTGCTCACCGGAGTCGTGCTCGTGCTCCTCGTCGGACCCGAGCCCAGCGTGCTGCGGGCGGCGGTGATGGGGGCGGTGGCGATCGTCGGCCTGCTGGCCGGACGGCCGTCGCGGGCGCCGGCGGCGCTGGCCGCGGCGGTCGTGGTGCTGCTCGTCGGCGATCCGTGGCTCGCCGTGGAGATGGGGTTCGTCCTCTCGGTGGTCGCCACCGCGGCGATCGTGCTCCTGGCAGGCCCGTGGACGGAGCGATGGGCGCCCCGCCTCGGGCGAGGACCGGCGGCGGCGCTCGCCGTCCCGCTCGCCGCACAGCTCGCGTGCGGCCCGGTGCTACTGGCCGTCCGGCCGGACGTCGGCCTGTACGCGGTGCCGGCGAACCTTCTCGTCGCCCCCGCCGTGGGTCCGGCGACCGTCTTCGGCGTCGCGGCTGCCCTGCTCGCGCCCGTGTGGCCCGCGGGGGCCGCGGCGCTGGCGCACGTGGGTGGCGCCGCCTGCTGGTGGATCGCCGCAGTCGGGCGGCTCGCGGCCGGGGCACCGGGTGCCAGCCTCGGCTGGGCGCCCGGCGTGGTGGGGATGCTCGCCCTCGTCGGCGCGTCCACCGCGGTGGCGGTGCTCCTGTCGCGCGCGGGCCGGCAGCTCGAGGCGTGACGCGTCGGCGCGGTCTGGCAGGCTGTGGGCGTGGCCGCCCCCCGCACCTCGCAGCGTCGTTCGTCGGGCGCACCGACTCTCGGCTGGCAGGACGCGGCACCCGCACCCGTCGTCCTGGTGCTCGGCCCGGAGGACCTGCTCGCGGAGCGTGCCGTCGACGCGATCGTCACGGCGTCGCGGGCCTCGACGCCCGGGGCTGACGTCGAGCGCGTCGACGCGGCCGAGTACACCCCGGGGATGCTGGCGGTCCTGACCAGCCCGAGCCTGTTCAGCGAGGCGAAGGTCGTCGTGGTCACCGGCCTCGAGCGCGCCTCCGACGAGCTGCTCGCCGACGCCGCCGCGTACGTCGCGCAGCCCCTGGACGACGTTGTCGTGGTGCTGCGTCACGCCGGCGGCCAGCGCGGCAAGGGCCTCCTGGACAGCGTCCGTGCCGCCGGGGTTCCGGTGATCGGCTGCGACGCGATCACCTCGGACGGCGACAAGCTGGCCTTTGCCTCGGCCGAGCTGCGTCGGGCCGGGCGCCGTGGTGACCCGCAGGCGATCCGTGCTCTGGTCGACGCCGTGGGCAGCGACCTGCGCGAGCTCGCGGCGGCCTGCGCCCAGCTCGCGCGCGACACCACGGGCATCGTCGGGCCGGACGACGTCCAGCGGTACTACGGCGGCCGCGTCGAGGCGAGCGGGTTCCAGGTCGCCGATGCGGCCGTCGCCGGCGAGGCGGGCCGAGCGGTCGCCCTGCTGCGGCACGCCTTGGCGACGGGCGTCGACCCGGTGCCCATCGTCGCGGCCCTCGCGGTGCGCCTGCGCGTGCTGGCCAAGGTCGGCGCGGTGCGCGGTCGCGGCGCGGACGCCGCGAGGGAGCTGTCGCTCGCCCCCTGGCAGGTCGACCGCGCGTTGCGCGAGCTGCGCGGGTGGACACCCGAGGGGCTGGCGTCCGCCATCACGGCTGTCGCCCAGGCCGACGCCGAGGTCAAGGGTGAGGGCCGCGACGCCGCGTTCGCGGTGGAGCGGGCAGTGCTGGCGATCGCCGCGGCCGCGGGTCGCTGACGGTCAGGCGCGCTGGACGGTCAGGCGCGCTGCGTGGTGTGCGTGGTCGCCGCGCCGAGCTCGTCACCCTGCAGCAGGTCGAACTCGAGGTCGAGCGCCCGCTCCCGCAGCGCCTCGTCCGCGACGCGCTCGGCGACGAGGGCGGCGCCGTAGCACCTGGCCAGGGCCAGGCTGTGCGGCGGCAGCCCCGCCAGGTCGCGCAGGTCCACCTTGACGAAGTCGGCGAACGGCAGCATCGCGAGATGGTCGGCAGAGGCCACGTAGTCGTCGAGAGCGATGAGGTAGCCCGCGGCGCGCAGGGCCGAGAGCCCCGACAGGACGTGGTGGTCGGCGTGCACGGTCTCGACGATCTCGAGCACCAGCCGTGGGTCCGGCGCGGGCAACGGGCGCTCGCCGGTGAGGAATGCTCGGGTGACGTTGACAAAGGCGAGGTGGTTGCTCGTCGGCCCACCGCCGGAGAAGACCGAGGCGAGCACGGAGGCGCTCGCGCGCTCCTGCAGCTCGTCGTGCCAGCGGTCGACGCCCACGGCGCGCCCGGTCCGGGACCGGAAGAGGTACTCGTGCCCGACGAGATCGCCGCCGGCCGCCCAGATCGGCTGGCGTGCGACCGGCAGCCGAGCGCCCGTCGCCTGCGTGGGGAACGCAGGGGCGCTGGAGAGGCTCACGACCGATGAGAGCCGCGACCGCTGCGATCGTGACGCGACTTGCGCGCCCGAGGCCAGCCGAGGTCAGGGGAGAACGGGCCGGGCGTCGCTGCGGTCGAGGACGCCGGCGCGGGCGAGGAGGTTTCCCTGGAACAGGGTCAGTCCCAGCTCGCGTGCGTGCAGGAGCGCGCGCCGATCCTCCACGTACTCGCCGACGAGGACCGCGCCCTGTGAACGGGCGGCCCGCACCACCGGCTCGCCCTCGACGTCGAGGTCGCGCACGTCGAGCTTCACGAAGTCGGCGAACGGGAGGTACTCGCGCTGACCGGGACGGTCGGCGAAGGCAGGCAGGGCGATGCGGTACCCCTCCGCCCGGAGCCGGCTCAGGCCGGCCAGCAGCTCAGCGTCCGGCGGCTCGACGCAGCAGACCTCGAGCACCAGCCGGTCCGGCCGGTGCGGCAGGGACAGGTGGCCGACGAGGAAGGCGCGGGGGCAGCGGACGAAGAGCAACCGGCCGCGGGCGACGCGCTCGAGGTCCGCCCGGCCGAAGGTGGCGGCGAGGACGTGCTCGGTGGCGCGCTCGTGCTCGCGCTGGCTCCACGCCGAGGCCAGCTCCGGGTGATGGTCGGGGGAGCGGAACGACAGCTGGTAGGCGAACGTGCGGCCGTGCTCCGAGAAGATCGGCTGCCGGGCCACCAGAACGGGGTCACGGGAGACGTGCGCGGCCCATTCGAGCTTCAGCGGCTCCGGGATTGCGGCGTCGACGGCGGCTGCCAGCCATGCGAGGCCTCCGTCGTCGCTCACGTTCGTCACGTCATCCATGACATCACACGTATGGGCGGTGGTCGCCTCTCGCAACGGGTGGAATTTGCGCCGACACACACCTGAACGGGTGACCAACTTGGCCATTGTCGCTGGCGGGGCCTACAGACACCGTGGGTGAAATCCTGTCATCATGGCCATGACCTGATAGCACAACCTTCATGACTAGGAGTCCACAATGTCCCGCATCGTCAAGATCGCCACCGCTTCCGCCACCATCATCGCCCTGCTCGGCCTCGGCGGCACCGCTGCCGCGACCGGCGTCGTCGTCTCGGGTCCGGCTGCCTGCTGCATCTCGGCGCACTAGGCAGGCTCACCGTGGCGCACAACCACCCGGGCGAAAACTCCCGCTCTCTCCTCCTGCCGCACGCGGTCACTGGCTAGGGTGACAGCCATGACCACGATTGCTGACCGGGTCCGCGAGCTGAGGCTTGCCGCTGGGCTGTCTCAGACAGCGCTTGCCGGCAGTGCGTTCTCTCCCAGCTACATCTCTCTCATCGAGTCGGGTCACCGGGAGCCGACGGACGCTGCGCTGCTCGTACTGGCGGAGCGGCTGGGCACGACGCTGGAGTACCTGAAGCACGGGGAGGACGGACCGAACGAGGCGCGTGTCCGGCTCGAGATCGGTCTGGCGAAGCTCGAGCTGGCGAACGGCGACCCCACGTCCGCGGCCCTGCGCCTTGAGCCTCTGGATGTCAGTACCGTCACGTCCTCGACCCGGATCGAGGCGCTCGAGCTCGTCGCGAGATGCCACGAGATGGCCGGTCGCCTCGACGAGGCAGTTGCGATCCTGGAGGCGCTGCTCGCTGAGGAGCGTGAGCGGGGGCACTACGCCGATGCTGCGCGGATGGCGTCGCACCTCACCCATGTCTATTTCCAGAGCGGCGACCTGCACCGCGGCATCGAGGTCGGCGAGTCCGCGCTTGCCGAGACGGTCGCAGCAGACATCGCCGGCACCGACGAGCACCTTCGGCTCGCGTCGACCGTGCTCTGGGGTTACGTCGAACGGGGTGACCTGCTCTACGCCACGCACCGAGCCGCCGAGCTGATCCGGCTCGCCGAGTCGCTCGGCTCGCCACGCGGCCGGGGCTCGGTGTACTGGAACGCGGCTCTCGTCGCCCAGGAGCGTCACGACTACGTGCTCGCGCAGCGCTACACCGAGCGTGCGCTCGCACTGCTCTCGGAGGGCGAAGCCGATCGCGACCTGCCTCGACTTCGGCTGAACTACGCCTGGCTCCTGCTGCGCTCTGAGCCGCCGGAGGCTCAGGCCGCGCTCGACCAGCTGACCCGTGCCGCGCCGACGCTCGAGGTGGTCGGGTCCGTCATCGACATGGCGACCGTCGACAACGAGCTGTCCCGTGCCTACCTGCTGCTCGGCGACGCTCTGGAGTCAGAGCGGTTGGCCAGCCGGGCGGTCGACCGGCTGGGCGAGGGACCGCGGCTGGAGGCGACGTACGCGCACCTCGCCCTGGGCGACGCACTGCATGCGCAGGGCCGCATGGACGAGGCGTCGAAGTCCTACCAGTGGGCTGCCGACATGCTGGGCATGATGTCGGCATCGCGGCACTCGGCGGCCGCATGGCGCGAGCTCGGTGATCGGTACCGGGCGCACGGCGACATCCACGCCGCGGTCCATGCCTACGACAATGCGCTCAGTGAGGCCGGCTTCCGCGTCGCCGTGCCGCTGCTCGGGCAGCAGGCCTGGACTGGCTGACTCCACGGCGTAGACGAACGAGAGGGGGGGGCCCACCCCGGGGCGCCCCACGCAAATGTTTGTGGGT